>JALORY010000007.1 GCA_025458675.1 Gammaproteobacteria bacterium | reverse complement strand
CAGCTCGTCGTAGGCGTCGTTCAGGAAGTAGTCGGGGGGGATGAGGTCCATGGGCTCGCACCGTCGATGAATATGACCGAGCACGATCCGTGCCTGGGTCTGCCGCCCTGCGACCGCCAGTTCCCGAGACAGGCCGGACCCGCGCCATGCTCCCTGCCAGGCCGCAGACGCGCCCGCCGCCTGCCGGTCGCGGTGGCGGCCTCGCGACGGGCCGGAGCCGGCGTGCTGCGAGCAGCGGACAGGCCCCGGTCCACGCGCCATGAGCCGACCCGATCTCAACGCCGCCATCGCCGCCCGCGACCTCGCGGTGCTCTGGCACCCCTGCACCCAGATGAAGGACCACGAGCAGTTGCCGATGGTCCCGATCCGCCGCGGCGAGGGCGTGTGGCTCGAGGACTTCGACGGCCGGCGCTACCTCGACGCGATCAGCTCGTGGTGGGTGAACCTGTTCGGCCACGCCAACCCCCGCATCAACGCCGCGGTGCGGGAGCAGCTCGAGCAGCTCGAGCACGTCATCCTGGCCGGCTTCACGCACGGCCCGGCGCTCGAGCTCGCGGAGCGCCTGGTGGCACTCGCCCCCCCGGGCCTCGGCCGCGTGTTCTATGCGGACAACGGCTCGTCCGCGGTCGAGGTCGCGCTCAAGATGAGCTTCCACTACTGGCGCAACTGCGGCCGGCCGCGGAAGACGAAGTTCGTGACCCTCGCGAACAGCTACCACGGCGAGACCCTGGGCGCGCTCGCGGTGGGCGACGTGGCGCTCTACAAGGAGACCTACGCGCCGCTGCTGATGGAGGTGCTGACGGCGCCCTCGCCCGACTGCCACGCGTGCGAGCCGGGCGAGTCGTGGGAGGCGCACTCGCGCCGCGTCTTCGCCGACATGGAGGCGCTGCTCGCGGCCCGCGCGGACGAGGTCTGCGCCGTGATCGTCGAGCCGCTCGTGCAGTGCGCGGGGGCGATGCGCATGTACCACCCCGTGTACCTCTCGCTGCTGCGCGACGCCTGCGACCGCCACGGCGTGCACCTCATCGCCGACGAGATCGCGGTGGGCTTCGGCCGCACCGGCACCCTGTTCGCCTGCGAGCAGGCCGGCGTCACGCCGGACTTCCTGTGCCTGTCCAAGGGGCTGACGGGCGGCTATCTCCCGCTGTCGGCGGTGGTCACCCGCGAGTCGGTCTACCAGGCCTTTTACGACGACTACGCGACCCTGCGCGCCTTCCTGCACTCGCACAGCTACACCGGCAACGCGCTCGCCTGCCGGGCCGCGCTGGCGACGCTGGACATCTTCGCGCAGGACCGCGTGATCGAGGCGAATGCCGCGCTGGCGAGGGCCATGGCCGAGGCCGCGGCGCCGCTCGCGGACCACCCGCACGTCGGCGAGGTGCGCCAGACGGGGATGATCCTCGCGATCGAGATGGTCGCGGACCGCGCGAAGCGCACTCCCTACCCTTGGCAGGAGCGGCGCGGCCTGCGCGTCTACCGGCACGCGCTCGCGCGCGGCGCGCTGCTGCGCCCGCTCGGCAACGTCGTCTACTTCATGCCGCCCTACGTGATCACGCCCGAGCAGATCCGCTGGCTCGCCGGCGTGGCGGCGGAGGGCATCGACCTCGCGACGCGGGACTGATCGTGCGCACGCCCCGCGTCTACGTCGACTCGCCGCTCGCCGCAGGCCGCACGCTCGAGCTGCCCGGCGACGCGGCGGCCCACCTCGCGCGCGTCCTGCGCCTCGGCGCCGGCGACGCGGTGATCCTGTTCAACGGCGACGGCCGCGACTACGCGGCGCGGCTGCTCGGCGCGGGACGCCAGGGAACCCGGGTGGTGGTCGAGGCCGCGGGGGAGCCGGAGCCTGCGCCGCCACTGCGCCTGCACCTCGCGATCGGGGTCTCGCGCGGCGAGCGGATGGATTTCGCGATCCAGAAGGCGGTCGAGCTCGGCGTCGCGGGCGTCCAGCCGCTGTTCGCGGAGCGCAGCGTGGTGCGCCTCGACGCGGCGCGCGGCGAGCGCCGCGCCGCGCACTGGCGGGGCGTGCTCGTCGCCGCGTGCGAACAGTCGGGGCGGCGGCGCCTGCCCGTCCTGCACCCGCCGCTGCCGCTCGTCGCGTGGCTGTCGGGAGCGTCCGGCGCCGGACTCCTCCTCGACCCCGGGGCCGATCGGTCGCTGGCCGACCTCCCTGCCCCGGGCAGCGACCTCACGCTGCTGGTCGGCCCGGAGGGCGGACTGTCGCCGGAGGAGCGGGCACGGGCACTGCAGGCCGGCTTCGCCGGCGTGCGCCTCGGCCCGCGCATCCTGCGGACCGAGACCGCCCCGCTCGCGGCGCTCGCGGCGATCCAGGCGTTGTGGGGGGATCTGCGCTGACCCTGCAGGTCTCCCGCGCGCAGCCCCCGCCGACAGCCCCCTGCATCAGGCTGCCCTGACCGCCCGACCGGCGAAGCGCCGCGCGATCAGCGCCAGGCCGAGCAGGAACACCAGCACGGTCGCCGGCTCGGGAACCGCGCGGGCAAACAGGCCGCCGAGGATCGAGTGCGCGTAGGTCGTCGGGTGGACGCCGTCCCAGAAGAGGTAGCGGAAGCCCGACGCGGCGCAGGCCTCGAACTCGAGGATGCACTGGCTCGTGGTGTTCACGAAGCCGAAGGCGTCAGGGGTGGCGGCGACCTGGTTGAGCAGCGCCTCGACGTCGAATGGCACCACGTCGAGCCCGGTGTCCTCGAGCGCATCGAGGATGCCGGCGAGCGTCGCGTTGAACACGTCCGTGAAGAGCGACAGCGCCGCGACCGCCGCGGGGCCCTGGCTCACGGCGGTCGGGGTCAGCCCGAGGTCCGGAATGTTGGGCACGAGGAAGTGCCGGGCGCCGAGGGCGGCCAGGGCGGCCACCGACTCGCCGACGTTGCCGGCCGACTCGGTCGCGGTCGCGAAGATCACCCCCGCCGCGGCCGCCGGGTCGCCGGCCGCGAGCAACAGGAAGGCCGGGTCCTCGAGCGCGATGTACGCGTCGTTCGCCCCGCCCCACACCGAGTAAAGCGCCTTCGGGTCCGCGCCCCCCACGCCGAGGGCGGCGGCAAAGGCGGCCACCTGCTTGTCGATGCCGGCGTGGCCGTTGAAGATCGCCCCGCCGGCCGCGGCGAAGGTCGGGTTCGACGCGAGGTAGGTGTCGTAGGTGTTCCCGCTCACGGTCGTTATGTTGGCGGTGGCGCCGGCGAACTGGGCGTAGTTCGTGCCCCCGAGAGGCACCGTGATCGTGGTGCCGCCGGGCGGCGGCGGGGGGAGGGTGACCGTGGACCCTGCGGGCAGCGCGGACAGCCCGAGCGACGCGGCGAGGTACTCGACCGCGACCGGCCCGTTCGAGCCCCGACCGGCATAGGGCGGACCGAGCAGCGGGGTGCCGGTCAGGAACTCGACGGTCGCGGACACGCTGCCGCTGTCGGAGAGGCTGTCCCCGAACGCATACAGATTCGTGTAGGCCGAGGCGGTGCCGGTAGCGAGCGCGGCGGCGAGGCCGAGCGCCAGGGCAGATCGGGTGGTGCGCTTCACGGGCGTCTCCTGACGTGATACGAGGTTAACCGAGCGAATCGGGACGCAAGAGGAATGCCGTTCTTGGAAAACCGCGGCGATTCAGGGTCTTCCGATATCCGGCCGCGCACGGCTCACCACGATTCGTAAAGAAAGCTGACAGTCGTTCAGTCCAGCCGGTCCCCGCCGACCAGGGCGTCGATCGCGAGGCTGACGGCGTGGATGCCGTCGGCGCAGGGGCCCAGGTCGGCCAAGGCCCGGGCCCGGTCCGCGACGTCGGTCGCCGAGCGCTGGGGTGCGCGGGCGAGGCGTGCCACGATGCCCTCGAGCTGCCCGACGTAGTCGCGCAAGGCCGTCACGTGCTCGCGCAGCGCCCGGCCCGACGGGCCGCCCCGCTCCTCCTGGCCCGTGGGCAACGCGGACTCGCCGCCCTCGACCGCGCCGGCGTCCGCGAGCTGCCCCGTGTCACCCCGCCTCAGGCGGTCGACGAGGTCGAGCGGGACCGGCGGGGTCCGCCGCCCGCGCAGCGCGTCCACGGCCGCGCGCAGCACCTCGAGCGTCTCGTCGGCCAGGGCGCGCGCTTCGGCACCCAGCGCGCCGGCGCCGTCGGCGGCGCGCGCCAGGACGCCTTCCAGCGCGTCACTCAGCGCGGCGAGCTGCAGCGACTGGGCGTAGCGCGCAGTGGCCGAGAGCGAGCGCAGGGCCCGGCGCATCTCGACGAGCCAGCCGACGCCGTCGGGCCGCCGCGCCAGGCCCTCGAGGCCCTCCGCCAGGATCTCGACCAGGTCGTCCGCCTCGTCCGCGAGGATGTCCGCGACGCTCACGTCGGCCGCCGCGAGGAGGTCCTCGGCGTCGGGGTCGGGCGCACCACGGGGAGGTGTGGGGCGGCGGGCGCGCGGGCGCGCCACGGCGTCGCGCTCGAGCTTTGCGGGGTCGGACGCCAGCAGCGCGTAGAGCCGCTGCTCGACGACGCGCGGGTCGTCGGCGACCGGCGCGCCCGTGACGTGCGCCGCGACCAGGCTGTCCACCGCCTCGATTCCCTGATCCAGGGCGTCGAGGACCGCCTCGCCGAGCGGCAGCGCGAGGTCGCGGCAGCGCTCGAGCGCCGCCTGCAGGACCCAGCAGACCTCGCTCAGGGTGTGCGCGCCGACGAGCCGGCCCGTCGACTTGAGCTCCCCGAGAAGGCGCAGGACCGTCGCGAGCTCCTGCTCGTCCTCCGGCTGCGCCGACCAGCTCACGTAGGCCTCGCGCAGGGCCGCGACGCGCTCCGACGCCTCCTCGAGGAAGACCTCCCGGATGTCCTCGTCCAGCGCCTCGAGAGCGGCCGCCTGCGCCGAATCCGTCGCGGCGAGGTCGGGCAACGCGGGGAAGTCGAAAGCCTCCACCGGGGCAGGCAGCGCATCGGCCGTCACCGCCGCGACGTCGGTCGGCGACTCGGCGGCGGACAGCTCCGCCGGCATCGCGAAGTCCGCGCCGTCGTGCGCCGCGCGACGGTCGACGACCTCGACCTCCTCGAACGGCTCGACCGGCGGAGGCAGCGCGGCGGGCAGGGCGTGATCCTCGGGCGGCGCGAACACGCCCTGGCGCAGCTCGCCGTCGATCGTGACCAGCGCCGCCTGCAGCGCGGCCAGGGCCTCGGTCGGCGCCACGCCCGCCTCCCTCGCCCGCGACAACGCGGCGAGCGGCGATTCGAGCTGCCGGCGCAATTCCCCCGTCTGGGCAAGCCCGAGCGCGTCGGAGAGGTTCTGCAGGGCTTCGGCGAGACCGCCCAGGGGGCCCGGCTGACCGCCGAGGTGCTCGTCGAGCAGCCGCTGCACGCGCGCGATCTCCTCGCGCAGCAGCGGCGCGAGCGCCTCGCGCCCGTCGAAACCGCTGATGCTGAGCAGCCGAAGGTCGGCGCCGCGCCGAACGGACTGCACGATGCGGTGCACGGACCCGCACGAGCCGACCTGGAACAGCAGGTTGCGCATCAGCGCCGGGGGCACCGCGGCGGTGACCGCCGCCTCGCCGCCCTCGGCGCCGAGCTTGAGCAGCGCGTCCACCTGCAGCAGCAGGTGACGCAGCGCCTGGGTGGGCGGACCGACCTGCTCGCTCGCGCCCACCGCGACGGCCTCGAGCACCAGGAACAGGCGCTGCAGGAGCGCGCTGCCCGCCACGCGGCGCATCGTCTGTGCGACGCGGCGCAGCTTGCGCAGCGCGCGCTCGGGCTCCCGGTTGCTGTACCAGAGATACATCGCGCGGTGCAGGACGATGCGCTCGCCCCGCGCCACGTCGGCGAACTCGGGGTGCGGCGCGCCCGGCTGCGCGGCGAGCCCGGCGAGCTCCGCCTCGAGGTCGGGTGCGAAGAGGCGCGCCTGCGAAACCAGCGCACCGCCGAGCGCGGCGCGCAGCTCGTTGAGCACGGCGATCACCGCCCAAGCGCCCTCGGGCCGGCCGAGCGCGCGCCGCTCGATGCCGTCCCGCAGCTGGTCGATGCCGTGGCGGAGCAGGCCGACCAACTCCACCCGGCGCGCCTCGGGCTGCGACTCGAGGGACGCCGCCAGGCGCGCGAGGTCCTCGGCCAGCATCCCCAGCAGCTCGAGTCCCAGCGGGCGAAGCACCGCGAGCGCCTGCCCGACCTCCGCCGCGCACACCGCGGCCCCGAGGTCTCCCACTGCGCGGCTGCCGACCGGCTCGAGGGCGGCCTTGGCGCGACGCAGGTGCTCCACCAGCTCGGCGCCGAGCACGTCCAGGTAATCGGAAGCGGACGGGTTCTGCACTGCGAGTCCTCCGTGTCGGCCGGGCCGGCCGCCTTGCCGTTGCCGGGGGCGCCGCCCACAATCGCGCGAACCGCCACGCGTCGGGGCCCTGCGATGCCATTCGATCTCGGCGTGGTGATGGATCCCATCGCCACGATCAAGCCGCACAAAGATAGCACCTTCGCCATGATGCTCGCGGCGCAGGCCCGTGGCTGGCCGCTCTGGTACATGGAGATGGCGGACCTCTTCGTCGCCGACGGCCGCTGCCACGCGCGCATGCGCCCGGTGCAGGTGCGCGACGCGAAGGAGCACTGGTACACGCTCGGGCCGGAGCGCGTCGCGCCGCTCGACGCCCTCCCGGCGGTGCTCATGCGCAAGGACCCGCCGGTCGACATGGAGTACGTGCACGCCACGCAGCTGCTCGAGCTCGCGGAGCGGCACGGCACGCTCGTGGTCAACCGGCCGGCGGCGCTGCGCGACCTCAACGAAAAGCTCGCGACCGCGTGGTTCCCCGAGTGCTGCGTGCCGGCGCGGGTGACGCGGGACTGCGCCGCCCTCGCCGCGTTCCTCGACGAGCAGGGCGACGTGGTGATCAAGCCGCTCGATGCGATGGGCGGCCAGTCGATCTTCCGGGTACGCAGCGACGACCCCAACCGCAACGTGATCTTCGAGACCCTGACCGGCGACGGCACCCGCTACGCCCTGGCGCAGCGCTACATCCCGGAGATCCGCGAGGGCGACAAGCGCATCCTGCTGATCGACGGCGAGGCGGTCCCCTACGCCCTTGCCCGGGTGCCCAAGGCGGGCGAGACCCGCGGCAACCTCGCGGCCGGCGGCACCGGGCACGGGGTGGCGCTCAGCGAGCGCGACCGCTGGATCGCCGCCCGGGTCGGCCCGGTGCTGCGCGAGCGCGGCGTGCTGTTCGCCGGAATCGACGTGATCGGCGACTGGCTGACGGAGGTGAACATCACGAGCCCGACCTGCATTCGCGAGCTCGACGCGGCCTACGGCCTGGACATCGCCGGACAGCTCATCGAGTGCGTCGGCACGCAGCTCGCGCGACGAGGCCGGTGATGCGCACCGCCACGCTCGAGGGTCACGACCCGCTCACCTACGCGCTGTTCGCGGCCGTCGCGGTCCACGCGCTGATCCTCCTCGGCGCCGGCTTCGAGCTGCCGCGCGAGCCGCGCTCCAGCCCCGACCGGCTGCTGGAGGTCACGGTCGTTCGGCCGCGGGCACCGACGACAGAGGCGCCGAAGGACGCGGAGGCCCTCGCCCAGGTCAGCCAGGCGGGCGGAGCCCTCCAGAAGGCCCCGGAAGTCGTGACGCCCGCGGGACCGCCTCCCGCGCCTCCGCCCGAGCTCGTCGAGCCACGCCTGCGCGAGGTGCCGCCCCCGCTCCCCGTCCCGCAGGTACTGGCCGCGCCGTCTGCACCGCGCGAGGCCACGCCCGCCGCCCCGCAGGAACCTCCCCGCGAGGCGCGACGCCGCACCGACATCGGCTCGCTGCTCGCCAGCACGCAGCTCGAGATCGACCGCCTGACGGCCGAGATCGACCGGCGCAGCCAGTCTCCCAGTGGCGACTCGCGGCGGCGCTCCATCAACGCGAGCACGCGGGAGTACCGCTTCGCCGCGTACCTCGACACGTGGCGACAGAAGGTCGAGCGCGTCGGCAACCTCAACTACCCGGACGAGGCGAAGCGGCGCAAGCTCTACGGCGACCTCATCCTGCACGTCTCCGTGCGCGCGGACGGCAGCTTGGAGAACGTCCGCCTGGTGCGCTCGTCGGGACAGAAGGTGCTGGACGACGCCGCAATACGGATCGTCCGACTCGCCGCGCCCTACGCACCGTTTCCCCCCGAGATCCGCAAGGACACCGACGTCCTCGAGATCACCCGCACGTGGCAGTTCACGAGCGGCGATCGGGTCTACGCGGGGCGCTGAGGCGCTGTCCGGCCGCTGCTTGCGGGTGGGCGCACGGCAGCCGGATACTAGCGGCATGACCCAGTTCGCCAACCTGACGAGCCAGTTCCTGATTGCCATGCCCGGCCTGCGCGACCCCAACTTCGCGCGCACGGTCACGTACATCTGCGAGCACACCGAGAAGGGGGCGATGGGCATCGTGGTGAACCGGCCCCTCGACCTGTCGCTCGGCGACGTCCTCGCCCACATGAACATCCAGGGCGCCGCCCCCGAGGTCGAGGCGCAGCCGGTGTACCTGGGCGGCCCCGTCGACAACGAGCGCGGCTTCGTGCTGCACACCAAGACCACGCCCTGGAGCTCCACCCTCAAGGTCACCACCGGCATCTACATCACGACGTCGCGCGACATCCTCGAGGCGATGGCGCGCGGCGAGGGCCCCGAGCGGACGCTGGTCGCGCTGGGCTACGCCGGCTGGGCGAGCGGGCAGCTCGAGAGCGAGCTGCAGGACAACGCCTGGCTGAGCGGCCCGTCGGACATCCGCGTGCTGTTCGATCTGCCGGCAGAGGAGCGGTGGGCGGCCGCGGCGCGCCTGCTCGGCGTCGACCTCACGCTGCTCTCCGCCGACGCTGGGCACGCCTGAGCCCGATGGGGGCGGTGCTCGGTTTCGACTACGGCACCCGCAAGATCGGCGTCGCGGTCGGGCAGACGGTCACGGGTACGGCGACGCCGCTCGTCACGCTTCCGACGCGCGACGAGTCGCCCGACTGGACGGCCATCGGCCGCCTCGTGGCGGACTGGCAGCCGGAGGCGTTCGTCGTGGGCCTGCCCCTCGAGATGGACGACACCGAGGCCCCGGTGGCCGTGCGGGCGCGCCGCTTCGCTCGTCAGCTGGCAGGGCGTTATCGGCTCCCCGTCCACATGGCCGACGAGCGCCTGACGACCCGCGAGGCGCGGCGCCAGCTCGGCCGCGACGGCGTGCGCGACGCGGCGGCGGTCGACGCGGTGGCGGCGCGCCTCATCCTGGAGACCTGGCTCAATGACCGAGACTAGCCCCTTCCTGCAGCACGAGGCGATCCTGGACCTCATCGACGGCATGGCGCGCGAGATCGGCGACGAGCTTGCGGCCTCGCGCATCGAGCAGCCCGCCATGGTCGGCATCCACACCGGCGGCGTGTGGGTCGCGCAGCGCCTGCACCGGCTGCTGGATCTTCCCGACCCCCTCGGCACGCTCGACATCTCGTTCTACCGCGACGACCTGACGCGCGTGGGCATGCACCCGGAGGTCAAGCCGTCGAAGATTCCGTTCGACGTCGACGGCCGCCACATCGTCCTGGTGGACGACGTGCTGCAGACCGGCCGCACCGTGCGCGCCGCCCTCAACGAGATCTTCGACTGGGGCCGGCCCGCCTCGGTCATGCTGGTCGCGCTGATCGAGCGCGATGGCCGTGAGCTGCCGATCGAGGCGCGGGTCGTGGGCCTGCGGCCCACGCTGCGCGAGGGCGAGCACGTCATCCTGACCGGACCCGAGCCGCTCGCGCTGCAGATCGCGACCAGCCGGCAGCGGAAGCGGGGCTGAGCCGTGTACGCCCGACCGGCGAGCGAGAACCTGCAGCTGGACGCCAACGGCCGGCTGCGGCACTTCCTCACCATCGAGGGCCTGGGCCGCCAGACCCTCGTGGACATCCTGAACGCCGCGGAGTCCTTCGCGGGGGTGTCGGCGCGCACCGTGAAGAAGGTCCCCGTGCTGCGCGGCAAGGTGATCTGCAATCTGTTCTTCGAGACCAGCACCCGCACGCGCACGACCTTCGAGCTGGCCGCGAAGCGGCTGTCGGCCGACGTCGTCAACTTCAACATCGGCACGTCCGCGACCAGCAAGGGCGAGACGCTGCTCGACACGCTGCGGAACCTCGAGGCAATGCACGTCGACCTGTTCGTCGTGCGGCACGCGGACTCCGGCGCGGCGCACTTCATCGCGCAGCACGTCTCGCCGGGCGTGGGCGTGGTGAACGCCGGGGACGGCCGGCACGCGCACCCGACGCAGGCGATGCTCGACATGTTCACGATCCGCCGCCACAAGGGGGACTTCGCGCCGCTCAGGATCGCGATCGTCGGGGACATCCTGCACTCGCGCGTCGCGCGCTCGCAGATCCACGCGCTCAACACCCTCGGCGTCTCGGAGCTGCGCGTGATCGGCCCGCGAACCCTGATCCCCACCGCCGCCAGGACGCTGGGCGTGCACGTCTTCCACGACCTCGAGGAAGGCATCCGCGGCGTCGACGTGATCATCATGCTGCGCCTGCAGCGGGAGCGTATGCAGGGGGCGCTGCTGCCCAGCGAGCACGAGTACTTCCAGCTGTGGGGCCTCACGCCGAAGCGCCTGGCCGCGGCCAGGCCGGACGTGATCGTGATGCACCCCGGCCCCATCAACCGCGGCGTCGAGATGGACTCCGCCGTCGCCGACGGACCGCACTCCGTGATCCTCGAGCAGGTGAGCTACGGCATCGCCGTACGCATGGCCGTGATGTCGATGTGCCTGCAGGCCCCATCCCTGGAGGAGCAGCCCGCATGAGCGCCGCCGGTACCAGCATCGTCAACGGCCGGCTGGTCGACCCCGCCAACGGCATCGACGCCGAGCTCGACCTGCACCTCCTCGACGGCAAGGTGGCCGCGGTCGGCGCGCCGCCCGACGGATTCTCGCCCGCAACCGTCATCGATGCGCGCGGGCAGGTCGTCTGCCCTGGCATCGTCGATCTCGCCGCGCGGCTGCGCGAGCCCGGGTTCGAGTACAAGGCGACCATCGCAAGCGAGACGGCCGCAGCCGCGCGCTCGGGCGTCACGACGCTGTGCTGCCCGCCCGACACCGACCCGGTGATCGACACGCCCGCCGTGGCCACGCTGGTCCGCCGCCGGGCCAAGCAGGCGCGCAAGGCGCGCGTCCTGTCGGTGGGCGCCCTCACTCAGGGCCTGCGCGGCGAGCAGCTCAGCGAGATGGCCTCGCTGCAGGCAGCCGGCTGCGTGGCCCTGGGCAATGCCCAGGCGCCCATCGTGAACACGCTGGTCGAGCGCCGCGCCCTCGAGTACGCGGCGACCTTCGGCATCACCGTCTTCCTGCGGCCCGAGGACCGCCACCTGCGGGACAACGGCTGCGTGCACGAAGGCGCGGTGGCCGCGCGTCTCGGTCTGCCCGGCATCCCCGAGGCGGCCGAGACCGTGGCGGTGGCGCGCGACCTGGCGCTCGCCGAGCACACGGGGGCGACCATCCACTTCCGCGGGCTGTCGACCGCGACCGCGGTCCGCATGGTGCGCGACGCCCAGGCCGCGCGCCTGCCGGTCAGCGCGGACGTGTCCGCGCACCAGCTCCACCTGACCGACAACGACCTGCTGGACTTCGACCCGCAGTGCCACGTGACGCCGCCGCTGCGGACGCCGACCGACCGCGACATGCTCCGGCTGGCGGTGCGCGAGGGCACCATCGGCGCGATCTGCTCCGACCACCAGCCGCACGACATCGACGCCAAGGACGCGCCCTTCCCCGCGACGTCGCCGGGCATCTCCGCGCTCGAGACCCTGCTGCCGCTCGCGTTGCGGCTCGTCGAGGAAGGCGTGCTCGACCTCCCCACCGCGATCGAGCGCCTGACCTACGGGCCGGCGCGCATCCTCGCGCTGCCCTACGGCCGGCTCGACGTCGGCCGCACCGCGGACGTGTGCGTCTTCGACCCGCGGTCGGTCTGGCGCCTCGACCGCGCGACGATGGCGAGCGCCGGCCGGAACACGCCGTTCCACGGCTGGGAGTTCACGGGGCAGGTCACGCACACGCTGTTCGAGGGCCGGCTCGTCTACCGGTCGGCCAGCTGAGGGGCGTCGCATGGCCTACGTGGCGCAGCGGGACACCATCTACCTCGAGGACGCGCGGGTTCTCGCGCACGAGGCCTTCCCGGGCGAGCAGTTCGTGCTGCGGCTCGCGAGCCCCGAGTGCGCCCGGCGCGCCGAGCCCGGCCAGTTCGCACACCTCGCCTGCGACCCGGCGCTGCCGATGCGCCGGCCGATCTCGATCCTGCGGGCCTCACCCGAGGAAGGTTGGGTCGACTTCCTCTACAAGGCGGTCGGCCGGGGCACGCGCCTCCTGTCCCGGCGTGTCGCGGGCGACGCGGTGTCGGTGCTCGGCCCCATCGGCAGGCCGTTCCGGGCCGGTGCCCGGCGGCCCCTGCTGATCGGCGGCGGGGTCGGGATGCCGCCGATGATCTTCCTCGCGGACCGGCTGCGCCGCGATCCCGGCTGCAGCCCCTTCGTGATCCTCGGCTCCGAGGTGCCCTTCCCGTTCGCCGCCCGGCCGTCGCAGATCCTCGTGCCCGGCCTGCCGGACGGCGTCATCGGCTGCATGCCGCTGCTCGACGATTGGGGTGTCCCCAGCCGACTCGCGAGCCGCCAAGGCTATCCCGGCTGCTTCGACGGGTTCGTGACCGAGCTCGCGGACGTCTGGCTCGGTGCACTGCCCCCGCCCGAGCGCGGTGCGGTGGAGATCCTGGCCTGCGGCCCGCACCCGATGCTCGAGGCGGTGGTGCGCCTCGCGCGCCGACACGGCCTGCCTTGCCAGGTGTCGCTCGAGGAGTACATGGCGTGCGGCGTCGGCGGCTGTGCCGGCTGCGCGGTGCTGATCGAGACGCCCGAGGGGCCGGCGATGAAACGCGTCTGCGTCGACGGCCCGGTGTTCGACGGCTACCAGGCCTTCCCGGCAGCGGGCTGAGCGGTCGAACGTCAGACGTCGTCGTCGTTCACCAGTCCGGCCTTCTGGATCAGCGAGCTCTTCTCGAGGACCTGCTGGCCGTCGACGGCACCGCGCGACGGTCGGCCCGCCCCCTCGCTGCCGAGCTTGACCATGAGGCGCAGCTCGTTCGACGAATCCGCGTTCGCGATGGCCTCCTCGTAGGTGATCTCGCCCTGCCGGTAGAGCTGGTAGAGGCACTGGTCGAAGGTGATCATCCCCTGCTCGGTGGACCGCTGCATCAGGTCCTTGAGCTTGTAGATGTCGCCCTTCTTGATGTAGTCGGACGCGAGCGGCGTGTTGAGCAGGACCTCGACGGCGGCGCGGCGCCCCTGGCCGTCGGCCTTGCGCACGAGGCGCTGCGCGATGATCGCCCGCAGGTTCAGCGACAGGTCCATCAGGACCTGATCCCGCTGATCCTCGGGGAAGAAGTGCAGGATGCGGTCGAGCGCCTGGTTGGCGTTGTTGGCGTGCAACGTGGTGAGGCACAGGTGGCCGGTCTCGGCAAAGGCGATGGCGTACTCCATCGTCTCGCGCGTGCGCACCTCGCCGATGAGGATGACGTCCGGAGCCTGCCGCAGGGTGTTCTTGAGCGCGACGCCGTAGGACTCCGTGTCCATGCCCACCTCGCGCTGCGTGACGATGCAGCCAGCGTGGGAGTGCACGAACTCGATCGGGTCCTCGATGGTGATGATGTGGCCGGAGGTGCTGCGGTTGCGGTAGCCGATCATCGCCGCGAGCGAGGTGGACTTGCCGGTGCCCGTGGCGCCGACGAAGAACACGATGCCGCGTTTGGCCACCGTCAGCTCCTTCAGGACCGGCGGCAGGTGCAGTTCCTCGAAGCTCGGGATCCGCGACTCGATGCGGCGCAGCACCATGCCGATGTCGTCGCGCTGGAAGAAGGCGCTGACGCGGAACCGCCCCGCCTCCTTGCTCGACACGGCAAACTGGCACTCCTTGGTGTCGAGGAACTCCTGGCGCTGCTCCGGGCTCATGATCGAGAGGACGAGCTCGCGCGTCTGCCGGCTGTTGAGCGGCGTCTTGCTGACCGGCGTGATGAGGCCGTTGACCTTGAGGGAGGGCGGTATGTCCGCCGTGATGAACAGGTCGGACGCCTTCTTCTGCGCCATCAGGTTCAGCAGGTCGCTGAATTCCATGAGCGGGTCCCCGTCGGGTGGTGGTTCAGCGGAACAGGTCCTTGTTGACCGCGCGCACGCGCGCGTCGGCCTTGGAGATCAGACCCCGGCGCACGAGCTCCTGCAGGCACTGGTCGAGCGTCTGCATGCCCACTGCCTGGCCGGTCTGGATCGCCGAGTACATCTGGGCGACCTTGTCCTCGCGGATGAGGTTACGGATGGCGGGCGTCGCGATCATGATCTCGTGGGCCGCGATACGGCCTCCCGACGTGCGCTTGAGCAGCGTCTGTGAGATGACCGCGCGCAGCGACTCCGAGAGCATCGAGCGGACCATCGTCTTCTCTCCGCCCGGGAACACGTCGATGATGCGGTCGATGGTCTTTGCCGCCGAGCTGGTGTGCAGCGTGCCGAACACGAGGTGGCCGGTCTCGGCTGCGGTCAGGGCGAGGCGGATCGTCTCGAGGTCGCGCATCTCGCCCACCAGGATGATGTCCGGATCCTCGCGCAGCGCCGAGCGCAGGGCCTCCGCGAACCCGTGGGTGTCGCGGTGCACCTCGCGCTGGTTGATGAGGCACTTCTTGCTCTGGTGGACGAACTCGATCGGGTCCTCGATCGTGAGGATGTGCGCGTACTCGTGCTCGTTCTTGTGGTCGATCATCGCCGCGAGCGTGGTCGACTTGCCGGAGCCCGTCGGGCCGGTCACGATCACGATGCCGCGCGGCTGGTCGACGATCTGCTTGAAGACCTGGGGCGCCTCGAGGTCGTCGAGGGTCAGGACCTTGGAGGGAATGGTGCGGAAGACTCCGGCCGCGCCGCGGTCCTGGTTGAACGCGTTGACGCGGAAGCGTGCGAGCCCCGGAATCTCGAAGGAGAAGTCGACCTCGAGCAGCTCCTCGTAGTCCCGGCGCTGCTTGTCGTTCATGATGTCGTAGACGAGGGCGTGAACCTCCTTGTGCTCGAGCGGCGGCACGTTGATCCGCCGGATGTCGCCGTCCACGCGGATCATCGGCGGCAGGCCGGCCGAGAGGTGCAGGTCAGACGCCTTGTGCTTTACGCTGAAGGCCAACAGTTCGGCTATGTCCACGACTTCCCCTCCCTCGTTCGAGCGCCCGGCGCCGCTGGCCGCGGCGGGGCGGTCCCGGTCCCCCCGAAACGGTTCAAGTATATCCAGTCCTCAGCTGCCCATGTCCGAGCCGTTTGACCGACTCCAGGCGGTGCGTGCGCGCATCGCGACCGCAGCCGCCGCGGCCGGCAGGGCCGAGGACTCGGTGCGCCTGCTCGCCGTGGGCAAGACCCGACCGCCCGAGGACCTCGCCGCGCTGCGCGCGCTCGGCCAGCGTGCCTTCGGGGAGAACTACGTCCAGGAGGCCGAGGCGAAGATGGCCGCGCTCGCGGGCCTCGACCTCGAGTGGCACTACATCGGGCGGGTGCAGACCAACAAGACGCGCCCCATCGCCGAGCGTTTTCACTGGGTGCACGGCCTCGCCGACCTGCACCACGCCCGGCGCCTCAACGAGCAGCGTCCTCCCGATCTCCCTCCCCTCCACGTCTGCATCCAGGTCAACGTCAGCGGCGAGCGCTCCAAAGGCGGCGTGTCTCCCGAGGCCGTCGCGGAGCTCGCCCGCGCCGTGAGCGCCCTGCCCCGCCTGCGCCTGCGCGGCCTCATGACGATTCCCGCGCCGGCCGCAACGCCCGAGGCGCAGCGCGCGCCGTACCGCGCCCTGCGCGAGCTGAGGGATCGGCTCGGCGCGGGCGGACTTGAGCTCGACACCCTGTCCATGGGCATGTCCGACGACCTCGAGGCGGCGATCGTGGAGGGGGCCACGCTCGTTCGGGTGGGGACGGCGCTGTTCGGCCCCCGACCCGCCGGCGCGGGCGCCCGACTGGGGTAGACTGGCGGCCGCCACAGCAGACTCCTCCCGCCACATGAGCCAACCGACTCTCGCCTTCATCGGCGCCGGCAACATGGCCGGCAGCCTGATCCGTGGACTCGTGACGGACGGCCACGATCCCGCGCGGATCGTCGCCGCCGACCCCAACGAGGCGCAGCTCGACGCGCTCGCCCGCCGCACCGGCGTGCGCACCACGGCCGACAACGGCGCGGCGCTCGACGGGGCCGGCGTCGTGGTCCTGGCGGTCAAGCCCCAGGTACTCCAGGCGGTCGCGCGCGGCATCGCGCCGCAGGTGCAGGCCAGCCGGCCCCTGGTCATCTCCGTCGCCGCCGGCATCCGCGAGGCCGCCCTGCAGGAGTGGCTGGGCGGCGGCGTCGCCCTCGTGCGCACGATGCCGAACACGCCGGCCATGATCGGCGCCGGCGCGACCGTCCTGCACGCGGCGCCCGAGGTGAGCGGCGATCAGCGCGACCTCGCCGAGTCCATCCTGCGCGCCGTGGGATTGACCCGGTGGGTGGACGACGAGGCCCTGCTCGACGCCGTCACCGCCCTCTCGGGGAGCGGCCCGGCCTATTTCTTCCTCGTCATGGAGGCGATGGAGCAGGCCGCGGTCGATCTCGGGCTGCCGGTCGACACGGCCCGGCTGCTCACCCTGCAGACGGCGCTCGGCACCGCCCGGATGGCGATCGAGAGCGACGAGGAGCCGGCCAATCTGCGCCGGCGCGTCACGTCCCCCGGCGGCACGACCGAGCGGGCGATCGCCGTCTTCGAGCGCGGCGGGCTCCACCGCCTGTTCGCCGAGGCGCTCACCGCCGCCCGCGACCGCTCCGTGGAGCTGTCCGACCTGCTCGGGAAGTCCTGATGTTCGACAGCAGCTACTTCACCGACCCGCTGGCCTTCCTCGTCCAGGTCACCTTCGGCTTCTACGTCCTGGTGGTGGTCCTGCGGTTCCTGCTGCAGGTGCTGCGCGCGGACTTCTACAACCCGCTGTCGCAGTTCGTGGTGAAGCTGACGACGCCGGTGCTGCGGCCCCTGCGGCGGGTGATTCCCGGCCTCTGGGGGCTCGACGTCGCGTCGATCGCGCTCGCGTGGGTCCTCGCCGCAATCGAGCTCGGGCTGCTCGCCGCGATCCTCGGCGCGAGCTTCCCGGCCCTCGCGCCGCTGGCCTGGGCCGTGCCCGAGCTGCTCGCGCTCGTGCTCAACATCTTCCTGTTCGCCGTGATCGCCCAGGCGCTGCTGAGCTGGGTGAACCCGGACCCGTACAGCCCCGCGTCCGTCGTGCTGCGCGACCTCACCCGCCCCGTGCTGCAGCCGCTGCGCCGGCTCGTCCCGCCCCTGGGCGGCTTCGACCTCACCCCGATGCTCGCCGCGGTCGCCCTCGTCCTCGCGAAGATGCTGATCGTCCCCCCCCTTGCCCGACTGACCGGCAGCCCGTTCTGATGCCCGGCTGGTGGCGGCGCGACGGCGAGGACCTCGTCCTGCAGTTGCGCGTCCAGCCTCGCGCCTCCCGCAACGAGATCGCAGGGCCGCAGGGCGACCGCCTGCGCGTGCGGGTCAGTGCCCCGCCGGTCGACGGCAAGGCCAACGCCCACCTGCTCCGATTCCTCGCGGAAGCCTTCGGCGTCCCCCCGGCGGACGTGACCCTCGAGCGTGGCGAGACGGGCCGGGACAAGCAGGTGCGCGTACGCCGGCCCGGGCGCCGCGCCGGCTCTTTGACGGAAGCTGATGCGGATTGGGCGCATTTTTTTAAAACCGATTGAAATGTTTGAAAAACTGCTCTATGAATAACGCAGCCTGAAGAGACGCCAAACCGTGACGACGCCTAGCCGGCTCCCACTGCAGCTCGACACCTACGACGAGTGGAAGCGGCGGCTCGTCGCCTACATCACCCGCCTTCAGCCCTGGCTGCAGAAACTCGGGCTCTACACCGCAGAGGCCCACCGCGCGATCCAGCGCAGCCTCGACCTCCTGGGCAAGGACCGCATCACCGTCGCCGTGGTCGGCGAGTTCTCGCGCGGCAAGACCGAGCTCATCAACGCGCTGTTCTTCCCGGACTACGGCTTCCGGCTGCTGCCAACGGACGCGGGGCGCACGACGATGTGCCCCACCGAGATCTTCCACGACCCCAAGGCGGCGAAGCCCTATCTGCGTCTCCTGCCGGTCGAGACCCGGCTCGACGAGATCTCCCTCGCGGATCTGCGCCGCACGCCGTCGCGCTGGGTGGAGTTCGAGCTGAACCTCTCCGAGCCCGACCACGCCGCGGAGGTGATGCGCGAGCTCACCGCGACGCGGCACGTCTCGCCCGCCGAGGCCGTGCAGCTCGGCCTGTTCCACCCGCGCCTCGCCGAGGAAGACCTGTCCGGCCGGCTCGGCATCGTCGAGATCCCGCGCTGGCGCCACGCGCTGGTCAACGTCCCTCACCCGCTGCTGCAGCGCGGCCTGACCATCCTCGACACGCCTGGCCTCAACGCCGTCGGGCACGAGCCCGAGCTGACCTACCAGCTGCTGCCGTCGGCCCAGGCGATCCTGTTCATCCTCGCCGCGGACACCGGCGTCACGCGCTCCGACCTCGAGATGTGGCAGCAGTGCGTGCGCGGACCCAAGCGCGGCGACAACGGCCTGATGGTCGTGCTCAACAAGACCGACACGCTCTGGGACGAGCTGCGCTCGCCGCTCGAGATCGAGCGCACGATCGCCCGCCAGCGCCGCGACGTCGCGCGTCTGCTCAACCTCGATATCGACCGCATCTTCCCGGCCTCGGCGCAGAAAGGGCTGCTCGCCCACCGCACGTCCGACGGCGTGCTCGCGCACCGCGCGGGGCTCCCCGCGCTCGAGACGGCGCTCGGGTCGCGACTGCTCGCCGCGAAGCACGAGATCATCCACAACGAGGTGGCGCGCGAGGTCACCGACGCCCTCGAGACCGTGCGCTCGATCCTGGGCGCGAAGCTCTCCTCGACGCGGCGCCAGCACGCGGAGCTCGCCGAGCTCGAGGACCAGAGCGAGAACGCCATCACCCTGCTCTACCGGCGGGCGCAGCGCGACAAGGAGTCCTACGAGGCGAACGCGACGGTCTTCGAGCAGCAGTCCGCCGCGTTCCGCGAGCGGGCGGCGCAGCTCGCGACCGCGCTCGACCCGCAGCGCATCGACGACCTGCTCGACAGCTCGCGGCGCGCCATGGTGGGCGCCTGGACGACGCCGGGGCTCAGCAGCTCGATGCGGACCCTGATCGAGGAGCTGCGCCTCACGATGCGCTCCGTGAGCGACCAGACGCACGAGGCCCGCAAGCTGCTGCGCGGCCTGTACCGGCGCTTCCAGGTCGACCACGGCGTCGAGGTGTCGCTGCCCACGATGTTCTCGCTGATGCGGCACCAGGTGGAGCTCGACCTGCTGCACAAGGAGGCCGAGGCCTTCCGCCGCAGCCCGAAGATGCTCCTCACGGAGCAGCACTTCGTCGTGCGCCGCTACTTCCGCACGATCCTCAGCCGCGCGCGGGACATCTTCCGCAGCGCCCACGACGAGGTGTCGCGCTGGCTGGAGATCGCGCTCGAGCCGCTGCAGCACGCCATGCGCAACCGGCGCGAGGCGCTGCTGCGTCAGGTGGAGGACCTGCGCGAGGCCGGCCGCTCGCGCAGCGAGCTCAAGCAGCGTCTCGCGACGCTCGCCTACGACGTGCGCGTCCTCGAGCACCAGGCCCGCGTGCTGGACCGCGTGCGCCGACGCCTGGACCGCCTCTGCACCCCCCCGTCGGTCGTCGACGCGCGGGACCGCGAGCCCGACGCCCGGCCCGCCACGGCCTGACCCACGCCTCGCGGGCCGACCGCCGCGCCCGCGATCAGTCACCCGTGAAAGGAGCCCCATGACCAGCCCACGCGAGCCCGGCGGCACCGTCAACCCGCCGGCGGTCACCATCGTCTTCTTCGGCCTCGGCGCCGTCGGCTCGAGCCTGCTGATCTGCCTCGCCGAGCTCGCGGAGCGCGACGGGGTGCCGGTGCGCTTCCGCGTCTACACCGTCGACCCCGCAGGCGCACGGGACGCGCTCTACCACGCCGAGACCTTCATGGACCGGGTCGAGCTGATCGGCGTGGCCGGCTTCGAGCCGATCTTTGCGCTCGCTGCGCCGTTCGACGCGCAGCTGGCGGGGGCCACCCTACTGGTCAACGCGGCCGTCCCGACCTTCAACGGCCCGATCATCGAGCTCGGCCTGCGCGTGGGCGCCCACACGCTGGACCTGGCCTCGGACATGTACGACGAGAGGACGACCCGCACCCTCACCTTCGCCCAGTACGACCACGACGCCGCGCTGCGCGAGCGGGGCGTCGCGGCGCTGATCAACATGGGCATCTCGCCGGGCATCACCAACTTCCTCGTCGGCGAGCACGTCCACCACCTCAAGGCGGCAGGGCGGAAGGACCTGCAGATCGAGAGCATCGACCTCTACCTGCTCGAGGACATCGACGCCGACGCGGTGATCTTCTCCTGGTCCCCGGTCGTCGCGCTCGACGAGCTGTCCCAGCACCCGCTGCAGCTGTCGCGCGGGCGGATGGTCGTCCACCCCCCCTTCACCGCGGCGCGCGACTACCGCTTCCCGCACGAGGTCGAGCCCACGCGTCAGTACCCGCTGTACCAGGAGGAGCTGCTCTCCCTGCACCGCAGCTTCCCGGAGATCGGCTCCATCGGCGTCTACACGGGGGGCTCGGAGGTGGAGCTGATCAAAGCCCTGCACCAGCTCAACCTGCTGTCCAAGTCGACGGTGGACGGTCAGCCCGGGCTGACCGTGGAGGCCGTCGTGCGTGCCGTGATGCCCGGCATGAAGAAGCCGCGGCGCATCGAGGACTACCTGCGCTCCGGCGTGATCCGCCGCACCCACTTCTGTGCCGCCGCGGAGATCCGCGTCAGCGAGTCGGTGCGCAACGAGCGTCAGACCCTCATCGAGACCGTGGGCCTCAGCTACCTGCGCTACCGCGGTCTGCTGGACACGCCGTACGCCGGCGCCACGTACATCTCGTACCCCACGGCAGTCGGCGCCGCGATCCTGGCCTGGCACTCCCTGGGTCACGGCTGGGAAGTCCCCGGGTCTCTCCGGGGCGTCCTGACGGGCGAGGACCTGGCCGGTCTCCTGTCCCCCGCCCGCGTCTACGCCGTGCGTCGCGACCTGGCGGCCTGGGACATCGACCTGTTCGAGAGCGTCCGCGACGCCGCAAGCGTGTGACGCCGGCCCGCCGTCCTCCCGGGCCCCGCCACCCGACCGCCGGGGACCGGCTACACTCGGCCCGAGCGAAGACGTCGAAGGAGCACGCGGATGACGAAGCGGATTCTCTTGGGGCTGCTGCTCGCGGCGGGGCTCGGGCCTGCGCTGGCCGAGAACAGCACCCGGGTCCCCGGTTACACCATCCACCACAACGCCGTGCCCACCAGCACGCTGACCCCCGAGGTTGCGCGCAGTCACGGGATCCAGCGCAGTCCGAGCCGGGGCCTGCTCAACGTCACCGTGATCCGCGACGCGCCCGGCGGCCCGGGCGCGGCCGCGACGGCACAGGTGCAGGCGACGTCGCGCAACCTGCAGGGCCAGGTCCGCGAGATCGCGATGCGCGAAGTGCGCGAGGGACAGGCGATCTACTACCTCGGCGAGTTCCCCGTGGAGCACGCGGAGACGCTGCGCTTCGACGTCAAGGTGCGGCCGCAGGGGGCGGACGCGACCTATGCCGTGGAGCTCAGCCAGGACTTCTACACGCGTTGAACGATCAGGCGAACGCGGCCCAGAGGGTCCACAGACCGAAGAGCAGCACGGCGGCGCCCGCGGCCCTGCGGACCCACTCGCGACGCGCGAAGCGGGCGATCGCCCCCGCGGCGGCGCCCATGGCGACGAGGTTCGGGAGCGTCCCCAGACCGAAGGCGAGCATGACCAGCGCCCCCTGCCAGGCGCCGCCCGCCGAGACCGCCGACACGAGCACGCTGTAGACGAGGCCGCACGGCAGCCAGCCCCACAGAAGGCCGAGAGCCAGCGCCTGCCCGGGGCGCTGCACGGGCAGCAGATGGCGGCCGAGCGGCTCGATGCGACGCCAGAGGACACCCCCCGCCTGCTCGAGCCGCGCGAGGCCCGCCCACCACCCGCCGAGATAGAGGCCCATCAGGACCATGAACGCGGCGGCGAGGACCAGCAGGCCGCGCTGCGCGAGCTGGATGGGCACGAGCCGCGAGAGCAGCGTGCCTGCCCCGCCCATCAGCGCGCCGGCCACCGCGTAGCTCGCGATGCGGCCGGCGTTGTAGGCCAGCAGGAACGGCAGCAGGGCGGCCGGCCGCCGTTGCCGTTCCGCCGGCAGACCGAAGGTGAGCGCCGCGGCAATGCCGCCGCACATCCCGACGCAGTGCACGCCGCCCAGCAGGCCGACCACGAAGACGCTCGCCAGCATCAGCTCGAGGCTCACGCGACGGCCTCCGCGTGGCGCGGCAACGCGCCCCGACGCTGCAGTCGGGCGAGCACCCACAGGCCCGGCAGGGCGGCGAACGCGCAGCAGACGAAGAAGGTCGCCCAGCCCAGCTGATCCGCGAGCCAGCCGGTCGGCGCCGCCGCGAGCACCCTCGGGACGCCCATGAGGCTCGAGAGCAGCGCGTACTGGGTGGCGGTGAAGCGTCGGTTGGTCAACAGCGCCATGAACGCGACGTAGGCCGCGGTGCCCAAGCCGCTGCTCAGGTTCTCGAAGGCGATGACCACGGCCAGGGCGACCAGGTCGTGCCCGATCACCGCGAGGCCGGCGAAGGCGGCCGTCGAGACCCCCTGAAGGATCCCGAAGCCCCAGAGCGCCCGCACGACCCCGATCCGCAGGATCACGACCCCGCCGGCGAGGCCGCCGAGGACGGTCGCCCAGAAGCCGAACAGCTTGACCACGGTGCCGATCTCGGTCTTCGAGAACCCGAGGTCGAGGTAGAACGGGGTGGTCATGTGCGCGGCCATCGCGTCGCCGATCTTGTAGAGCAGGATGAACGCGAGGATGGCGATCGCGTCCGGTCGCCGGAAGTAGTCGAGGAAGGGCTCGACGACCGCGTCGCGCAGGGTGCCGGGGCGGCCGGCGGCCGAGCCCGGCTCGGGGGCGAGCAGGGTCGTGACGACCCCGACGCCCATGCACGCCGCCATGAAGACGTACACCGCGGTGAAGGACCAGTGGTCGGCCAGGATGAGGCCGCCCCCGGAGGCCAGCAGCATGCCGACCCGGTAGCCGTTGACGTAGAGCGCGGCGCCGAGCCCCTGCTCGTCGTCGGCGAGGGACTCGCGCCGGTAGGCGTCGATCACGATGTCCTGGCTCGCCGAGAAGAAGGTCACGAGCAGGGCGGCCACGGCGACGCCTGCCGGGGCCGTGGCGGGGCTCGAGCCGGCGAGCAGCAGCAGGGCGCCGATCAGCGCGCCCTGGACGAGCAGCAGCCAGCCGCGGCGGCGGCCGAGCGCGAGCGGAACATAGCGGTCGAACAGCGGCGCCCAGACGAACTTCAGCGTGTACGGCAGACCGACCAGCGCGAACAGGCCGATGGTCGACAGGTCCACGCCCTCCTGCCGCATCCAGGCCTGCAGCACGGAGCCCGTGAGCAGCAGCGGCAGACCGCTGACGAACCCCATGACGGCGGCCACGGCCATGCGGCCGCTCAAGGCGGCACGGACGATCGCCCGTACAGCCGGCGCCTCAGAGCGGCCCGTCATAGTCCATGACCAGCGGTGCGTGGTCCGAGAAGCGCCGCTCCTTGTAGATGCGGGCGGACTGCGCCCTCGCCGCGAGGTCCGGCGTGACCACCTGGTAGTCG
Source organism: Gammaproteobacteria bacterium (assembly GCA_025458675.1). GTDB lineage: Bacteria > Pseudomonadota > Gammaproteobacteria > Chromatiales > Chromatiaceae > JALORY01. The sequence continues at coordinate 14,856 of JALORY010000007.1, read as the reverse complement.
ATGCGCCAGCCCACGTTCTTCTCCCACGCCCGGCCACGATTCGACCACCACGTGTACTGGTCCGGCCGCGGGTCGACCCGGCGGAACGCGTCGACGAAGCCTACCCGCCCGAGCACCTCGTCCAGCCAGGCCCGCTCCTCCGGCAGGAACCCCGAGTTCTTCTGGTTCGACCGCCAGTTCCTCAGGTCGATGGGACGGTGCGCGATGTTCCAGTCGCCGCACACGGCGACCTCGCGCCCGCTCGCCCGCAGGCGCTCGAGGAACGGCAGGAACCGGGCCATGAAGTCGAATTTGGCGGCCTGGCGGTGCGGGCCGGAGGAACCGGACGGCAGGTACACGGACGCGACCGACAGGTTGCCGAAGCGCAGCTCGAGGTAGCGACCTTCGGCGTCGAGGTCCTCGTACCCGCTGCCGAGACCGACCTGCACGTCGTCGGGCGTGCGCCGGGCATAGACGGCGACGCCGGCGTAGCCCTTGCGCCGGGCCGGAAAGAAGTGCGCCTGCAGCGACGGCGGGCGGAAGGCGCGGTCCGCGAGCAGGGCGTGGTCCGCCCGGATCTCCTGCAGGCAGACCACGTCGGCCCGCTGGCGCACCAGCCAGGCGTAGAACCCCTTGCGCGCGGCCGAGCGGATGCCGTTGACGTTGAGCGTGATCAGGCGCACCGGGGCTCCCGAGAGGTCGCGGCACTGTAGCGTCACGCCGCCCCTTTGGCGACCGCGCACGGTTGCGCGCCGGCCGGGGGGCGCACGACAATGCGCGCGCCTTCACCGGAGCCCCGTCATGCGTGACTACCAGCGCGAGTTCATCGACTTCGCCCTGCGCGTGGGCGTGCTGCGGTTCGGCGAGTTCACGCTCAAGTCGGGGCGCCTGAGCCCCTACTTCTTCAATGCCGGCCTCTTCAACACCGGCGCCGCGCTGGCACGGCTCGGCCGCTACTACGCCCAGGCCATCGTCGACGCGCAGATCGAGTTCGACGTCCTCTACGGCCCTGCCTACAAGGGGATCCCCCTCGCCGCCGTCACGGCGGCCGCGCTGTCGGACAGCCACGGCCGCGACGTCGGCTACGCCTTCAACCGCAAGGAGGCGAAGGACCACGGCGAGGGCGGCGTCATCGTCGGCCACTCCCTCGCCGGGCGCGTGCTGATCATCGACGACGTGATCTCGGCCGGCACGTCCGTGCGCGAGTCGGTGGAGATCATTCGCGCCCTCGGTGCGACGCCCGCCGGGGTCGTCATCGCGCTCGACCGCCAGGAGCGGGGCCAGACGGCGCTGTCCGCGGTGCAGGAAGTCCAGGCCGCCTACGGCATGCCGGTCGCCGCGATCGTGCGCCTCGACGACCTCGTCGCGTTCCTCGCCGACCGCGCCGGGGCGGGCGACCACCTCCAGGCGATCGAGGCCTACCGCGCGCGCTACGGCGTGCGCCCCTGAGCCCCCGCGCGCGGCGGGCGAAGGACGCCTCGTCCGCCCACCCGCCGGAAAAATGCTAAATTTCTTCTGGTGTTGCGCACCAGTCCCCGACTACACTGAAGGCCCAGGACTGCCCAGCAGGGCCCCGCCAGCCCATGAGCTCCGTCACCTCGCCCCCGACGCCGCCCCGTCGGCCCCGCGCCCGACACGCCTTCGCGTGGCTCGGGCTGCTGCTGCTGGCGGCGGGCGCCCAGGCCGCGGACGTGCGCGACAACCTCCGCCAGAAGATGACGCAGCTCGCCACGGGCGCGGCGCTGGTGGCGGACGGTGGTCCGGTCACCGCGAAGGAGGTGCTGCCCGCCCTGTACGAGCAGCGCGGGTACGCGCCGGTGTGGAGCAGCGCGGCGCCGATTGAGGAGCTGATCGCGGCCCTGCAGATCGCCGACCAGAACGGCCTCGACCCCAAGGATTACCGGCTCGACACGGCCGAACAGGCGCTGCGGGCGCTGCGGGCGGGGCAGCCCGGCACCGTCGAGGAACAGGCCGACCGGGACATCGCCCTGAGCGACAGCCTGGTGCGGCTGGTCGAGCACCTGCACTACGGCCGGATAGACCCCGTGCGGGTCTACGCGGACTGGAGCGTCCGCCCCCAGACGCCGGACCCGGTGGCCGAGGTCGGGGGCGCGCTGCAGCGCGGCGAGGTGAAGGCCCTGGTGGAGCGGGCGATCCCGACCTACCCCCCGTACCAGCGCCTCGTGAAGGCGCTCGGCCAGTACCGCGAGCTCGCGGCGCGCGGCGGCTGGCCGACGGTCGCCGACGGACCCACCCTCAAGCCCGGCGAGGAGAGCCCGCGCATTCGGCAGGTGCGGGCGCGCCTCAAGGTCACCGGCGAGCTCGCCGCCGGCGCGCCGACGAGCGACGTCTACGACCCCGGCCTCGTCGAGGCCGTCAAGGCCTTCCAGGCACGGCACGGCCTCGGCAGCGACGGCGAGATCGGCCGCAAGACCGTGGTCGCCATGAACGTCAGCGCCGCGCAGCGCGTCGATCAGCTCCGCGTCAACCTCGAGCGGGCGCGCTGGGCGCTGCACGCCCTGCGCGACACCTACGTGGTCGTGGACATCGCCGGCTACACGGCGGTCTTCGTCCGCGACGGCAAGGTCGTCTGGGAGAGCCGGGCGCAGGTCGGCCAGCCGCTGCGCAAGACCCCCGTCCTGCAGTCGCGGTTCACCGACCTCGTATTCAATCCGACGTGGACGGTGCCGCCGACCGTCCTCGACCAGGACATCATCCCCGCCGCGAAGCACGACCCCGAGGTCGTGGTGAAGAAGGGCCTGCGCGTCCTGGACCGCGACCGCAACGAGCTCGACCCCTACGAGATCGACTGGAGCCGGTACAGCGGGAAGAACTTCCCCTACGTGCTGCGGCAGGATTCGGGGGCCGGCAACTCGCTGGGCAAGGTGAAGTTCAACTTCCCGAACCGGCACGCGGTCTACATGCACGACACGCCCAAGAAGGCCTACTTCGGGCGCGCCGAGCGGGCCTTCAGCTCCGGCTGCATCCGGATCGACAAGCCGCTCGAGCTCGCCGAGCTGCTGCTCGACGACCCCAAGAACTGGTCGCGCGAGCAGATCGAGGCGGCGATCGCCAAGGGTGGCACCCGAACCGTGATGCTGCGCAAGCAGGTGCCGGTGCTGATCCTTTATTGGACGGTCGACGTGGACGACCACGGCCGGGTCACGTTCAAGAACGACGTCTACGACCAGGACCGGCTGGTGCTGAACGAGATGCGCAAGCCGGCCGTTTTTCGTGGTAGCATCCGGACCGCTCGCGGCAGCCGCCCGCCTGCGGACGAGATGCCGAAGGAGCCGACGATTACAGAAGCGCACGGCGCCTGATGCCGGGGCAGGGCCCCGTCGGGCAGGCAAACGTGCCTGAGCGATAGAAGAAGCGGAGGACAAGTGGAAAGACGATACCTGCTGAAGGCCCTTCTGGCGGGTCTTTCTCTCGCCGGGGCCTCTCTCCCCCTGCTCGCAGCCACCAAGAACGGCACCAAGGCGGACAAGTCCGCAAAGGCCGTGAAGTCGATCAAGACGGGCGGCTCCGGCACCCGGACCGCAGCCACTTCCAAGAGCACCCGCGCAGCCAAGACCGCGTCGGCCGGCGCGGCGGCCAAGGGCTCCAAGTCGGGGGCAAACGCCAAGTACGCGAAGCAGCTCGGCGCGTCGGGCAAGCAGAACCGGTACGCGCACTCGCGGGTGCACACGCGCATCGCCGGCCGGAACCGGGGCTACGCCATGCCCGACCGCGGCTTCGTGCCGCGGGACGTCGATCTGGCGTCGCAAGCGGTCCGCAGCCTGTCCTTCGACATCCTCAACACCGGGGAGAAGGGCCGCGACATTCCGTATTTCGTGAACGGCCAGTACCAGGCGGACGCCCTGTTCGAGATCAACCTGCTGCTGCGCGACTGGCGCATGGACAAGGTCAAGATCATCGACCCGGAGCTGCTCGACACCCTGTTCATGGTGAATCGGCTGACCGGCGCCTACCGCCCGTTCGAGATCGTGTCGGCCTATCGCTCGCCGCTCACCAACGCCTCGCTGTTCGCGATGAGCGACTACGGCTACGGCGTGGCCAGGCGCAGCCTGCACATGGACGGCCGGGCGGTGGACATCAAGCTGCCGGGGGTGTCCCTCTCCTACGTCAGCAAGGCCGCGAATCACCTGGCGCGGGGCGGCGTCGGCTACTACCCGGGGTCGGGCTTCGTGCACCTCGACTCCGGCGACGTGCGCAACTGGTCCGCGTAGGGCCGGGGCGAAGCGTTTCGATTCAGGCGGCGGCCGGGGCGACCCGGCCGCCGTTTTCTTGATCCCCCGCTAGCGCTGGCAGCGCGGGCAGTAGACGGTGGCGCGTTGCCCCAACCGCGAGGCCTTCATCGCCGTGCCGCAGCGCGGGCACGGCTCACCGCCCCGGCCGTAGGCCATCAGCTCGATGCGGAAGTAGCCGGGCTGCCCGTCCTCGCGCACGAAGTCGCGCAGCGTCGTCCCGCCGTGCCGGATCGCCTCGGTCAGGACGGCCTTGACCGCCGTCACCAGCCGCTCGCAGTCGGCCCGGGTGAGGCGGTTCGAGCGGCGCGTCGGCCGCACCCCCGCGCGGAACAGCGCCTCGTTCGCGTAGATGTTGCCGACGCCGACGACCACGTGACCGTCCATCAGCAGCGCCTTCGCGGTGACCCGGCGCCGGCGGGCCTGTGCGTGCAGCCACTCGGTCCCGAACGCCGCGTGGAGCGGCTCCGGACCGAGCCTGGCGAGAAGCGGGTGCGCGCCCGCGTCCCCGCCCACCCAGTGCACCGAGCCGAAACGGCGCGGGTCGCGCAGCCGCAGCACCCGGTCGCCGAACGCGATGTCGACGTGGTCGTGCGGACCGGGCGACGCGCCGGCGTCCACGAGGCGCAGGCTGCCCGACATGCCGAGGTGCACCAGCATCGTCCCGGCCCCGAAGCGGAACAGCAGGTACTTGGCGCGGCGGTCGACCGCGAGCAGTTGCTGCCCGGCGAGAAGGGCTGCGAGGCCGGCGGGCACCGGCCAGCGCAGGCGCGGGTCGCGCACGGTGACGCCGCTGACCGAACGCCCGACGAGGTGCGGGGCGACACCGCGACGGGTGGTCTCGACCTCGGGCAGTTCCGGCACCGGCGCCTCAGCGGGCCGCGCGGAACCCCTCGGGGCCCGCGAGCAGGTGGTGGCGGTACCCGTCGCCGATCAGGTGCACTTCCCCGCCGTAGCTCACGTAGCGCTGCCTGCTGACCGGATCGAGGCCGCCGAACGCGACCGGAATGCCGTCGAACTCGGCGATGAGCTCCGGCGGATCGAGGCCGAACTCCGCGAGCCGGCCCTCCACCCTGCCGATGTTCCGCAGGCTGGGCGTGCCGAGGAGACCGAGCAGGCGCTCGACCCGCGCCCCGTCCGCCGGCCCCGGGGCCGGCGCCGTCAGCTCCCAGTGCGCGCCGACCCGCTCGAGCGCGAGCACGAGCCCGTTGCCGTCGAACAGCCGAACCCCGCGCACGGACTGGGCCGGCACGTCGGTGAGGGCGGCCAGCGTGGGCGCAGGCTCGCGCCCGGGCTCCAGCCGGGCGATCAGGGCGAGCAGCAGCACCGCCGCGGCCATCGCGACGTTGGCGCGCGCGAGGCGGGTCACCGCCGCCTCCGCACGTAGCGGATCCCGAGGCCGGCGGCGAGACAGCCGACGGGCACGCCGAACAGGAACACGGCCGGCAACAGGCGGGCCCAGCGCGGCGGATCGAAGCGCAGGTCGGGGGCGGCGCGGGGCGGGATGTCCAGCAGCGCGTCGTTCTCCGTCAACCAGCGGACGAGGTTGAGGCCGAGGTCGAGGTTGCCGGCGTTGCCCACCACCGCGTTGCTGAGGAAGTCGACGTCGCCGACCACCACGACCCGCTGCTCGCCGGCCTGCGCCCGCGACCGGGAGAGGGCCCAGCCGAGGCTGAGCGGTCCGCGACGTTCCCCCGCGGCGGCATCGACGCGCAGCTCGCCACGCAGGGGCCCGGTCTCGTTCCAGCTCTGCGCACCGGTCTGCAGCAGCGATGCGCCCCGCCAGCCCGCGGGAGGGGTGACGTCGAGCGCCGCGGCCCTGGGGAACACGGCGAGCACGCTCAGGTTGCGCACCGCGGGCTCGTCCGGGTAGCGCGACACCACGGCGACGGTCGGGTCGTCGGCACCCACCGCCGCCGCGGCCGCGTCCACCACGACGCCGGGCAGACGCTGCACCCCCAGCGCCCGGGCCAGCGCGGGCGGATCCATCGCCGGGTCGCTCGACAGCAGCCAGAGCAGGCTGCCGCCCCGCTCGAGGTGCGCGACGAGCGCCGCCTCCTCGCCGGACAGCAGCGCGGCCTGCGGCGCGGCGAGTACGACCATCGCCGCGTTGTCCGGGATGCCGCCCGCGGTCGCAATCTCCACCGGCTGGGGCCTGAACCCGGCACGGGTGAGCGCGGCGCCGAGCTCGCCGAGGTCGAAGTTCGCCTGGCCGATGAGGTCGGCCTCGCCATGGCCCGCGACGGCCACCACCCAGCGTTCGCCGGCGAGCGCGAGACGTTGCAGGGCCGCCGTCACTGACCGCTCCGACGGCGCGCTCACCCGCTCGGTCCGCCCGTCGTACTCGACGACGAGCTCGACCGGCCCACGCGCGCCCAGCTGCCGCGCCCGCTCGGGGTGGATGTCCGGGTCGACGAGCTCGACGGCCGCGTCGAGCCCGGCGCGCAGATAGCGCTGCAGGAGCTGGTCGACCGGGGCTCGCAGGCCGCCGTAGTCGGGCGCGACCACGGTGAAGCGCAGGGGGGCGCGGAGGCGGTCGGCCACCGCCTGGCTCTGCGGCGAGAGCGAGTGGCGGGCGCCGGCGCTCATGTCCCAGGCGCCGCCGTAGCGGTGCGCCAGGCGCAGGCCGAGGCCCGCCGCGGCCAAGATCAGCAGCGCCAGCGTCCAGGGCAGCCAACGGGCGCTGCCGACGCCGGTGCCGGCGCGCAGCACCTCGAGCCGCACCACGGCGAGGCCGAGGAAGGTCGCGACGAGGACGACGAAGTAGGCGACGTCCTCCGCGTGGAGGACGCCCGACAGCAGGCGCTCGAAGCGGAACCCCAGTGAGATCGCGCGCAGGACGCTGTCGGCGTCGGCAGTCTGGCCGATCACCCAGAGCAGCAGCAGGAGCCCGTAGGTGGCAGCGGCCACGGCAGCCGGCTGGCTGCTCATCGTCGACAGCCAAAGCGCCGCGGCCACGCAGGCCGCGTAGAGGAGCAGGAGTCCGCCGAGCGCGACGGCGAGCTTGCCCGCATCGAGCGGCGTCCCTAGCGCGAGGCTGGCGACGAGGAGAGCGACCCCCGCCCAGAGCGCGACGAACAGCCCCATCGCGCCGAGGAACTTGCCGAGCACGAGGCGGGTCACGGACACGGGCGCCGACAGCAGCAGCGCGATGCGCCCGGTCCGCAGCTCGTCGCTGAACAGCCGCATGCCGACGAGCGGGGCGAGCAGCAGGCCGACGAGGCCCGCGGCCTGCACGCCCGGCAGCGCCACCAGATCCGTCACGCCCGGGGCGCCGTCGGCGAGACCGAGCCGTGGCGCGAGGCGCTGGTAGCTCTCGAGCTGAGCGTAGACCATCCAGGCGACCAGTCCCGCGCCTGCCGCCAGCCAGGCCCACGCGACCGTGGAGACGAACAACGCCCGCAGCTCGCGGGCCGCGACCACCGCGATCATCCGGCGCCCCCGGTCAGCGCGTGGAATCGCGCCTCGAGGCCCGCACTGTCCCCGTCGGCGCGCAGCGCGAAGCCGCCGGCGGGCCGGCCCTCGTGCAGCACCTCGACACGCGTGCAGACGCGCTCCACTTCGTCGAGCAGGTGGCTGGAGAACAGGACCGCCCGCTCGCGCCCGAGCTCCGCGATGAGCTCGCGGGCCTCGCGGCACTGCGCGGGATCGAGACCGGCCGTCGGCTCGTCGAGCAGAACGAGGGGCGGGTCGTGAACGATCGCCTGCGCGAGGCCGACGCGCTGGCGGTACCCCTTCGACAGCTGTCCGATCAGCCGGCGGCCGACCTGCGCCAGACCGCAGCGCTCGCGCACGCGGGTCGCCGCCGTCCGGGCCGCAGCACGGTCCATGCCCCGGAGCCGCGCCGCGAAGCGCAGGAATTCGTCCACGGTGAAGTCGGGGTAGAGCGGCGGCGGCTCGGGCAGGAAGCCGATGCAGGCGCGCAGGGCGTGCGGCGCGGTGGCGAGGTCCCGCCCGTCCAGCAGCACCCTGCCGGCCGATGGGGCCAGCGCGCCCGCGATCAGCGCAAGCGTCGTGGACTTGCCCGCGCCGTTGAGACCGAGCAGGCCGACGACCTCGCCCTGCGCCACCGTGAAACTGACGCCGGCGAGGCGCACCCGGCCCGCGTCACGGCGCTCAAGCTGGCTGACTTCGAGCAGGGGCGGCATGGCGACGACGATACCGGCGGCGCCCGGGGGCCTCAAGCCGGCCGCGATGGCCGCATCACGGGGCCGCGGGTATAGTGGACCGGCGATCCCACGCGGCTTCTCCCGGCACCCCATGTTCCTCGTCGACGGTCTCCTCGATCTCTCGTGGTGGCAGCTCGTGCTCGTCACTCTGGCGCTCACCCACGTCACCATCGCGGCGGTCACGATCTTCCTGCACCGCGCGCAGGCGCACCGCGCACTCGACCTGCACCCGGCGGTGTCGCACTTCTTCCGGCTCTGGCTGTGGCTGACGACCGGGATGGTGACGGCCGAGTGGGTAGCGATCCATCGCCGGCACCACGCGCGCTGCGAGACGCCAGAGGACCCCCACAGCCCGCAGGTGCTCGGGCTGCGCAAGGTGCTGTGGGAAGGCGCGGAGCTGTACCGCCAGGCCGCGGGCGACGCGGCGCTCGTCGCGCGTTACAGCCACGGCACTCCCGACGACTGGCTGGAGCGTCACGTCTACGGCGCACTGCGCTGGCAGGGCCCCGCCCTGATGCTGCTGATCGACTTCGCCCTGTTCGGCATTCCCGGTGTCGCGATCTGGGCCGTGCAGATGATCTGGATCCCGTTCTGGGCCGCCGGCGTGATCAACGGCATCGGCCACTACTGGGGCTACCGCAACTTCGAGTCGCCGGACGCCGCGACGAACATCTCGCCCTGGGGCATCCTCATCGGCGGCGAGGAGCTCCACAACAACCACCACGCGTTCCCGAGCTCGGCGAGACTGTCGAGCCGGAAGTGGGAGTTCGACATCGGCTGGCTGTACATCCGCCTCCTCGCCGGGCTCGGGCTCGCGACCGTGCGGCGCGTGGCGCCCACGCCGCACCGCGCGGCCGGCAAGACGACCGTCGATCTCGACACCGTCAAGGCCGTGATCGCCAACCGCATGCACGTGCTGGCGCAGTATGCGCACGACGTGATCCGGCCGGTGAGCCGCAAGGAGCTGTGCGGCGAGGACGCCGCCTGCCGCAGGGCCTACCGGCAGGCGCGGCGCCTGCTCACCCGCGCCGAGGGCCGGCTGGACGCGCGCGGCCGCGAGCGCCTGGCGCAACTGCTCGAGCGCAGCCCGACGCTGGCGACGGTCGTCGACTACCGGCGGCGCCTCCAGGACGTCTGGGAGCGGACCGCCGCGAGCCAGGACGCGCTGCTGCAGTCGCTACAGGACTGGTGCCGGCAGGCCGAGGCGACGGGCATCCGCGCCCTCGCCGAGTTCGCACAGAGCCTTCGCAGCTACACGCTGCAGCCGCACTGACGGCACCGGCCGCGCGATCGCGCGCCCAACAAAAAACCCGCCGGCGGCGGGTTTCTCGTCCGTGCGACCGGGGACTCGCGCCTACTTGATCTTCGCTTCCTTGTAGGCGACGTGCTTGCGGGCCTTCGGGTCGTACTTCTTGAACTCGAGCTTGTTCGGGGTGTTCCGCTTGTTCTTGGTGGTCGTGTAGAAGTGCCCGGTGCCCGCGGTGGACACCAGCTTGATCTTCTCGCGGATCGCCTTGGCCATCGTCCGTTCCTCCTGCCTCAGACCTTCTCGCCGCGGGCCCGCATCTCGGCCAGAACGGCGTCGATGCCCTTCTTGTCGATGATGCGCATGCCGCTCGAGGTCAGGCGCAGCCGCACGAAGCGCTGCTCGCTCTCGACCCAGAAGCGGTGGTAGTGCAGGTTCGGCAGGAACCGGCGCTTCGTCTTGTTGTTCGCGTGGGAGACGTTGTTCCCCACGATCGGGCGCTTGCCCGTCACCTGGCAGACTCTGGACATGACACGGAACCTCGAAAAACGCCTGCGGCCGCCCCGGGGCGGCAAAGAGGCGGCTTTATACCAGAGGCCAGCGGCCGGTCGCAAGCCGCTTCCGGCCGCCGCATTTCAGACGCGTGCCTTCCTCCGCCTCGCGACGCCGAGGCCGGCGAGCCCCAGGGCGGCCAGCGCCAGCGTACCGGGCTCCGGCAGCGCCGGCGGTACGTAGCCGCTGATGCCGTAGCCCGCGTCGGCCAGAGCGAGGTACCCGCCGTCGCCCACCACCGAGAAGCCATCCGGCGTCAGTCCGGCGATGCCAGGAAAGTCGAGGCTGGTGACCAGGCTCGGGTCGAAGAAATCGGACCAGGCTTCGCCCCAGGCCCCGGGACCGGCAAACCCCTGGGTGCTCGTCGCCAGAATCAGACGGAAGGGCACACCGACGGTCACGGTGAAGGCCTGCGAGCGCAGGATGTAGTTGATCTCCTGGGTATCGGGCCCGGCGTCCCAGAGGACGTCCACATCGACCGTGTTGATCTCGGAGAACCCGCCAGACCAGTTCACCGCGCCGGCGAGCGCCGTCACGGTGTCCTGGACGAGATCGGTCGGGCTGTCGAGGAACCCGAGCTTCGTCGCGAAGATCGTGCCCGCATTGCCACCAGGACCATTGTTGGCGAAGGCATGGCCCTGGACGACGACGTCCATCGCGAGATCCACCGTCCCAGGCGCGCCCGAGACCACGAACCACTTCCAGACCTGCGACGAGCCGTAGGTGTAGTTGTTGATCGAGCCGTCCGTCGTCGCCTTGTGGTAGGTCCTGCCGTCGAGGTCCGGCGCGGCACCGTAAACGCCGGCGGTGTTGCCCGCGTCCTTCGTCCACGTGAAGGACCCGGGCGTGTTCGAATACACCGCGCCGGTGGCCCGCGAGACGCTGTTGCCCTCGTCGTCGAAATAGAACGCGCTCAGGCCGTAGCCGTCCTGCAAGGTCCGGTAACTCGCGAACGTGAACGTCGGGTTCGCCGCATCGTTCGGCAGGAGCAGAACCGGGGGACTCGCGACGGTGGCGGCCGAGATCGCCCCGGACCACGCCAGCGACATCGCAGCCAGGAGAGAGAGAGGTCTTCCTTTCGTGTTGCGGTTCATCGGGCTTACCTGTGTCGTGACAGTCGACGTGAACGGACATATCCATGCAATTGTCGTGTCATTCGGTCGATTGCATATAAAAACAACCGTTTACGAAACTGCCGGCCGGCCGCCAGGACGTGGATTGTAAAAAACCGCGACGCTCGTGCCGTGCGGATCGCGCCCTGCCCCCCACCCCTAAAGCAGCCCCCGCTCCGCGAAGGACACGCACGCCCCGTCGCCGACCACCACGTGGTCGAGCACCCGCACGTCGATCAGCCCCAGCGCCTCGCGCAGCCGCCGGGTGATGTGCTCGTCCGACTGGCTCGGCTCGGCGATGCCTGACGGGTGGTTGTGGGCGAGGATGACGGCGGCGGCATTGTGGCCGAGCGCCCGGCGGACGACCTCGCGCGGGTGGACGCTCGCGCCGTCGATCGTCCCGCGGAACAGCTCCTCGTAGGCCATCACCCGGTGACGGTTGTCGAGGAAGAGGCAGGCGAAAACCTCGTACGGGTAGCTCGCGAGCCGGGCGCGCAGATAGGCGAAGGTGTCGGCCGGGCAGCTCAGGGCCTCGCCGCGGCGCAGGTTGGCGGCGAGATAGCGCCGGCTCATCTCCAGGACGGCCTTGAGCTGAGCGTACTTGGCGTCGCCGAGTCCCCGGGCCGTGCAGAAGCGGGAGCGCTCGGCCCCGAGCAGCGGCGCAAGGCCGCCGAAGTCGTCGAGGAGGTCGCGCGCGAGGTCCACCGCCGACCGGCCGGCGATGCCCGTGCGCAGGAAGATCGCGAGGAGCTCGGCGTCCGTGAGGGCGTCCGCACCGCGTTCCAGCAGCTTCTCCCGCGGACGCTCGGCCGCGGGCCAGTCTCGTATGGCCATGTCCACCTCCCTGTGGCGTCGGCTCGGGCCCCATTGCCTTTCGGCGCCGGGCCCGTTCCGCTAATCTTGCCGCGTTTTTGGGGGTGTTGGGAACGCGATGACCGCAGGGCGCCTGTCCGGCCGCAAGATCCTGCTCGGCGTGAGCGGTGGCATCGCCGCATACAAGGCGGCGGAGCTCACCCGCCTGCTGCGCGGCGAGGGCGCCGAGGTCCGCGTGGTGATGACCGCCGCCGCCCGCGAGTTCGTGTCCCCCCTGACCTTCCAGGCCCTGTCCGGCAACCCCGTGCGCAGCGAGCTCTTCGACCCCGCCCACGAGGCGGCGATGGGACACATCGAGCTGGCGCGCTGGGCCGACCTCGTCCTGATCGCGCCCGCGAGCGCGAACGTCGTGGCGCGGCTCGCGCACGGCCTCGCGGACGATCTGCTCACCACCCTGTGCCTGGCCGCCGCCTGTCCGCTCGCGGTCGCCCCGGCCATGAACCAGGGGATGTGGCGCCACGCCGCGACGCAGGAGAACGTCGCGCGGCTCGCCGGGCGCGGGACCCTCGTCTGGGGCCCGGCCGAGGGCGCGCAGGCCTGCGGCGACACCGGCCCGGGCCGCCTCCTCGAGCCGGCCGACCTGCTCGAGCGCATCGCGGGCGCCCTGTGCCGCGGCCCGCTCGCGGGGGTGCGCGTGCTCGTGACGGCGGGGCCGACGCGCGAGCCGATCGACCCGGTGCGCTACGTCGGCAACCGCAGCTCCGGCAAGATGGGCTACGCGCTCGCCCAGGCGCTGCGCGCGCTCGGAGCGGACGTCGTGCTCGTGAGCGGCCCGACCGCGCTGCCGACGCCGGCCGGCGTCGCCCGGGTCGACGTCGAGACCGCGCTGGAGATGCAGGGCGCCGTCGCGTCCCGCGTCGCGGACTGCGACCTGTTCGTCGGGTGCGCGGCGGTGGCGGACTATCGCCCGGCGGCGCCTGCGCCGGGCAAGATCAAGAAGACGGCCGAGCGCCTCGCGCTCGAACTGGTCCGCAACCCGGACATCGTCGCCTCGGTCGCGGCACGGGCCGCGCCGCCGTTCACCGTCGGGTTCGCCGCGGAGACCGAGCGTCTCGTCGAACAGGCCGACGCCAAGCGGCGGGCTAAGGGTCTGCACCTCGTCGCCGCCAACCTCGTCGGCGCGGCCGACACCGGCTTCGAGCACGACGACAACGCGCTCACGGTGCTCTGGGACGGGGGCAGCGCCGTGCTCGAGCGTGCACCCAAGCCGGTGCTCGCGCGACGTCTCGCCGCCGTCATCGCGGAGCGCTTTCATGCACGCACTGCAGCTCAAGATCCTCGATGAGCGGCTCGGCACCGAGTTCGAGCTCCCCGCCTACGCGACGGCGGGCTCGGCGGGGCTCGACCTGCGGGCGATGCTGTCCGCGCCCCTCGTCGTGGCACCGGGCGAGACCCACCTCGTTCCCACCGGCATGGCGATTCACATCGGCGACCCGGGCCTCGCCGCCGTGATCCTTCCCCGTTCCGGTCTGGGGCACAAACACGGTATCGTTCTGGGGAATTTGGTCGGCCTCATCGACTCCGACTACCAGGGCCAGCTGTTCGTGTCCTGCTGGAATCGCGGCCAGGCTGCGTTCCGCCTCGAGGTGGGCGAGCGCATCGCCCAGCTCGTGCTCGTGCCCGTGGTGCGCGCCCGGTTCGAGATCGTCGACGAGTTCACGGCCAGCCCGCGTGGCGACGGGGGATTCGGCCACTCCGGGCGCCACTAGCCCGCATCGCGACTGGACTGCCATGCCATCGAAACCGAAAACCGGCGCTCCCACGGCAAAGCCGACCCGTCCCCGCTCCACGCTCGCGAGCCGGCTGCTGGGCGCGGCCATCCTGTCGTCGGTCGTGCTGTTCGTCGTCGCCGTCGCGGTCCAGCTGATGGCAGCGGAGCGCGAAGGGATGCGCGCCAAGGAGCGGGCGCGGGCGGCTGCGATCGCCGTCGCCGGCCGCCTCGGGTCGGACGTTCAGGGTCTGAAGCGCCTGCTGCAGTCGCTCGCCGCGACGACGTTGCGCGACACGCCGGCGGCGGACGACGCCCGCGCCACGCTCGACCAGCTGCGGCCGATCGTCGGCGACCGGATACGCCTGCGGCTGGTGCCCGTGGGCACCGCGGACACGGACACCCGCGCCCCGCTGCCGGTCAGCTTCTCGACGATCGAGCTGCTGCGCCGCGCCGAGCGCGGCGCAGTCAACCTTCCCACGGAGATGCACCAGGTCGGCACCCCCGACATGCACGCGGCGGTCGCGACCCCCGTGACCGGCGCCCTGGACGGCAAGGTGCGCGGCCTGCTGATCGCCGCGCTCCCCGCGTCCGCGCTGCAGCAGGCGATGGACGCGCTCGGCATGCAGGGCGGCCGGTTCGAGCTCCTGCAGACGATCGGAGACCGCACGGTGAGCCTCGCCGCGAACGCCGCCGCACCGCCGGTCACCGGACGCCCCGCGGCCGAGATCGACGTGCCGGGAACGATCTGGCGTGTCGCAGTGTGGCCCGAGACCAAGTCGGCGATCGACTACCTCTTCACTGCCACCGTCGCCGCGCCGGGCATCGCCCTGCTGCTGGCGATCGGCTGGGCCTGGGGCATCTGGCTGCGGCGCGACTTCGAAGCCGACGCCACGCTGATCGTGGCGGCGGCCCGCGGCCGCCCGCTGGTGCGCAAGGCCGACGGCAAGCCGCCGGTGCGCCTGGC
>JALORY010000054.1 GCA_025458675.1 Gammaproteobacteria bacterium | reverse complement strand
GGCCTTGTGCAGGCCGACCTTCTTGCGCTCGACCTCGCGGGCGTCGCGGGTGAGGAACCCGGCGCGGCGCAGCGGCGAGCGCAGGCCCTCGTCGAACTCCACCAGCGCGCGGGCGATGCCGTGCCGGATCGCGCCCGCCTGGCCGGTGGTGCCACCGCCCTCGACCGTGACCGCCACGTCGAGCCGCTCGGCCATCTGGGTCACCAGCAGCGGCTGGCGCACGACCATCCGCGCGGTCTGCCGACCGAAGAAATGGTCGAGGGAACGGTCGTTGATCGTGATGTTGCCCCGCCCGAGCTTGACGAAGACGCGCGCGGTGGCCGTCTTGCGCCGGCCGGTGCCGTAGTTGGTGCTGGTCGTTGCCATCTGTTCCTGTCCGTCCGTCTGGTCGTTGGCGCGCTCAGATGTCGAGCGGCTTGGGCTGCTGCGCCTGGTGGCGGTGCTCGGCGCCACCGTAGATGTGCAGCTTGCGCATCATCTGCCGGCCGAGGGGGTTGCGGGGCAGCATGCCCTTGACCGCCGTCTCGATGACGCGCTCCGGCGCCTTGGCGAGCTGCTTCTCGAGGGAGATCGTCTTCAGGTTGCCGACGTAGCCCGTCACGCGGTGGTACATCTTGTCCCTGAGCTTGTTGCCGGTCACGCGCACCTTGCCCGCGTTCACGACGATGATGTAATCGCCCGTGTCGACGTGGGGGGTGAAGATCGGCTTGTGCTTGCCCTTGAGGCGGCGCGCGATCTCGCTGGCCAGCCTCCCCAGGGTCTTGCCGTCCGCGTCCACCACGAACCATTCGCGGCGAACCTCGGCCGGCTTAGCGCTGACGGTCGTCGTCATGACCTGCTCCGTACGGAAAAGCGATGCAGAGTGCTCGAAAGGGCGCGAATCGTAGCGGGTTCGCCACGGGGAGACAAGCCCCGCGTCACCGCGCAGCGAGATCGACCCGGTAGCCGGCGAACTCGGTCTCGGGCGCGTCGAGGGTCAATTCGACCTGTGCCCGCGAACCGGGGGCGAGCAGCTCGCCGCCGCGCAGGTACTCCTCGGGACGGAAGACGCGCCGGGCGACGACGTTGTCGGCCGCGTCGAGCAGGGTCAGGCGAAGTCCCGGCGGCTCCTGGGGGCGCACCGACCGGTTGACGAGGCCCAGACGGAGCGCCGAGACGCCGGGCACTCCCTCGAGCGGCTCGAGGGTGCTGGACTCGACGCGCAGCGCGGTCCGGTCCGCCGCACGTGGCAGGGCGCAGCCGAGCTCGCCGCACGCCCACTCCGCCACCGCACGGACCTCGGGGGCGAGGTCCAGCAGTTCCGGCCGCTGCCACACGGCCTGCGCTGCGGCCACCGCGAGCAGGCCGAGCACGCCGACCAGCCAGACGAGGCTCGCGAGCAGCGACCGGGGCCGCGGCGTCCCGCGGGGCACCGGCGCCACGCGCCGGGCGGGAAATGGTTCCATGCGCGGCCGGGGCAGCACGGCGGGCGGCGCGGCCGGCAGCGGCCGCGACGGCCCTGTCGGCAGGGGGCACAGGCCGTCCGGCGGCCAGGTCGGCGCCGCCGGCTTGAGCGGAAGGCGCGCGAGGGGCGAATCGTCGAGCAGGCGCCGGCGCGCGATCGACGCCGTCGGGCTCGGCACGGGGTCCGCAAGCGACGCGCCGCAGGCCGAGCACGTGCGGGCGGGGCCTTCCGCCGTCGCGTCGCCGGCCCGGTTCGGCACGCCACAGTGGGGGCAGCGGCCGTCCGTCGCCGTCATCCCCGCGTCCCCGCGAGCAGCACCCAGCCGTCCCGTTCGGCCACGACGGCGAGGTCGATCGCCCCCGAGCCGGCCGCCCCGCGGTACGCGGCGACGACGTCCCCCGCCTGGGCGGTGAGGATCCCGGCGAGCGCGAGACGGCCGCCCGGCGCTACCAGCGCGGCGATCCGCGGCGCAAGCGCCGCCAGCGTCCCCGCGAGGATGTTGGCAACCACGATCGGCGCCGCCGGCGGCACCGTGTCGCGATCCGACCGCACGTCGAGTCGGCCGTCCACGCCGTTGCGCTCGGCGTTCTCCCGGGTGGCGAGCAGGGCCTGGGGATCGTGGTCCACGGCGACCGCCCGGCGCGCGCCGAGCCTGAGCGCCGCCACCGCCAGGATCCCGGACCCGCAGCCGAAGTCGATCACGTCGCGCCCGTCCAGGGCCTGCGCCGCCAGCCACTCGAGGCAGAGCGCGGTCGACGGGTGCGTGCCGGTTCCGAAGGCGAGACCGGGATCGAGGGCGATGGCGACCTCGCCAGCGCCGAGGTCGACGGCCTGGCCGCCCGGGACCACCCAGAGCCGCCCGCCGAAACGCATCGGCCGGAAGTGGTCGAGCCAGGCGCGCTCCCACACCTGGTCGGCCAGCCGCTCGACGCGCACGGGGCGGTCCGACGACGCACCGAGCGCCGCGACGACCCGCGCGGCGAGCGCCTCCGGCCCCGCGCCTTCCTCGAAAAGGCCCGTGACGACCGTGTCGCGCCAAAGCGGCGTCTCGCCCGGGGCGGGCTCGAGCACCGGCTCGTCCGCCGCGTCACCGAGCGTCACCGACAGGGCGCCGATTGCCGCGAGGGCCGACTCGACCTCGCCGGCACGCTCCGCGTCCGTCAGCACGTGGGCCTGCAACCAGTTCATCGCGTCGTGCGCGCCGAAACCCGGGACTCAGAGCCCCAGCTTCTTCTCGAGATAGTGGATGTTTGCACCGCCGGCGGCGAAGGCCGCGTCCGCCATGATCTCCTGGTGGAGCGGGATGTTCGTCTTGATCCCCTCGATCACGATCTCGGACAGCGCGGTCTGCATGCGGGCAATCGCCGTGGCGCGCGTGTCGCCGTGCGCGACGAGCTTGCCGATCATGGAGTCGTAGTAGGGCGGCACCCGGTATCCCTGATAGATGTGGGTGTCGACGCGGATGCCGGGGCCGCCGGGCATGTGCACGGTGGTGATGAGCCCGGGACTCGGCCTGAAGTTCGTCGGGTCCTCCGCGTTGATGCGGCACTCGATGGCGTGGCCGCGCAGGACGATGTCCTCCTGCCGGAAGCTGAGCGGCTCGCCTGCCGCGACGAGCAGCTGCTCCTTCACGATGTCGACACCGGTCACCAGCTCGGTGACCGGGTGCTCGACCTGCACGCGGGTGTTCATCTCGATGAAATAGAACTCGCCGTTCTCGAACAGGAACTCGAACGTGCCCGCGCCGCGGTAGCCGATCTTCCGGCACGCCTCCGCGCACCGCCCCCCCATCCGCTCCCGTACCTCGGGCGTTATGCCCGGCGCCGGCGCCTCTTCGACGACCTTCTGGTGCCGGCGCTGCATCGAACAGTCACGCTCGCCGAGGTGGACGGCGTTGCCGTGGGTGTCCGAGAGCACCTGGAACTCGACGTGGCGCGGGTTCTCCAGGAACTTTTCCATGTAGACCATATCGTTGCCGAAGGCCGCGAGCGCCTCGGCGCGCGTCAGCGACACGGCGTTGAGCAGCGTGGCCTCCGAGTAGACGACCCGCATGCCGCGCCCGCCACCACCGCCCGCGGCCTTGATGATCACGGGAAAGCCGATCTCCCGGCCCAGCGCCAGCGTGCGCTCGGGATCGTCGTCGAGCGGCCCGTCCGAGCCCGGCACGCACGGCACCCCGGCGGCCTTCATCGCGTTGATCGCCTGGATCTTGTCGCCCATCAGCCGGATCGTGTCCGGGCGCGGGCCGACGAAGATGAAGCCGCTCTGCTCGACGCGCTCGGCGAAGTCGGCGTTCTCCGACAGGAAGCCGTAGCCCGGGTGGATCGCCACGGCGTCGGTGACCTCGGCGGCGCTGATGATGGCCGGAATGTTCAGGTAGCTCTGCGCCGACGCAGCGGGACCGATGCACACCGACTCGTCGGCGAGGCGGACGTGCTTTAGGTCGCGATCGGCCTCGGAGTGGACGGCGACCGTCTTGATGCCGAGCTCGCGGCAGGCGCGCAGGATGCGCAGCGCGATCTCGCCACGGTTGGCGATGACGAGTTTCTCTATCATGAGGTGGCCCGCCGCGCGTCAGTCGATCAGGAACAGCGGCTGGTTGTACTCGACCGGATCGCTGTTCTCGACGAGGATCTTCTTGATGATGCCCGCCCGGTCGGACTCGATCTGGTTGAGAATCTTCATCGCCTCGATGATGCAGAGCACGTCCCCGACGGCGACCGACTGCCCCACCTCGACGAATGGCTTGGCGCCCGGCGAAGGGGCGCGGTAGAAGGTGCCGACCATCGGCGAGTTCACCGTGTGGCCCTTGAGCTCCTCTGCCGGCGGCGCGGCCGGGGCGACGCCCGGCTGGCCGGCTGCGGGCATGGCGGCGAGTGCCGCAGGCGCCGCATAGACGGTCGGCGCCACCGCGCCGGCACGGCTGAGGCGGACGGATTCCTCGCCCTCGTGGATCTCGATCTCGACGACGTCGGATTCCTGCAGCAGCTCGATAAGCTTCTTGACCTTGCGGATGTCCATGGCGCCTCGGGGGTCAGTTGGGGGTGGCGTCCAGGCGGCGCAGCGCCGCAGCCAGCGCGAGCTCGTAGCCTTGACTGCCCAGCCCCGTGATCACTCCGACCGCGACGTCGGAGAAGTAGGAGTGGTGCCGGAAGGGCTCGCGCGCGTGGACGTTCGAGAGATGCACTTCGATGAACGGGATTCCCACGGCCAGCAGGGCGTCGCGCAGCGCGACGCTGCTGTGCGTGAAGGCCGCGGGATTGAAGACGATGAAGGCCGTGCCGTCGGCGCGGGCCCGGTGGATCCGCCCGATCAGCTCGTCCTCGGCGTTGCTCTGCACGAACTCGAGACCATGGCCGGCGGCCATCGCCAAAGCGCGAAGCCGCGCCTCGATATCGGCGAGGGTTTCGCTGCCGTAGATACCGGGCTCGCGCGTGCCGAGCAGGTTCAGGTTCGGGCCGTTGAGTACGAGTACTGTCGCCACGGGGCTGCTCCGGGGCCGCTCGGGAAAGGATCTGCTCCCGATCGGCGGGCAATTGCCGCCAAATTGCGGGGATTCTGCGGATGAGGCCCTGGTTTGTCCAGCCCGGCCCACGGCCGCGCGGCGGCCGGCGGCGGTCGCCGGGGCTCGCAAAAAAATAGCGCAGCGGGGGGCGCTGCGCTGAACATAACCACCAAAGGAGGATGGAGGAGGGCTGATCGACGGGGGGCGTCAATCAGCTTATCAACAGTCTCTTATATTGATGCCCGCCTGTCAAGCGTGTCCAAGCCGGACGCGGCGGCTTCCGCTCAGATCCGGAGGCGCTCCACCACCTCGCCGTCCTGCAGGTGGCGCGCAATGATCTCGTCGAGATCCTCCCGGTCGACGAACGTGTACCAGACGCCCTCCGGGTAGACCACCAGGACCGGGCCCTGATCACACCGGTCGAGGCAACCCGCCGAGTTGATCCGGACCTGGCCGTGACCGTGAATCCCCAGGTCTTTGCAGCGCTTCTTCAGGTACTCGCGCGCCTCTTCGGACGCGGCGCGCGCGCAGCAGGGCTCGCCGTCCTCGCGGCGGTTCGTGCAGACGAAGACGTGGTGACGGTAGAAGGACACGTGCGCCTCCGGGGCGTGCGACGGGCGGGCCGGGCATTATATAGAGGTGAGGAAAGGTCCCCCCCCCGAAGAGAAACTGCAGCTGCTCGCCGAGGCCGACCGGTGCGTGAAGTGCGGCCTGTGCCTGCCGACGTGCCCGACCTACCGCCTGTCCGGGCTCGAGGCGGAGTCGCCGCGCGGGCGGATCGCCCTGATCCAGGGACTGCTGCAGGGCGACCTGACGCATACGGCCGCCCTCGAGACGCACCTCGACAACTGCCTGGCCTGTCGCGCCTGCGAGGCGGCCTGTCCTTCGGGGGTTCGCTACGGGGCGCTGATCGATGGCGCCCGGGCGTTCCTCGACCGCCCGCGCGCGGCCGGCCGTCGCGCGGTGCTGTGGGCCCTGTCGCGCCCGGCACTGGGCGCGGCCGCGCTACGGGTCGCCCGCACGCTCCGCCTCCATCGGCTCGCGGGCGCAATGCCTGCGGGCGCGCGCCGACTGCTGCGCCTGGCGACCCCCGGCCGGACGCCCCGGTGGGTGGCGCCGCACAGCCGGGCGGGCGGCGCGCGCGGCCGTGTCGGCCTGTTCTCCGGCTGCGTGGCCCGCGAAGCCGACCTGGCGGTCCTTGGGGCGGCCCGGGCGCTGCTCGAGGCGCTCGGCTACGAGGTGGTCTTGCCGCGAGGGCAAGGCTGCTGCGGGGCGATGCACCGCCACGCCGGCGTCCTGGAGGGGGCCGCCGCACTCGCGTCGGCTCACGCGCGAACGTGGGCGGCGGCCGGGGTGGAGGTCGTGCTCTCGACCGCCACCGGTTGCGGCGCGGCGCTCCGGGAGCACGGACGCTGGAGCAACGTCGCCGCCCCGCCCGCCCCACCCGCCGTCGATCTGCTGACCTTCCTGGCCGCGGCCGACTGGTCGGCCCTCGCGCCACGGCCGCTCGCCACCCGGATCGCCGTGCACCTGCCGTGCTCGGCGAGGGACGCCGGGCTCGGGTCGGCCACCGTGCTCTCGCTGCTGGGCCGCATCCCCGGCGTCGAGACGGACCTGCTCGACCCGTCGCTCGGCTGCTGCGGCGCCGCCGGAGCTTACCTGCTGCACCATGCCGCGAACGCGGACACGCTGCGCACCCCCTCGCTCGACGCGATCGCCGCGAGCGGCGCGGCCATCGTGGTCACGGCGAACGTCGGCTGCGCGATGCACCTGAGGGCGGGCCTCGCGGAACGGGGTCACGCGACGCGGGTGGCGCACCCCGCCGAGATCCTCGCCGAGGCCTATCTGCCGCAAGCGCGCTAGACTCGGCCGCACGACCGCACGCGGAGGCACGATGGAACGCCGCTACTCGCCCGCCGACCAGATCCTGATGCAGCTCGACCACGCCCTGCGGACGGTCTTCGGCCGACCGCACCTCACCGAGCGCGCCGACCCGGGCGCGGACCTGGCGGAGCCCGAGCTGACCCCGGCACAGCGCGACCACGCGGCGCGCCTCATGCGCATCAACCACACGGGCGAGGTGTGCGCCCAGGCCCTCTATCAGGGCCAGGCGCTGACCGCCCGCCTGCCGGGGGTGCGGGACAGCATGGCGCGCGCCGCCGCCGAGGAGAACGACCACCTCGACTGGTGCGAGCGCCGCGTCCACGAGCTGGGCGGTCGGCTGAGCCTGCTGAACCCGCTCTGGTACGCGGGCTCCTTCGTGCTCGGCGCCGCCGCCGGCCTCGCGGGCGACCGCTGGAGCCTCGGCTTCGTCGCGGAGACCGAGCGGCAGGTGGAGCGCCACCTGGACGCACACCTGGCGCAGGTGCCGCCGACGGACGAGAAGACCCGGGCAATCCTCGGGACGATGAAGGCGGACGAGGCCGCGCACGCCACCAAGGCCGCCGAGGCCGGCGGGGCGACGCTGCCCGAACCGGTCCGCGGCGCGATGCAGCTGGCCGCGAAGCTGATGACGTCGACGGTGTACTACGTCTGAGCGCTGCCGGCAGGGATCGCGCTCAGGTCAGCATCATCCCCTTCTGGACGTTCTTGCCGTTGAAGATCTCGACCATCTCGCGTTTCACGCGCTCGGTGATGCGCCGCTGCTCGCGCGGCGGGATGTCCTCGGAGTGCACGCCGAACAGGTAGTTGTCGAGGTCGAACTCCCGCAACATCATCTTCGTGTGGAAGATGTTCTCCTGGTAGACGTTGACGTCCATCCGCTGGTACCGCTCCTTGGTGTCGCGCGTGATGTAGTTCTGGATCGAGTTGATCTTGTGGTCGATGTAGTGCTTGCGCCCGTCGACGTCGCGGGTGAAGCCGCGGACGCGGTAGTCCATGATCACGATGTCCGACTCGAAGGAGTGGATCAGGTAGTTGAGGGCCTTGAGCGGCGAGATGCGGCCGCACGTCGACACGTCGATGTCGGCGCGGAAGGTGCTGATGCCGTTGTCCGGGTGGCTCTCCGGGTACGTGTGCACCGTGACGTGGCTCTTGTCCATGTGGCCCACGACGGCATCGGGAAAGGGTCCGGGAGACTCGGTGTTCGAGAGCCGCTCCGCCATGATCGGCTCCTCGGAAATCAGCATGGTCACGCTGGCGCCCTGCGGGTCGTAGTCCTGCCGCGCGATGTTGAGGATGCTGGCGCCGATGATCTTGGCAACGTCCGTGAGGATCTGCGTCAGGCGCTCGGCGTTGTAGCGCTCGTCGATGTACGCGATGTAATCCGCCACCTGCTCGGGCGTGGATGCGTAGCAGATGTCGTAGATGTTGAAGCTGAGGGTCTTGGTGAGGTTGTTGAACCCGTACAGCTTGAGCTTCTTGGTCGTGTTCATCGCCGGGTCCTCGCGCGGCGGACCTGCGACCGCCGGTGCGGAAAAAGGGCCGCAAAGCTAAAGCATCGCCCCCCGGGGCGCAAGGGAAATTCTCGTTACCGGCCGAGGGTTTGCTGCCACTCCAGGATCGGCGGGTGGCAGATGACCTGGACCACCGTGCCGTCCGGGTCGAGGCAGTAGAGGCTGCGCGAACCGTCGCGGTGCGTGCGGGGCGGCGTGCGTATCGCGACCCCGGCAGCGACCAGTCGGTCGTGCCAGACGTCGACCTCCGCCGGGCTGGCCACGAAGAAGCCGATGTGGTCGAGCCGCTGCGCGGCCTCGTCCCGTGGGTGCCCGGGGTCGGCCTGGTGCAGCGCCAGGTTGTCGCCGCCGCTGGTCAGATAGACGTTCTGGGGGTCCGGCCGCCACTCCACGCGCATGCCGAACAACCCGACGTAGAAGGCTTCGCTCCTGGCCATGTCGCGCACGTTGAGCGCGACGTGGCGAAGGCCGAGATGCGAGGGCGGGCCCGCGGTCACTGCAGCAGACGCTCGAGCGCCGCCTGCCAGGCCTGCGGCCCGAAGGCCTGCTCCGCGACGAGCGGCAGCGCAATCGGACCGCCCGCGAGCAGGCGGTCGTGAAACTGTCTCGTGGACAGACCCTCGACGCGCTCCACGCGATCGCGCAGGCACCACAGGGCGCGCCAGCCGGTCACGCCGGCCAGCGCGTCCGCCGGCCGCTGCGTGAGCTCGAGCACGTCGCTGAACGCGCGCTCGCGCGAGACACCCGGCTCGCTCGCGAGCCGGTCCATCGCCTCGCCGGGATCGAGGCCGCGCAGGTGCAGCGCCACGTCGAGCAGGCCGAGCAGCGCGCGACGGCGCTGCTCGATGAGGCGCGCGAGGCGGTTCTCCTGGTCGCAGGGGAACCCTGCCTTGTGCAGCATCTCCTCGGCGTAGAGCGGCCAGCCGCGGCCCAGCGTGGTCGAGCCGTTCAGCCGCCGCGCGAGGCCGGCCGCCGCCGCGCCACCGGCCGCCGCCAGCATCTGCAGATGGCTGCCGGCCCAGCCGCGGCGCAGGCACTGTCCGGTGAGCACCGCCGGCATGCGGCTCGCGAGCCCCGCGTCGAGCGCGGCGAGGTAGATGGCGCCCTGGAGGCGGGGGTCGCCGTAGGACGGCGCGATGTAGTCGGGCGCGCACCCGCGCGGCAGCACGCAGCCCGGCGAGGGCATCACCTTGAGCTCGGCCTGCTCGGGCAGGGTGGCGATTCCGGATCGCCCGACGAAGGCGCGCGTGGCCTCGCACTGCGCGCGTGCGAGGTCGAGCTGCTCGGCCGCCGTCAGCGGCGCGCGGATGGACAGCTGGGCCAGCCACGCGGCCGCGTTCGGCTTGCCCACGACCGCCGCCGCGAGCGCGTCGAGCTCGCTCCCCGCCTGTTCGTACGCGGCGCGCGCGGCACGCTCGAGGGCGTCGACGTCGTCGGGCAGGAAGTGGCGTTGGGTGAGGCGGCGCGCGAACCGCACCGGTCCCGCCGCCACTTCGCCGTGCGCCTCCGGGCCCAGGTCCTGCGCGAGAAAACGCGCGAAATCGGCCAGCGCCGCGCCCGCCTGGTCGGCGAGCGGGCGCACGTCCGCGGGATTGCGGCACTGGCGCCTGAGCAGGGCCTGGTCGTTGAGGCGAGTGAGGTACTCGATGCCCTGGCGCGCACCGGCAACCCCGGCGTCGATCCACAGCTTCGGCACCAGGCCGGGCACGGTCGCGAGCTGGGCGCGCGCGTGCCGAAGGTGCTCGGGGACGGCGGCGAGGCAGGACTCCAGCGCGCCGCGCAGCTGCGCCTGCGGAAAGACCATCAACTGGTGAATGACGGGCGTCGGCAGGAAGCTGACCGGGTCGCGGTGGCGCCAGTCCGCCTCCAGCAGGTCGCGGTGCTCGAGATGGCAGGCGCCGAACAGCAGGCGCAGGTCGATGCGCTCTTCACCGTCGAGGCCCTCGTAGTCGGTCTCCTCGAGCTCGACGATCGCGGTTTCGAGCCAGCCCGTGAGTGCGCCCACGTCGTCGTCGTCGACCGCCGGCAGTCGGCCCTCGTAGCCGGACACGCCGACCTCGATGGCCCGCTCGGGATGGAAGCGGAACCAGACCTGGTAGAACTCGCGGACGAGGGCGTCGAGCGCCCTCCCGGCTTCAGACATCGACGATCTCGAAATCGTGGGTGACCTGCGCGGTCGCGCCGAGCATGATCGACGCGGAGCAGAACTTCTCGGCGCTCAGCTTGATCGCGCGCTCGACCGCTTTCTCCGTGAGCCCTGCCCCGCCGACGCGGAAGTGCGCGTGGATGCGGGTGAACACCTTGGGGTCCGTCTCGGCGCGCTCGGCGGTCAGCTCGACCTCGCACAACCGCACGTCGTGTCGCCCCTTGCGCAGGATGTGGACGACGTCGAACTCGGTGCAGCCGCCCATGCCGAGCAGCAGCATCTCCATCGGGCGGGGGCCGAGATTGCGGCCGCCGTTATCCGGCGGGCCGTCCATCACGAGCGCGTGTCCGCTGCCCGCCTCGCCGACCATCAGGGCGCCGCCCACCCACTGCACGCGCGCTTTCATGGCGTTGATCCGTCGGCGGAAAGACAGGCCGCCGAGCCTAGCACAGTTCGACAGGCCGAGGGAGCGCGCCTAGACTCCGGACACGATGCGCGAGCAACACCGCAGATGACGATCGTTCGCCCGCCGCCACCCCCCCCGGGGTGGCTGGCGCCCTTCCTCGCGCGCTGTCACCGCCGACGCGTGGCGGCGCGCGCCGAGATCACCCGTCCCGGCGATCCGGCCGATGCGCTGTGGTACCTCGTCTCGGGCTCCGTGACGGTCACGGTGGAGAACGAGGAAGGGCGAGAGATCGTGCTCGGCTATCTCAACAAGGGCGATTTCGTCGGCGAGATGGCGATGTTCCTCCCTCACCCCGCCCGCAGCGTCCGCGTCCGGGCGCGCACCGCCTGCGAGCTGGCCGAGATTCCCTACGCCAGGCTGGACGCGCTGCTGCGCACCGAGCTGCGCGAGCACGCGCTGGATTTCCTTCTGGCGGTGGGCCGGCAACTCAGCGAGCGGCTGATGCGGACGAGCCGAAAGGTCGGCTCGCTCGCGTTCGTGGACGTCAGCGGCCGGATCGCCGCCACGCTGCTCGACCTCTGTCGCCAGCCGGACGCGATGACCCACCCCGATGGCATGCAGATCCGCGTCACGCGCCAGGAGTTGGGTCGCATCGTCGGCTGCTCGCGGGAGATGGCCGGCCGCGTGCTGAAGCTGCTCGAGGAGCAGGGCCTGCTGCGGGCACGCGGCAAGACGATCGTCGTGCACGGCGCACGCTAGGGGCCGGACGGAGGGGCGCCGCATGACGACCCGCGGACGACGGCCGACGCTCGCCACTGCCGTGCTCTGCGCCGGCTGCACGACCGTCCCGGTTCCCCCGGACCTGGCGAAGCCGCCCGAGCCGGATATCTCCGTCGCCCAGGTGCAGGCAGGTGCGCAGGCGCACGTCGGCCAGCGGGTGCGATGGGGGGGCACGGTCCTCGGCGTTCGCAACCGTGCGCAGACGACGGAGGTCGAGGTCCTGTCGCGCCCGCTGAGCGACGACGGCGTCCCGTCGACCGCGGACGGTGCCGGCCTCGGCCGGTTCGTCGCCGTGATGGCGGGCTTCGTCGATCCGGTGACGTTCCCCAAGGACTACCGGGTCACGGTCGCCGGGGAGATCGCCCGCGTGGAGACGCGGAACGTCGGCGACTATCCCTATGCCTACCCGGTCGTGACGGTCCGGCACTACCGGACCTTCGCGCCGCCCGCGCCCCCGGCGTACTGGAACCGCTATCCCTACTACGGGCCGGCATACCCCTGGGGACCCTGGTGGGGTCCGGGTCCCTGGTACCGGCCCTGGCCCTGGCCTTACTACTGGTGACGACGATGCACGCATCCCGCTGGCGAACGGCCGTTCTCGTGCTCGGGGTGCTGCTGTCCGCCTGCACGACCCCGCGATCCGCGCCGGAGCAGACCCCCGGCATCGCTCCGGTCTCGAGCCCGGCGGGCGCGCACCGGGTGACGTGGGGTGGGCAGCTCATTGCCGTCGAGAACCGGC
>JALORY010000105.1 GCA_025458675.1 Gammaproteobacteria bacterium | reverse complement strand
GATCTACCTCCACGGCGCCCAGAGCCTGTGGGACTATGCCGCGGGCAGCCTGGTCCTGGCGGAGGCGGGCGGTGCGGGCTGTCTGCTCGACGCGCTGGAAGGCACGTGCCGGGACGACCTGAGGCTCGGGAAGCGCCTCGCCGTCGCCGCAGCGAACGGCGGGCTGCTGGCCGAGTGGCGCCGCTGGCTCGGTGCGCCGGGCTGAGGGCCCCTTCCGCCGCGACCCCCATTGCCAGTCGGACCCGACCAGCGGGTCCACGAGGGAGACACCAAGATGAGTGAGACGTTCGACGACCGTGACATGGCGCTCGGCAGCGGCATCGCCGCCTTCGAGGCCAAGCATTTTGCGCGCGCCGCGCAGCTGCTCTCGCCGCTGGCGGCGGAGGGCGAGCCCGAGGCGCAGTACCGCATGGCGATCATGCTGCAGAACGGCCTGGGAATGACGGAGAACCCCGCGCTCGCCTTCCGCTACATGCGCGCCGCCGCAGAGGCGGGCAACGGCTACGCCCAGCACGGGCTCGGCTTCATGTACCTCGAGGGAGAGTGCACGGAGAAGGACCCGGCGACGGCCGCGGCCTGGTTCCGCAAGGCGGCGGAGCAGGGGCTGCAGGGCTCGATGACGACGCTGGCCCTGCTCTACGAACAGGGACGCGGCGTCGAGAAGGACCCGGAAGAGGCGCAGCGCTGGTATCGCCTCGCGGGTTTCGAGATGTGAGCGACGCGCGCCGGCTGCGCCCGAACGGGGGCAAGAAGGCCGACGCCGCGGAGGGCGGCGTCTGGCGCCGTGAACGACGCGAGAGCTCGTTCCCCGTCCGGGGGGAGGCCGGACGGTCGACGCAGAGCAACGCCAAGGCCGGCCTGTGGCTCGTCGGCCTGATCTTTCTCGCCGGCCTCGTTCTTTTCGCGCGCGACGTCCTGGTGCCCGCCCTGCAGAAGCTCTGGGCCGAGGAGGTGGCACCGCGGCTCGCGGGCGTCCCGGCCCTCAGCGAGCGTCGCGTGCCGTCGCCCGAGGAGGCCGCCGACCCCCGGCGCGTGCCGCCGGCGGCGCACCGGGAGGAGCTGATGGAGGCCCTGCAGCAGCCGCGGCCGGTCGCCGTCGAGCTGCCGGTCGCCATCGCCCCCGGCTTCCGCGTGGCGGGCTTTCGTGCGGCCGCGCTGGCCCACGAGATCGACCTGGTTCCCGAGCCGCCGCGCGGCGTGCGCCTCCCCGCCCGCTTCGGCGTGGCCTACTACGGTGGCCTGGCGCTGAATGCCGAGCGCCCGTACCGGCTGATGCTGGTGCAGGAGGGCAGCGCCCGCCGGCTCTACGTCGACCGCAACCGCAACGGGGACTTCACGGACGATGGCGAGGCGCTGCGCAGCGAGGGCAGCGGCCGGTTCGCCGCCGGCCTGAAGCTGCCGCTCGCGGAGGTCACGGGGGGACGGCTCGAGGGGATCTACGATCTGTGGTTCTACCTCGACGACCGGCGGGACGACCAGCTGCACGTCTACTCGCGCACGCAGCTCGCCGGCGAGGTGAGCGTCGAAGGTCGCCGCATACCGGCCGTCCTGGCCGACAACGTCTTGCTCGACGGCGACTACACGAACGACGGGATCGCACTCGACCTCGACGGCGACCGGCGCTTCGACGGGGCGCTCGAGCGGGTGGGGCCGGGCGAGACGCTCGAGCTGGGCGGGCGGTCCTACCGCTTCCGCGTCAGCTGGTGAGGGCGCCGACCGGCAACCTCAGCCGGGTCCCGGGTCCTGCCGCCTGGCGCGGCGGGCCCGCACCGCCTCGGCGAGCTCGCGGAGCAGCGGCACGCTGTCGGGCCAGCCGATGCAGGCGTCGGTGATGCTCTGACCGTAGACCAGCGGCTTGCCGGGCACCACGTCCTGGCGGCCGGCCACGAGGTGGCTCTCGATCATGACGCCGATGATGCGGCGGTCGCCGCGGGCGATCTGCCCCGCGACGTCGCGCCCGACGTCGAGCTGCTTCGCCGGGCGCTTGCGGCTGTTGGCGTGGCTGAAGTCGATCATGAGCTTCGGCTCGAGCCCCGCGGCCTCCATCTGCTCGGCCGCCATGTTGACGCTCTCTGTGTCGTAGTTCGGTCGGGAGCCGCCGCGCAGGATGACGTGCGTGTCGTCGTTGCCCGCGGTCGAGAAGATGGCCGACCGGCCCTCCTTGGTCACCGACATGAAGACGTGCGGCCGGCGCGCGGCGCGTATGGCGTCCACCGCGATGCCCAGCGTGCCGTCCGTGCCGTTCTTGAAGCCGACCGGGCACGACAGCCCGGAGGCCAGCTCGCGGTGCGCCTGGCTCTCGGTGGTCCGTGCCCCGATGGCGCCCCAGCTCACGAGGTCGGCGATGTACTGCGGGCTGATGAGGTCGAGGAACTCCGTGCCGGCCGGCAGGCCCATCTCGTTGACGTCCACCAGCAGCCGGCGAGCCAGGCTCAGGCCCTTGTTGATCTCGAAGGTGCCGTCGAGGTTCGGGTCGTTGATGAGACCCTTCCACCCCACCGTGGTGCGCGGCTTCTCGAAGTACATGCGCATCACGATCAGCAGGTCCGCGGCCAGCTCGTCGCGCACGGCCTTCAGCCGCGTCGCGTAGTCCTTGGCGGCCGCGACGTCGTGCACGGAGCACGGGCCGATGACGACGAGGAGACGGTCGTCGCGGCCGTGCAGGAGGTCGTGGATCTGGCCGCGGGTCTCGAAGACGGTGCGCCCCGCCTCCTCGCTGACCGGGCAGGCGTGCTGCAGGTCCTCGGGCGCCAGGACCTCGGTGATCGCCTGGATGCGCAGGTCGTCGGTGCGGTACTTCATGGGGCTGGGAGTCGGTGATGGCAGTTGATGGTGCGTCTCGCGGCCGCGTGCGCGGGCCGCCGGCTCAGGACTCGGCGCGGCGGGCGCGGCGCTTGAGCCAGACCTCGAGACCCTGGGCGTTGAGCTCGATGTCCACCTCGAGCAGGGAGCGGATGCGCACCTCGTCGAGGGTGCAGCCGTGCGCGACGGCGTCGGCCACCAGCTGGCGCCCGACCGCCACACGCAACCTGTCGGCGCGATCGTCCGCCGGTCCGGCGTCGACCGCCAGCGCCAGCTCGGCCAGCGCGCGGATGCTGTGGCGCAGGTCGTCCACGAGTCGTTCCGGCGCCTCCACGCGGCAGTAGTGGGTCAGGTACA
This sequence comes from Gammaproteobacteria bacterium, assembly GCA_025458675.1. Taxonomy (GTDB): domain Bacteria; phylum Pseudomonadota; class Gammaproteobacteria; order Chromatiales; family Chromatiaceae; genus JALORY01. The sequence goes on along the minus strand of JALORY010000105.1, from coordinate 1,005 downwards.
TCGCCCGCGGCTCGTACGCCATCAGCTTGTCGAGGCTCTGCAGCCAGGCGTCCGGGTCGAAGGCCACCGGCGTGGTCGGCGCGAACAGGAAGGGCCCGGCCGCCGTGTCGAGCTCGCGGTAGGAGATGCCGAATGTGTCGCCCGTGAAGAAGCCGCGCGACCGCTCGTCCCAGACGCAGCCGTGGTGGTTGGCGTGCCCCGGCGTGTCCACGAAAGTCAGGGTCCTTCCTGCGAGGTCGATGCGGTGGCCGTCCTCGGCAACGACGACGCGCTCGGCAGGGACCGGGACGAGGGTCCCGAAGTCCCGCGCGAAGGCCTCCGGCCCGTAGACCTCCGTCGCCCCCACCGTGAGCCGCGCCGGGTCGATCAGGTGCGGCGCACCCTTGGGGTGCACGATCAGCTGTGCCTCCGGGCAATGACGCATCAGCTCGCCGGAGCCGCCCGCGTGGTCGAGATGGACGTGCGTGGGGATCACGTAGCGGACGTGCGACGGCGTCAGGCCGAGCTCGGCGACGAGGCGCAGCAGGTGCGGCACGGTGTGGGTCGTGCCCGTGTCGACGAAGGCGAGCGCGTCTCCTTCCCTGACGAGGTAGCACGCCGCGAGGCCGTGCCGGTAGAGGCCGGTCTCGATGCAGCGAATGCCGTCGCCCAGATCAACGGTTTGCACGGTGTCTCGATCCTGTCTTTCGTCCGCTCCGGCAAGGCTAAGTGATTCCCGCCGCACAGTGCAAACCCGGGGGAGACCGCTTTGAAGCGTGCAGGAGCCTCGGCTATGGTGACCCGTCGAAAGCCCGCTGCGGGCGGGTCAGGTCAACCGCACCAACCGAGGGGACACCAAATGACGAGCGTGATGCACCACATCCATCCGTCCGACCCCGCCGTCTGGGTCGCCGAGACCGAGGCGCGGGCAGGAGCGCAGGGACTCGCGCTGACGCCGGACCACTGGGCCGTGATCCGCTTCCTCAGAGAGCAGTGCGACGCCGACAAGGCCGCCAAGGCCCATCT
>JALORY010000053.1 GCA_025458675.1 Gammaproteobacteria bacterium | reverse complement strand
GCAGCTCGCGCCGGAGATCCACCCGCGCAAGGTGGTGTGGCGGCGCGTGATCGACATGAACGACCGCACGCTGCGCTCGATCATCGTCGGCGTCGAGGGACGCGGGGCGAACGGGGTGATGCGCGAGGACGGCTTCGACATCACCGCGGCGTCCGAGATCATGGCGATCCTGGGGCTCGCCTCCGACCTCGCCGACCTGAAGCGGCGCGTCGGCCGCGTGGTCGTCGGCTACGACCGCGTCGGCAAGGCAATCACGGCGGGGGACGTGGGCGCGGCTGGCGCGGCGGCCGCGCTGCTCAAGAACGCGATCCATCCCAATCTGGTGCAGACCATCGAGGGCACGCCCGCGCTCGTGCACGGCGGACCCTTCGCGAACATCGCGCACGGCTGCAACACGCTCGTCGCCACTCGGCTCGGGCTCAAGCTCGCCGACTACACGGTGACGGAGGCGGGCTTCGGCGCGGACCTGGGCGCCGAGAAGTTCTTCGACATCAAGTGCCGGATCGGCGGGCTGCGTCCCGACTGCGCAGTGCTGGTCGTGACGCGCCGCGCCTTCGCGGTGCACGGCGTGGCCAACGTGCGCCGGCACGTCGACAACCTGCGCCTCTTCGGCGTGCCGGTGCTGATCTCCATCAACCGCTTCCTCGACGACACCACGGAGGAGCTCGCCGAGATCGAGGCGGCGTGCCGCGATCTGGGCGTGCCCGCCGTGATCACGGATTATCGCGAGGGCGGCGGAGCGGGCGGACTCGCGCTGGCGGAGCGGGTCTGCGCCGCGTGCGCCGAGCCGTCCGCCTTCCGCTTCCTCTACGACCTGGACGCCGGCCTGCGCGAGAAGATCGAGACGATCGCAACCCGGATCTACGGCGCCGGGTCGGTGGAGTACTCGGCCGGCGCCCGGGCCGAGCTGCAGCGCATCGAGGACCTCGGCTACCGCGAGCTGCCGATCTGCATGGCCAAGACCCCGGCCTCGCTCAGCGACAACCCGAAGGTCGCCGGCTGCCCCGAGGGCTTCCAGCTCAACGTGACGTCGGCCAGGGTGTCCGCCGGCGCAGGCTTCGTGGTGGCATACACGGGGGCGATCATGACGATGCCCGGCCTGCCGAGGCGTCCGGCTGCCCTCGCCATCGACGTGGACGCCGCCGGCAACATCAGCGGCCTGTTCTGACGCCCCGATCCAACGCCCCCATGAACGACACGATCCGCACGCTCAAGGCCCACCGCAGCATCCGCCGTTACCAGGACGCGCCGGTCAGTGACGCGCAGCTTGCGGAGATCATCGCCTGCGCACAGGCGGCGCCGACCTCGATCAACGCGCAGGGCCTCAGCGTGGTCATCGTCCGCGACCTGGCCCGGCGCGCGCGGATCGCGGCGCTCGCGGGCGGGCAGCGGTGGGTCGCCGAGGCGCCGGTGTTCCTCGCGTTCGTCGTCGATTTCCACAAGACCTCGCTCGCCGGGAAGAAGGCGGGCCGCCCGCAGCACGTGCACGAGGGGCTCGAGGGCTTTCTCACCGGGGTGCTCGACGTGGGCATCGCGCTCGGCAACGCGATGGCGGCGGCCGAGGCGCTCGGCCTGGGCTGCGTGCCGATCGGCGGCATTCGCGCCCACCCGCGCGAGATGGTCGAGGTCCTCGGCCTGCCGAGGCTCACCTATCCGGTCGTCGGCCTGTCCGTCGGGCACCCCGCCGATCCGTCGCGGCAGAAGCCGCGCATGGACGTGCGCGCGTTCCGCCACGACGAGATCTACGACGCCGCACGCCTGCCGGCGCTCGTCGACGACTACGACGCGGTGATGGCCCGATACCTGAAGGAGATCGGCCGCGAGGGCGAGGGGAGCTGGAGCAGCCTCACGGCGCGCTTCTACGCGGACGTGCCCTTTGCCGACGTGCTCGCCGTCGCGAAGGAGCAGGGTTTCGGCTTCGACCGGTGAGTGCTTCGAGCCTACGGCGACCCCTTGTCTCGACCTGAGGAATCCTGCATGAAAGCGACCCCGCCCCGCCCCGCGCGCGTTGCGCTCCTCGCCGCCGTCGCGGTCGTCGCGGCGGGGTGCTCCGAGGAGACGCAGAACCGGATCTCGCGCCTCGGGGTGACCTGGCTCGAGGGCGACTATCGCGTGACCTTTGCGGAGGGCAGCCACCTGCGCACCTGGGAGGTGCGAGGCGGCAAGGTCACCACCGAGCCTGACAAGGGCTACTACTACTTCTGGGCGAAGGTCGACGGCAGGAACGTCTACGTGCAGACGCCGATCGCGCGCACGTACATCGAGGAGATCCGATAGCGCCAGCACGGCGCTCGACGGGCGGCTGGCGCGTCTCGACCTGCGCGGACTGCGCGCGGCAGGGATGCCGCGCTCGAGCCTACCTCAGGCCGGCACGGTCACCACAGCGCCAGCAGCCGGCCGTTCTCGACCTTGGTCTCGAAGGATTTGAGGGGGTGCGTGCCCTTGGCGGTGCACTGCCCGGTGGTGATGTCGAACTTCCAGTGGTGCTTGGGGCAGGTGAGCTCCGTGCCGTGCAGCGCGAGGTGCGGGATGTTGGTCACCTGATGGGGGCAGCGCGAGTCGTAGACCCTGAACGCGCCCTTGCCGTGGTAGATGAAGAGCCCGCGGCCGTCACAGTCGATCCGTTTCACCTCGCCGTCCTTGACCTCGCCCGCCGCGAGCAGGTCGTGCCAGCGCGCCTCCGCCTCCAGCATCTCCGGCCGGAATTCGGGGATGTCCATCTCCAGCAGGATCTCCGTCGCCCACACGATCTTCGCGAGGCCCAGCGTCGGAAAGGCCATCAGGAGGGCGTCGACGATCTCGATCGGCTTGACCCCTTCGCGCAGCGCCCGGGTCAGGTACTGCTTGAATCCCGGCTCGGTCTGCACGTCCACCTTGGTGATCACCGAGATCAGGTTGCGGGTCTTGGGATCGAGGTGCTTCCCCGCGTCCTTCAGGAACTTGAAGTAGTGGCCCAGGGCGTCGCCGCGCACCTTGACCAGGTAGTCCAATGCGTCGCTCATTGCGTGCTCCTCGCTGCGGGAATGAAAGCCTGCCGTCGCCGTGCCGGCGACCCGGTCGAGCCGCGCCATGATCCGGCTCAAGAACGGCAATGTCAGCCGTTCCGGGTCAAGGGAATTCGGTGAGAAATCGCAATTCGCCCTGATTCCGCTTTCAGTAATATGACCAAAAACTTAACAACAGCAGGTGGCGACGAGCTTCGCACCGCTCGCCGGACGCCCGCAATCGCAGGTCGGGAGCACCGTGGGCAGCGCGGGCATGACAGCATCGGTCGCAGGACGGCGGTCGGGTGGGGCGGGGCCTTGGCCTGCTCGGCTCGACCTGCTGCAGGCGGGCACGGGCCTCGTGCTCGGACTCTTCATGTGGGTCCACATGCTGTTCGTCGCGTCCATCCTGCTTGGCAAGGACGCGATGTGGGCGGTCGCGCGGTTCTTCGAGGGCTATTTCTTCTTCGGGCGCAGTTACCCCGCCGTCGTCTCGGCGCTCGCCGCGACGATCCTCGCGCTCCTCGTCCTGCACGCCGGCATCGCCATGCGGCGCATGCCGTCGAGCTACCGTCAGTGGCACGCCTTCCGGCAGCACGCCGCGGCGCTGCGGCACACCGACACCCGTCTCTGGCGCTGGCAGGTCGTGACGGGGTTTGCGCTGTTCTTCCTCGCCTCGGTCCACCTCTACCAGATGCTCGTCCACCCGGAGGCCATCGGACCCTACGCGTCGTCCGACCGTGTCTGGACCGGGCGGATGTGGCCGCTCTACCTGGTCCTGCTGCTGGCCGTCGAGATCCACGCGGGCATCGGTCTCTACCGCCTGGCCGCGAAGTGGGGCTGGTTCGGTGCCGCCGGGTCCCACGATTCCCGCCGGCGGCTGCGGCGGTTCAAGACCGGGCTGACCGGCGCGCTCCTCGCGCTCGGCCTGCTCACGCTCGCCGCCTACGTGGTGATCGGCTATCAGCACCGTGATCGCGCCGGGGAGCGCTACGTCCCCGACGCCGCCTGGCTGCGCGGAGGCGGGACGTGAAGGTCGTCTGGACCGACGTGCTCGTGATCGGCGGCGGTCTCGCCGGCCTGCGCACGGCGGTCGGCGCCGCGCGACACGGTCTCGAAGTCGTCGTGCTGTCCCTCGTGCCGGCGAAGCGCTCGCATTCGGCCGCCGCAATGGGCGGCATGCAGGCGAGCCTCGCGAACGCGGTGAAGGGCGAGGGCGACAACGAGGATGCGCACTTCGAGGACACGGTGCGCGGCAGCGACTGGGGAGCCGACCAGCGGGTGGTGCGGATGTTCGTGCACACCGCCCCCAAGGCCGTGCGCGAGCTCGCCGCGTGGGGCGTGCCCTGGAACCGGGTGCGGAGCGGGGCGCGCGACGCGGTGATCAACGGCGAGCACGTGACCCTCACGGAGCGCGCCGAGGCCCACGGACTCATCACGGCCCGCGATTTCGGCGGCACGAAGAAATGGCGGACGGCCTTCGTCTCCGACGGCACCGGGCACTCGATGCTCTACACCGTCGGCGACCGGGCGATCGCCGAAGGGGTCGCCGTCCACGAGCGCACGGAGGCGCTCGCGCTCGTGCACGACGGCCGCCGCTGCTACGGCGCGATCGTCCGCGACCTGCGCAGCGGCGAGCTGGTCGCCTACGTGGCCACGGCGACCTGCATCGCCACCGGCGGCTACGGCCGCCTCTACCAGGTGACGACCAACGCGGTCATCAACCAGGGCATCGGCGCGGCGATCGCCCTGGAAACCGGCGTCGTCGGCCTCGGCAACATGGAGGCGGTGCAGTTCCACCCGACCTGCATCGTACCGGCCGGCATCCTCGTAACCGAGGGCTGCCGTGGCGACGGCGGGTTGCTGCGCGACGCGGCGGGCCACCGGTTCATGCCCGACTACGAGCCGGAGAAGAAGGAGCTCGCGTCGCGCGACGTCGTGTCGCGGCGCATGGAGGAGCACATCCGCAATGGCAAGGCCGTGCAGGCCCGGCACGGCGCGCATCTGTGGCTCGACATCACGCTGCTCGGCCCCGACCACATTCACCGCCGGCTGCGCGAGGTGTACGAGATCTGCCGGTACTTCCTCGGCATCGACCCGACCAAGGACTGGATCCCGGTGCGGCCGGCGCAGCACTACTCGATGGGCGGCATCCGCACCGACCTGCACGGCCACTCGCCGCACCTGCGCGGCCTGTTCGCCTGCGGGGAGGCGGCGTGCTGGGACCTGCACGGCTTCAACCGTCTCGGCGGCAACTCGGTCGCCGAGACCGTCGTCGCCGGCATGATCGTCGGCGAGGCGATCGCGGACTGGTGCGCGTCCGCCGCGGCCGACGCCACGGTGCCGGTCGGCCTGGTGCGCGAGCACCACGATCGGGTTCGCGGCGAGCTCGATGCGCTGCAGGGCGCCGCGGGTGGCGAGAACCCGACCGCCCTGATGGCGCAGATGCAGCGCCTCATGACCGACCAGGTCTGCGTGTTCCGGACGGGGCCCACGCTGCAGATGGCGGTCGAGGAGCTCACCGAGCTGCTCCGCCGCAGCCGGCGCCTGCGGGTGCCGCGCCTGCCCGGCGCCAACCCCGCGCTGGCCGATGCCTACCGCGTACAGAAGATGCTCCGGCTGGCGCTGTGCGTCACCGTGGGCGCGCTCGCGCGCACCGAGAGCCGCGGCGCGCACTTCCGCGAGGACCACCCGCGCCGCAACGACCGCGATTGGCTGAAGCGCACGCTCGCGTTCTGGCCGCGGCCCGACGGCGACGAGCCCGCGCTCTCCTACGAGACGCTCGACGTCATGGCGATGGAGCTGCCGCCCGGCTGGCGTGGCTACGGCGCGAGGGACCACATCGACCACCCCGACACCGAGAGCCGCCGGGCGCAGGTCGACGCGCTGCGCGCGCAGCTGGCGGGCGCCGATCGCCACGCGATCCAGTCCGAGCTCATGCCCTTCCTCGAGGAGCTGCCGCCGGCCCTGCGGGGACGCAACGAGCGGCTCGCCGAGCCGATCGCCTGACCACCATGTACGAAGACACCTCGCTCACCGGTCGCCGCCTGCGCCTGCGCATCCTTCGGCACAACCCGCAGGACCCGGGCTCGAGCCCGCGCTTCGAGACTTTCGAGCTCGACGAGACCGACGGCATGACCCTGTTCATCGCCCTGAACGAGGTCCGTGCCACGCTCGACGCCTCGCTGCAGTTCGACTTCGTCTGTCGTGCGGGCATCTGCGGCAGCTGCGGCATGCTGATCGACGGCCGGCCCGGACTCGCCTGCCGTACGCTCACACGGGACATCGGCCCCGAGATCACGCTGGCGCCGCTGCCGGTGTTCGAGCTGATCGGCGACCTCTCGGTCGACACCGGGAAGTGGATGCGCGCGATGGCCGAGCGGCTCGAGACCTGGGTCCACGCGGCGGGCGAGCCCGCGCTCGACCGGCTCGAGGCGCGCATGGATCCGGACCTCGCCGAGCAGATCTACGAGCTGGACCGCTGCATCGAGTGTGGCTGCTGCGTCGCGGGCTGCGGGACGGCGAGGATGCGACCCGACTTCGTCGGCGCGGTCGGCGTCAACAAGCTGGCGCGCTTCCGCCTCGACCCCCGGGACACACGCGACGACGCCGCCTACTACGACCTCGTCGGGACGGAGGAGGGCGTGTTCGGCTGCATGACGCTGCTCGGTTGCGAGGACGTGTGCCCGAAGGGCCTGTCACTCGCCGCACAGCTCGCGTTCGTGCGCCGCCGGATGGCGCTGCAGGGGTTGCGCGGCGGCAGCCGCTGAGGGCGCGCCGGCCCTTTGCATCGCCTGCCGGGCTCTGGAACAATCCCGGCCCCGATCCGAGCCGAGGCCTCCCATGCCCCTGGTGAAAGCCTTCGCCGGCCTGCGGCCGGTTGCCGGCCGCGCCGCCGACGTGGTCGCGCCCCCCTACGACGTGGTGAACGAGGCCGAGGCGCGGGCCCTCGTTGCGGGGCGCCCGTACAGCTTCCTGCACGTCTCGCGGCCGGAGATCGACCTGCCACCCGGTACCGACCCCTACGCGCCCGAGGTCTACGCGAAGGGGGCCGAGAACCTCCGGCGGATGATCGCGGACGGCGTGCTCGCCCGGGACCCGGGGCAGTGCTTCTACGTCTACCGCCTGACCATGGGCTCCCACGTGCAGACCGGGCTCGTGGGCACTGCCTCGGTGGACGCGTACGACGCGGGCCGCATCAAGAAGCACGAGTTCACGCGGCCGGTGAAGGAGGACGACCGCGTGCGGCAGATCGAGGCGCTCAACGCGCAGACCGGCCCGGTGTTCCTCGTCTACCCGAGCGATTCCGCCGTCGACGGCGAGCTCGCGCGTGTGGCGGCCGACGCGCCGGAGGTCGACGTCACGGCGCGGGACGGTGTGCGTCACGAGCTCTGGACCGTGTCGGATGCGGCCACGATCGCCCGGCTGACGGCAGCCTTCGACCGCATGCCCGCGCTCTACGTCGCCGATGGCCACCACCGTTCGGCGGCCGCCTCGCGGGTCTGCGCCGCCCGCCGCGCGGCCGCGGGCGGGCACCGCGAGGCGCGGTCCCACGACCACTTCCTCGCCGTCATCTTTCCGCACGATCAGATGCAGATCCTCGACTACAACCGCCTCGTGCGCGACCTGAACGGCCGTGACGAGCAGGCGTTCGTCGCCGCGGTCGGCGCCGCCTTCGACATCGAGCCGGCGGCGCAGAGGCTGCGGCCGGCGCGCAGCGGGGAATTCGGGATGTACCTCGCCGGCACCTGGTACCGGCTCACCATTCACCCGGAGCGCATTCCGGGGAGCGACCCGATCGGGCGACTCGACGTGAGCCTGCTCCAGGACCACCTGCTCGGCCCGATCCTCGGCATCGGCGACCCGCGCCGCGACGAGCGCATCGACTTCGTCGGCGGCATCCGCGGTCTGGGCGAGCTCGAGCAGCGTGTCGATGCCGGCGATTGGCGCGTCGCCTTCGCGCTCTTTCCGACCACGATGGAGAGCCTCATGGCCGTGGCCGACGCCGGCGAGGTGATGCCGCCCAAGTCGACCTGGTTCGAGCCCAAGCTCGCGGACGGCCTCGTCAGCCACGTCCTCGACTGACGGCGGGCGATGGTCAGCGTCAGTTCCGTCCTGCCCGCCGAGGGCGCGGCCGACGCCGCGGTCGTCGACGGCTGGCTCGCGTCCCTCAGCGGCCCCCGGGTCCGGGAGGACATCGCTTACCTGCGCGAGGCCTGCGGCGAGGCGCGCGCCCTGTTCGGCGCGGCGGTGGAGCCCTCCGGCCAGGACAAGCTGCTGCACCGGCTGCACGTCGCCGACGTGCTCAACGGCCTCGCGCTCGATCGCGCGACGCTGGCGGTCGCGATCCTGCACGGTGCGGCGGGTCTGCCCGGCTACGACGCGGAGCGCGTGCGCGCGCGTCTCGGCGACACGGTGGCGGGCATGCTGCGCGACCTCGAGCGCATCGGCGCGGTGGCGACGGTCGGCGGCCCGCAGCCGGACCAGCCCGAGTCCGAGCACACCGAAAACCTGCGGCGCATGCTGCTCAGCATCGCCGAGGACGTGCGCGTCGTGCTCGTCGTGCTCGCGGAGCGCCTCCAGGCGATGCGGACCCTGAAGCGGCTCGACCGCGACGCGCAGGTGCGCATCGCGCGCGACACCCGCGACATCTATGCGCCGCTCGCGAACCGGCTCGGCATCTGGCAGATCAAGTGGGAGCTCGAGGACCTCTGCCTGCGGTACCTGCAGCCCGACGAGTACAAGCACATCGCCGGCCTGCTCGAGGGGCGCCGGCGCGAGCGCGAGGGCTTCATCGCGGAGGTGATGGGCGCGCTGCAGTCGGAGTTCGCGCGGCACGGCATCGAGGGCAGCATCTCGGGCCGGCCCAAGCACATCTACAGCATCTGGCGGAAGATGCAGCGCAAGGCGGTCGACTTCGACCGCATCTTCGACGTGCGCGCGGTGCGCGTCCTGGTCGACAGCGTCGCCGACTGCTACGCGGTGCTCGGCATCGTGCACGGCCTGTGGAGGCACATCCCCGGCGAGTTCGACGACTACATCGCGACGCCCAAGACCAACATGTACCAGTCGCTGCACACCGCGGTGATCGGGCCCGACGACCGGCCGCTCGAGGTGCAGATCCGGACCTACGACATGCACGACCACGCCGAGCGCGGGGTGGCGGCGCACTGGCGCTACAAGGAGGCCGGTCGCGAGGACAGCGAGCTCGAGCGGCGCGTGCAGTGGATGCGGCACTGGCTGGACCTCAAGGAGGATGCCGACGACCCGGCCTTCCTGGAGCGCTTCAAGAGCGAGTTCCAGCCCGAGCGGGTCTACGTGCTGACGCCGCAGGGGCGCGTGATCGAGCTGCCGCGCGGCGCGACGCCGCTCGACTTCGCGTACGCGGTCCACACCGACGTCGGTCACCGCTGCCGCGGCGCGAAGGTCGACGGCCGCATCGTCACGCTGACCCAGCCGCTCGCCAGCGGGCAGACGGTCGAGATCCTCACGACGAAGGAGGGCGGACCGAGCCGCGACTGGCTGAGCCCCCACCACGGCTTCCTGAAGACCGCAAAGGCGCTGAACCGCGTGCGGGCCTGGTTCAAGCAGCAGGACTACCAGCACCACCTCACGGCGGGGCGGGCGACCCTGGAGCGCGAGCTGGCGCGGCAGGGCGGTCCGCGCCCGGATCTCGAAAAGGCGGCGGCGCAGTTCAGCTTCCGCGGCGCAGAGGACCTGCTCGCGGCGATCGGTCGCGGCGAGGTGTCGGCCCAGCAGGTCGCGCACACGGCGGAGGACCGCCGCCGCCCGCCCGAGGCCCTGCTCACCGAGCGGGCCCGGCGCCCCGCCCGACCCACCGGGACGCCGGCGCACGGGCTCGTCATCGTGCAGGGGGTCGGCGACCTGATGACGCACATGGCGAAGTGCTGCAAGCCGCTCCCGGCCGACCGGATCGTCGGCTACATCACCCGTGGCCGGGGCGTGACGGTGCACCGACGGGATTGTCCGGTGATCCGCGACCTGCCCCCCGACCAGGAGGGGCGGTTGGTCGACGTGGCCTGGAACGCACAGGCGGTCGAGGCGGCGGGGGCCTTCGCGGCGGACATCCTCGTGGTCGCGGCCGACCGCAAGGGCCTGCTGCGCGACGTGTCCTCGGTGTTCACCAACGAGGAAGTGGACGTCGTGGCGGTGCAGACCCAGTCCGATCGGCGGACCGACCAGGCCACGATGCGCTTCACCGCGGAGATCGCCGACCTCGCCCAACTGCAGCGAATCCTGACCAAGTTGCGCCAACTTCCCGACGTGCTTGAAGTGCGCCGCGGGGTGTGAGGCGTGGCCGGTTTGCCTGGGCGGGGGGTCCCCTGTAAATTAACCTGCCGTTTTGCCGGCGGAATCGCTCGCGTCCGGGGTCGACCGTAAGCTCACGTTTCTTGGTAGATAACTTAGTCAATCATTTGATATCTGTGGAGTTGTAATGGCCATTGAACGCACCCTGTCGATCATCAAGCCGGACGCCGTCGCGAAGAACGTGATCGGGCAGATCTATTCCCGCTTCGAGCAGGCAGGCCTGCGGGTGGTGGCGGCGCGCATGCTGCACCTGACCCAGGAGCAGGCCGGGGCCTTCTACGCGGTCCACAAGGAGCGCCCCTTCTACAAGGATCTCGTCGCCTTCATGACCTCCGGTCCCGTGATGGTGCAGGTGCTCGAGGGCGAGGGCGCCATTGCGAAGAACCGCGAGGTGATGGGGGCCACCGACCCGAAGAAGGCCGCGCCCGGGACGATCCGGGCGGATTTCGCGACCACCGTGGACGAGAACGCGGTCCACGGCTCCGACGGCCCCGACACCGCGAAGGCGGAGATCGCCTTCTTCTTCCCTGAGGGGGTCTGCGAGCGGACCCGTTGACCGGCGCCGTGCTCGAGCCTGCCCGCACCAACCTGCTCGACCTCGACCGGAAGGCCATGGAGGCCTTCTTCGCCGGTCTCGGGCACAAGGCCTTTCACGGCCGCAACGTGCTGAAGTGGATCCACAAGCACGGCGTGACCGACTTCGGCGCGATGTCCGACGTGCCCAAGGCGCTGCGCGCGCAGCTCGCGGAGATCGCCGAGGTCCGCGTCCCGTCGATCGCCTTCGAGCAGCCGTCGCTCGACGGCACGCGCAAGTGGGTGCTCGAGCTCGACGACGGCCAGCGCATCGAGACGGTCTACATTCCGGACGGCGACCGCAGCACGCTGTGCATCTCCTCGCAGGTCGGCTGCGCGCTCGACTGCAGCTTCTGCTCCACCGCCCGGCAGGGCTTCAGCCGCAACCTCACGGTCGGCGAGATCGTCGGCCAGGTGTGGGTGGCCTGGCGCGAGCTCGAGCGGCCGCTCACCAACGTGGTGCTGATGGGGATGGGCGAGCCGCTGGCCAACTTCGACGCCGTCGTGAGCGCGACCGACCTGATCCAGGACGATCTCGCCTACGGCCTGTCGAAGTACCGCGTGACACTGAGCACCTCGGGCCTCGTGCCCGCACTCCGGCGGCTGCGGGAGGTGAGCGACGTGTCGCTCGCGGTGTCCCTCCACGCCCCGGACAACGCCCTGCGCGACGTGCTCGTGCCCATCAACCGCAAGTACCCGCTCGAGGAACTGCTGCCGGCCTGCGCCGACTACGTGCGCGACGACCGCCGCCGCAAAGTCACCTTCGAGTACGTGATGCTCGACGGCGTCAACGACAGCGACGCGCACGCGAAGGCGCTGATCCGCCTGCTCGAGGGCGTGCCCGCGAAGATGAACCTCATTCCCTTCAACCCGTTTCCCGGCAGCACGTACCGCGCCTCGGCGCCGGAGCGCATCGAGGCCTTCCGGCAGCGGCTGATGCGCTCGGGGCTCATTTCGATCACGCGCAAGACGCGCGGCGGCGACATCGACGCGGCCTGCGGCCAGCTCGTCGGCCGGGTGCGCGATCGGCGCCGCCCGCGCGGCGGGCTGGACGTCGTCTTCGCCACGAGGAGCGGATCGAGTCATGCCGCGTAGACCCGCGCTGTTGATCGTCGCCCTGCTCGCCCTCGGGGCCGCTGCCTGCCAGAGCAGCGGCTCGCGCACGCAGGGCTCGGAGAACTTCGTGCCGGGGACCCGGCCGGCCGGGCCGGCCGACGTCTACGTCCAGCTCTCCGCCGCCTATCTGCAGGACGGCCAGATCGGCGTCGCCCTGACCAAGGCGCAGCAGGCGGTCGACAAGGACCCCCGCCACCCGCAGGCGCGCACGGTGCTCGGCATGGTCTACCAGCGCATGGGCGACGCCGCGAGGGCGGAGAGCGAGTTCCAGGAGGCGCTGCGCCTCGCCCCGACGGACTTCTACGTGCAGAACGCCTACGGCGTGTTCCTGTGCAGTCAACGCCGCTACGACGAGGCGAGCAGCCAGTTCGACGCGGCAATGCGCAGCCCGCTCAACGAGAGCCCCTGGGTGGCGATGACGAACGCGGCCGTCTGTGCGCAGCAGCGCAGTGACCGGGCGGGCGCAGAGAGCCTCTATCGCGATGCGCTGCAGCGCAATCCGAGCTTCGAGCCGGCACTGCTGCCCATGGCGCGGCTGAGCCTCGACGGCGGCGACATCGCCGGGGCGCGCAACTACCTGCAGCGCTATCTGGGCGTGGCGCAGCACAACGCGGAGAGCCTGGCGATCGCTGCCGAGGTGGAGCAGCGTGCC
>JALORY010000052.1 GCA_025458675.1 Gammaproteobacteria bacterium | reverse complement strand
TGCGTGCGCTTTGACGGAGCCGGCCGGGTGAGCGATCACGTCGACTACTGGGACCCGGTCGAGGCGATCTGGGGCCGGGTGCCGCTGCTCGGCGCCGCCCTGCGCCGGCTCGGCCGACGGCTCGCTGCGCCGCCCCCGCCCGCCTGAGGCGTTACCATCCGCGCGACCCCGGCCGCGGACGCCGCCATGCACACCCTCGACGACCTCCTCGACATCATGGTTCGGCTGCGCGACCCGGCGTGCGGCTGCCCCTGGGACGTGAAGCAGACCTTCGCCAGCGTCGCGCCCTACACCCTCGAGGAGGCCTACGAGGTCGCCGACGCGATTGCCCGGAACGATCTGCCCGAGCTCAAGGACGAGTTGGGCGACCTGCTCTTCCAGGTCGTGTTCCACGCCCGCATGGCGGAGGAGGGCGGTCACTTCGCCTTCCGGGACGTGGCGGACGCGATCTGCGCCAAGCTGATCCGCCGCCACCCGCACGTCTTCGCCGGGGTCGCGTACGCCACCGAGGACGAGCTGCGCGACGCCTGGGAGGCGCAGAAGCGGGCGGAGCGGGAGGGCGCGCACGGGGGCGGCACCGGCGCGCTCGACGGCGTGGCCGCGGCCCTGCCGGCGCTGCTGCGCGCGGAGAAACTGCAGCGCCGGGCGGCGCGGGTCGGCTTCGACTGGCCGCACCCCGACGGGGTGCTGGAGAAGTGCCGCGAGGAGCTCGCGGAGATCGACGCGGCGCGGGCGGCTGGCGCTGACCCCCACGCCCTCGGGGAGGAGGTCGGCGACCTGCTGTTCTCGTGCGTCAACCTCGCCAGGCACCTCGGTGTCGACGCCGAGCAGGCGCTGCGCGGCGCCACGGCCAAGTTCGAGCGCCGGTTCCGCGCGCTGGAGGCGCTGCTGGCGGGCCGTGGAACGCCCGTCGGGGAGGCCGACCTCGCGACGATGGACGCCGCGTGGGAGGACGTGAAGGCGCGCGAGCGCTAGCCCGCGACCACGCGGCGGGAACGCCGCCCACGCCCCGCTGTCGAACCGGGGGAGGCCCCGAGGCTGCGGGGCGGCCGTGCTGCTGGTAAGCTACCGCGCCTTTCACGCCGCGGGTCCCAATGGCCTACCTGGACCGCATCCGGGCGCTCAACAACCACCGGCCGGGCACGCACGTTCCGTGGCGGGTCGCCGGACAGCGGGTGGGCAGGTTGCGGCCCGAGCTGGCCGCCTGGCTCCTCGGCCGCCGGGGAGCGTTCCGGCCGGCAGCGGACGGGGTGGCGCTGGCCGCGGCGCCCGACAGCTTCTCCGGTCGGTCTGCGGTGCTCGCCGAGGTCGTGGTCGACCTGCTGGCGGAAGGGTGGCTGCCGCAGGTGCAGGGCGAGCCCTACCCCGTGACCGCGGGCGGGCGGGATGAGGCGCTGTGCGTCGTCGACCGCGCGGCGGCGGTGCTGTTCGGCGTCCGGGCCTTCGGCCAGCACCTGAACGGCTACGTGCGACGGGCCGACGGCCTGCACCTGTGGATCGGTCGGCGGGCCGCTGACCGGCGGCAGTGGCCCGGACGACTGGACAATCTCGTGGCCGGCGGTCTGCCCCACGGGGTCGGACTGGCCGATAACCTCGCGAAGGAGTGCGCGGAGGAGGCCGGGATGTCGCGGGAACTGGCGGCGGGGGCGCGTCCGGTGGGCGCGGTGACCTACGCGCACGCGACCGAGGAGGGCTTCAAGCCCGACGTGCTCTACTGCTACGACCTCGAGCTGCCGGCGGACTTCGCGCCGCGCTGCACGGACGGCGAGGTGGCGGCCTTTCACCTCCTGCCGGTGGAGGAGGTGGCCAGACGGGTGGCGGACACGGAGGAGTTCAAACCCAACTGCAACCTGGTGGTCCTCGACTTTCTGGTCCGCCACGGAGTGGTCGGCCCGGACCACCCGGAGTACCTCGACATCGTCAGCGGACTGCACCCCGCGCTTGATCCGCCGATGTAGGGCCCACAATTCGTGATCAGCAGAGCCGTGCCGGCGCGGGTGCCGGGCGGCAGGACGTATCGGCCAGCCCATGACCTTCGGTTTCTCGAGAACTCGCGCCGCGATCGCGGCACTGCTCGTCGGGCTGCTCGTCGGCAGCGCCGCCGTCGGCGATCTGCGCGAGGTGTCCGCCGGCGACCTCAAGCCGACCAAGTCGCAGCGCCAGGCAACGGTCATCCTGACCAAGGTGGTGGACAAGTTCCACTACCGGCGCGTGCCGCTCGACGACGCGATGTCGGAGAAGATCCTCAAGCGGTACCTGGAGAGCCTCGACCCGAACCGCAGCTTCCTCAGCCAGAAGGACGTCGACGGCTTCGCCGCCTACCGCCACAAGCTCGACGACGCGCTGCGCGCCGGCGATCTCGACCCGGCGTTCAAGATCTTCCAGGTCTTCCGCCAGCGGGTGGACGAGCGCACCGCGTACGCCCTGCAGCTCCTCAAGGGCAAGTTCGATTTCACGGTCAACGAACGCTACGAGTTCGACCGCGAGAAGTCCGACTGGGTGCGCGACCGCGCCGCGCTCGACGACCTCTGGCGCAAGCGCGTCAAGAACGACGCGCTGTCGCTGCGCCTGGCCGGCAAGTCGGACGACGAGATCCGCGACACGCTGCGCAAGCGCTACGAGGGGGTCGCCCGGCGCACGCGCCAGTTCACCGGCGAGGACGTGTTCCAGACGTTCGCGAACGCGTACACCGTCAGCATCGAGCCGCACACGGGCTACATGTCGCCGCGCACGTCCGAGAACTTCGACATCAGCATGCGCCTCTCGCTCGAGGGCATCGGCGCGGTGCTGCGCAGCGAGAACGAGAACACCGTGGTGCAGCGCACCGTGCCCGGCGGCCCCGCCGCGCTGAGCGGTCAGGTCCACGCCGGCGACACCATCGTCGGGGTCGGTCAGGGCGACACCGGCGAGGTGCAGGACGTCGTGGGCTGGCGCCTGCAGGACGTGGTCGACCAGATCCGCGGCCCGAAGGGCAGCACGGTCCGCCTGCAGGTGGTGCCGAAGGGCATGCCCGGCCCGCCGCGCGAGGTGGTGCTCGAGCGCAACGCCATCAACCTCGAGGACCAGGCGGCGAAGAGCAGCATCGTCGAGGGCCGCGACATGGGCGGCATGCGCATCGGCGTGATCCGCATCCCGGGCTTCTATCGCGATTTCCGCGGTCAGGCCGACGGCGACAAGGAGTTCCGCAGCACCACGCGCGACGTGAAGAAGCTGCTCGCCGAGCTCAAGCGCAAGGGGGTCGACGGCGTCGTCATCGACCTGCGGCACAACGGCGGCGGCTCGCTCTCGGAGGCCACCGAGCTGACCGGGCTGTTCATCGGCAAAGGCCCCGTCGTCCAGATCAAGGACACCAGCGGCCGCGTCGAGGTGGAAGAGGACGCCGAGGCGCGCGAGGTCTACAGCGGCCCGCTCGCCGTGCTGGTCGACCGCGACAGCGCCTCGGCATCGGAGATCTTCGCCGGCGCGATACAGGACTACCGCCGCGGCATCATCCTCGGCGAGCCGACCTTCGGCAAAGGCACGGTGCAGACCCTCATCGACCTCAACCGGTTCGTCGACGGCGACGAGGACTACGGGCGGCTGCGTCTGACCATGGCACAGTTCTTTCGCGTGAGCGGTGGCAGCACGCAGCACCGCGGCGTGGTGCCCGACATCGTGTTTCCGACCGCGAGCAGCGCCGACGACCACGGCGAGCGCGCCTTCGACAACGCGCTGCCCTGGGCCAGCATCGCGCCGGCGAAGTTCCGCCCGGTCGGGCAGAACGGCGTCTCGGGCCTCGTCGAGCAGCACCAGGAGCGGACCGCACACGATCCGGGCTTCGTCTACCTGCACGAGCGCGAGACCGAGCTCGAGGCGGTGCGTCAGCAGCGCACCGTCAGCCTGCTGGAGAGCGAGCGGCGCAAGGAGTACGACCAGCGGAAGAAGCGGCAGCTGGACGCGCGGAACGCGTTCCGCAAGACGCGGGGGCTCGCCCCGCTCACGCAGGCGCAGGTCGACGCCGAAGAAGAGCCGGATCCGGACGAAGAGGACGCCGAGGGCGTGTCGCGGATCCTGGTGGAGGAGTCGGCGCGTATCCTCGGCGACTACGTGCGCACCAACCAGAGCGTGCGGGCCGCGCAGCTGTACTGAGCGTCAGCCGGTCCGCGCGCCGCCGCGTTCCAGCCAGGCGCGGATGCGGCTGGCGTCGCCCATGGGCGTCAGCTTGCCCGGGCCGTGCAGGAACACGAACACCAGCGGCTGGTCCTGCACCTCCGCCTGCATCACGAGGCAGCGGCCGGCCTCGTTCAGATAGCCCGTCTTGCTCAGGCTGATCTCCCAGTTGCCGCCGCGCACCAGGCGGTTGCTGTTGCGGTAGAGCATCGGCGTCCCGCGGTCCAGCGGCAGCACGGCCGACTCGCTCGTCGTGGTCGCCTCGCGGATGATGGGGTAGCGCCCCGCGGCGAGCGCGAGGCGCACGAGGTCCCGTGCGGTCGAGACGTTGCTGCCGTCGAGCCCGGTCGAGTCGTAGAAGCGCGTCTGGCTCATCCCGAGCGCGCGCGCCTTGGCGTTCATCGCCCGGATGAAGGCCGCCTTGCCGCCCGGGTAGGCGCGGCCGAGGGCCGCGGCCGCGCGATTCTCCGACGACATGAGCGCGATGTGCAGCATGTCGCGGCGCGTCAGCTGGCGACCCACCTGCAGGCGCGAGTAGGTGTTGCGCAGGTAGTCCCTGTCCTCCGGCTCGACGGTGATCACCTCGTCGAGCGGCAGCTGCGCGTCGAGCACCACCATCGCGGTCATCAGCTTGGTGATGGAGGCGATCGGCATCACCTCGTCGGGGTTCTTCGAGTAGATCTCGCGGCCGGTCGAGTCGACGACCATCGCCGAGTGCGATTCGACGTTGACCCAGTGCTCGCGGCCGGCCACCGGCGGGGCCCCTTCCTCGGCCCGCGCGACCCGGGCGGGCGCCGGCTGCACCCGGTCCGTCCGCGCCACCCGGCCCTGCCCCTTGGACGCCGTCGCCGCCGTGGCGCCCTTGGACGGCGTGGACTTGGCCGTCACCACGGGCTTTGCCGCCGCCGGACGCGCGGGCGCCGCGGGCTTCGCGGCGGCCGCCTTCTGCGGTGCCGCCGGCTTGCCGCCAGCGGCCGCCGTCTTGGCCGCCGGCCGGGGTGCCGCCTTCGCGGCAGGGGACTTGGCGTCGGTCGGGGTGCCCGGCTTGGCCGGCGCGACCGCCGCCGGTTTCGGGGGCGCCTCCGTCGTCGTGGCGCCTGCGCCGGGGCTGAGGATGAGAGCGATGGCTAGCGGCAGGACTTTAAGTTTGCCGAGCATAGGGCTGATGATCCTCAGGTTTTCCAGAATATTGACCCAGGGTCCGCGGCAATGCAATGTGCCGGCGGTCGCGAATATTGCCTGGAGGCAACGATGTCGGTCGAGAGCGTTCTGATCACCGGGGCGAACCGGGGCATCGGCCTCGGTCTCGTGCGCGCCTATGCCGCGGACGGCTGGCGGGTGCTCGCGTGCTGCCGCCGCCCGGAGGCGGCGCCCGACCTCAGCCGCCTCGCCGCCGCGAGCGACGGCCGGGTCAGCATCCACCCGCTCGACGTCACCGACCCGCGCCAGGTCGCCGCCCTGCCGCAGGTGCTCGGCCGGGAGCCGCTGGACCTGCTGATCAACAACGCCGGGGTGTACGGGCAGTCGGACGCCGAGTTCGGCAACACCGACGTGGCCGCGTGGCTCGATACCTTCCGGGTGAACACCGTCGCCCCGATGAAGATCATGGAGGCGCTGGCGGACCACGTGGCACGCAGCCGCCGCCGGGTCATCGCGTGCGTCAGCAGCAAGATGGGCAGCATGGCGGACAACCGCTCGGGCGGCAGCTACGTCTACCGCGCGTCCAAGGCCGCGCTCAACGCCGTGGTGGCCAGCGCCGCCGTCGACCTGCGGCCCCGCGGCATCACGGTGGTCGCGCTGAACCCGGGGTGGGTGAAGACCGACATGGGCGGGCCGAATGCGGAGATCGGCGTCGGGGAGAGCGTCGCCGCCCTGCACGGCATCCTGGACCGGCTGACCCTGGCCGACAGCGGCCGCTTCATCGACGTCGACGGCTCCACCATCCCCTGGTAACTGCCCGGCGGCCCGCCGGCAGCACCCCGTATACTTGACGTAGCGGCCCACCGCGCGTGCGGCGGCGTCGCGCCGTTCCGGGCCAGCGAGGGCACGTCGTTTGCGGGCAGATATCGAGCAGGAGCTCGCGCGGTTCGCGGCTGCCGGCGGGATCGGCACGCTGGCGCGCGGCGTCACGCTCGGTCTCGAGCGCGAGTGCCTGCGCGTCGCGCCGGACGGCGTGATCGCTTTCACCCCGCACCCGCGCGCGCTCGGCTCCGCGCTCACGCACCCCTGGATCACCACGGACTATTCCGAGGCGCTGCTCGAGCTCGTGACGCCGCCCTCCGGCACGGCGCGCGAGGTGCTCGACTTCCTCCGCGACCTGCACGTCTTCGTCTACCAGCGCATCCGGCCCGAGCGGCTCTGGGCCGGGAGCATGCCCTGCATCCTGGCGGGCGAGGAGAACATCCCGATCGCCGAGTACGGCACGTCGAACCGCGCGCGCATGAAGCACGTCTACCGCGTCGGCCTGGGACACCGCTACGGCCGCATCATGCAGGTGATTGCCGGCATCCACTTCAACTTCTCGTTCGGCGACGCGGTCTGGGAGACCCTGATGGCGGCGCGCGGCGAGACCGGCACGCTGCGCTCCTTCCGCGACGACGCGACGATGGGCCTCATCCGCAACCTGCAGCGCTACGGCTGGCTGGTGCTCTACCTGTTCGGCTCGTCGCCCGCGGTCTGCAAGACCTTTCTCGACGGCCGGCCGACGCGCATGCCGGCGTTCGACGAGTTCACGTACTTCGAGCCGTACGCCACCTCGCTGCGCATGGGCAACATCGGCTATCAGAACCGGCGCGAGGAGGGAGTGGGCGTCAAGGCGTGCTACGACAGCCTCGGCGCCTACATCCTGAGCCTCAAGCACGCGATCGAGACGCCGGCCCTGTTGTGGGAGGACATCGGCGTCGTGGTCGACGGCGAGTGGCGGCAGCTCAATGCCAACATCCTGCAGATCGAGAACGAGTACTACAGCACGGTTCGGCCCAAGCAGATCCTCGAGGACCTGGAGAAGCCCACGCTCGCTCTCAAGCGGCGCGGCGTGCGCTACGTCGAGCTGCGCTCGCCCGATGTCAACGTCTTCGAGCCGCTCGGCGTCGACGAGGAGGAACTGCGCTTCCTCGAGGCCTTCGGTTTCTTCTGCCTGCTCGCCGACAGCCCGAAGATCCGGCTGCAGGAGCGCTGGGAGATCGACCGCAACCTGGAGAAGGTGGCGCAGCGCGGGCGCGACCCCGCGTTGCGCCTGCTGCGCGACGGCAAGGGGCTGTCGCTGCGCCAGTGGGCGGACGAGGTGCTGGAGGGGATGGAGCCGGTCTGCGCGGCGCTGGAGGCCGCGCGCGGCGGCGGCCACGGCGCCGCCCTCGCTGCGCAGCGCGCGAAGGTCGCCGACCCGGAGCTGACCCCGTCGGCGCGGGTACTCGCCGAGATGCGGCAGAATGGCGAGAGCTTCCACCAGTTCGCGTGGCGCCACGCGCAGCGCCACCTCGCGCACTTCGCGGGCCTGGCGCTCGCCCCCGCGGCGGAGGCGCGACTCGTCGCCGAGGCCGAAGCATCGCTCGCGCGGCAGGCGGCGGTGGAGGCCGCGGACGACGTCGACTTCTCGACCTTCCTCGAGCGCTATTTCGCCCAGGGCAGGCCGTCTTGAATCCCCGCGGGCCGGCGCCCATAAGACACGGATGAACGACGTCGCCGGCATCCTGGACACCTTCGAGCTGCTGGGGGATTGGGAGCAGCGCTACCACTACCTCGTGGAGCTCGGAGACGCTCTGCCGGCGATGGCCGAGCGCGACCGGGTCGAGGAGAACCGCGTCAAGCCCTGCATGAGCCAGGTGTGGGTGCGGCTTGCCCCCGATCCGGCGAGGCCCGGTCGACTGGCGGCGAGCGGCGACTGCGACTCCGCGATCATCAAGGGCGTGGTGGGGCTGCTGGTCTCGCTCTGCGATGGCAAGACCCCGGAGGAGGTGCTGGCTCTCGACTTCGATGGCCTGTTCGAAGGCCTCAAGCTCGGCGAGCACCTGAGCCCGAGCCGCCACGTCGGCATCTACGCGATCGTCGAGAAGCTGCGCGAGCAGGCGGCCGCCTGCGTCGACCTCTGACGGGACGCCGGAGGCGTCAACCGGCGCGGCCGCCGCGCGTTGTTGCGCTCGAACCCGGGATTTTCCCCGGTACCTCAAGATCCCCGATGCGCAACCTCGTCGCCCTTCTCGCCGCCGGCACGCTGCTCGCCGGCTGCGCCTCCGACCCCTACCCGCGTGACCGTTCCTATGGCCGCGACGCCCTGCTCGGCGGCGCGCTCGGCGCGGCGGCCGGCGCGGCGGTCGGCAACGCCGTGGGCGGCAAGACGAGCACCGTCGTCGGCGGCGCGCTCGGCGCGGCCGTCGGCGCGGCGATCGCCACGGAACCCTATCGCCGTTATGACGGCTACGAGCGCTACGACAGCGGGTACGCGTCGCCCCGCTACCGCTCCTACGGCGGCTACGGGTACGACGACCCGTCAGCGCGCGGCAGCTACCACGACAGCGACTACGGCTACCGCAGCTACCGCTCGGGCTGGGGCTACTGAGCGCCCGCTCAGAGCAGGCCGAGCTGCAGTTTCGCGGCGTCGGACATGAGGCCCTTGTGCCAGGGCGGGTCCCACACGAGCGCGACGTCGACGGACGTCACGCCGTCCACCCTGCGGACCGCGGACTCCACGAGCCCCGGCATCACTCCCGCCACCGGGCAGGCCGGCGCGGTCAGCGTCATGCGGACTGCGACGGCGCCCTGGGGGGTGACGTCGAGCCCGTAGATCAGCCCGAGATCGTAGATGTTGAGCGGGATCTCGGGATCCTGAACCGAGCGCAGCGCCGCGATGACCCGTGCCTCGAGGCTCGCGTCGGGACCGATCTCCGGGGCGGTCCCCGACGCCTGCGGCGGGGCGGTCACGTTCGCGAGTCTGGCGAGCCTCAGCATGGCACGCGGATCCGCTGCGCCACGGCCTGCTCCAGCCGGGCCCTGAGCTCCGGGACGGGGCAGGCGTCGAGGACCTCCTGCGCGAATCCCAGACAGAGCATCTCGCGGGCCTGCGCCTCGGGGACGCCGCGCGCCCGCAGGTAGAACAGCTGGGTCGGGTCGATCTGACCGACCGCGGCGCCGTGACTGCACTTGACGTCGTCCGCCCAGATCTCGAGCTGCGGCTTGGTGTCCACTTCGGCGTTGCGCGACAGCAGCAGGTTCGCGTTGTCGAGTGCCGCGTCGGTCTTCTGCGCGTCCCTCTCCACCACGATGCGACCGTCGAACACCGCCCGCCCTGCGCCGTGCAGCAGACCCTTGAAGGTCTCCCGGCTGGCGCAGCCCGGGACCGCGTGGCGGATGTCGAGGTGGTGGTCGACGAACTGCCGGTCGCCTGCCAGGTAGAGCCCGTCGACCGCGAAGCTCGCGCCCGCTGCCGCGAAGTCGGCGTGGTGCTCGCAGCGCGACCAGGCGCCGCCGAGCGACGCCGCGAAGCCCGCGTAGCGGCTGTCGCGCTCCTGCCGGACCCGTACGCTGCCCATGTGGAATGCGCCGGCGTCCTCCTCCTGCACGCGCAGGTGCGAGAGGTGCGCGCCCGCGCCGAGCACGATGTCTGTCACGGCGTTGGTGAGGTGCTGCGAGGACCCGAGGCCCGCGTAGCGCTCGATCACCGTCGCGGACGCGCCGGCCCCGAGCGTGATCAGGTTGCGCGGGTGGTGCATCGCGCCGTCGCCGCGCCCCGAGGCGAGGAACAGCAGCTCGACCACGACGTCCACGCCGTGCCCCGCGGGCACGTGGATGCGCCCGCCGTCCTCGAACAGGGCCGTGTTCATCGCCGCGAACGCGTGCAGCTCGCCGGCGTCGGGCAGGGTCTCCGCCGGGGCGTCGCGCAGCGCCTCCCGCAGGCTGCCCGCACGAGTGCCGGCGCCGAGGGGGATGAGTCGGGAGAGGTGCGGCGCGAACCGCCCGTCGACGAACGCGAGCCGGCAGACGCGCGTCTGCTGCAGCAGCACGGCGCCCACCTCCGCGGGGTCCGGCGCGCCGGCGTCGGGCACGCTGCTGCCGATCTCGCGGCTCAGCAGCCCCTGCAGCGGCGTGTAGCGCCAGGCCTCGTCGCGGCTGCTCGGCAGCCCGATCGCGGCGAACCGCGTGGCGGCCGCCTCCCTGCGGAGATGCAGCCAGGAGGGGCCGTCCCCGTGGCGCGCGGCGAGCCGCTCGTTGATGAGGCGGCCGAAACGGGTCGAGGCCTCCGGCACGGTGGTCGCGGCGCTCATGCGGCCTCTCCGGTCAGCCAGCCGTAGCCCTTCTCCTCGAGCTCCAGCGCGAGCGACTTGTCGCCCGACCGCACCAGCCGACCGCCCGCGAGCACGTGCACGAAGTCCGGCTCGATGTAGTCGAGCAGCCGCTGGTAGTGGGTCACCACGATCATGCCGCGGTCGGGACTGCGCAGCGCGTTCACGCCGCCGGCCACCACGCGCAGGGCATCGATGTCGAGGCCGGAGTCGGTCTCGTCGAGGATGGCGAGCCGCGGCTCGAGCAGGGCCATCTGGAAGATCTCGTTGCGCTTCTTCTCGCCGCCCGAGAAGCCGGCGTTCACCGAGCGCTTCAGCAGGTCCTCGCGCATGTCGACGAGCTGCAGCTTCTCGCGCATCAGGCGCAGGAAGCTCACCGCGTCGAGCTCCGGCTCGCCGCGCGCCTTGCGCACCGCGTTGAGCGCCGTGCGCAGGAACACGCTGTTGTTCACGCCGGGCAGCTCGACCGGGTACTGAAACGCGAGGAAGACCCCCGCGTGAGCCCGTTCTTCGGGCGAGAGCGCGAGCAGGTCGGCGCCGTCGAAGCGCACCGATCCGCCCGTGACCTCGTAGCCGTCCCTGCCGGCGAGCACGTGCGCGAGGGTGCTCTTGCCCGAGCCGTTCGGCCCCATGATCGCGTGGACCTCGCCAGCCTTCACCTCGAGGTCGAGGCCGCGCAGGATCTCCTTGCCGTCCACCGCCGCCTTCAGATCGCTGATCTTCAACATGACTGGTTACTCCTGGGTGCGACCCGCCGCGCGGGCCGTCTGGTGACTGATCAACCGACAGTGCCCTCGAGGCTGAGGCTCAGCAGCTTCTGCGCCTCGACCGCGAACTCCATCGGCAGCTCCTGGAAGACTTCCCGGCAGAAGCCGTTGACGATCATCGCCACGGCGTCTTCCGCCGGCAGGCCGCGCGAGCGGCAGTAGAAGAGCTGGTCCTCGCTGATCTTCGACGTGGTCGCCTCGTGCTCCACCTGGGCCGTCGGGTTCTTCACCTCGACGTAGGGGAAGGTGTGGGCGGCGCAGCGGTCCCCGAGCAGCAGCGAGTCGCACTGCGTGTGGTTGCGGGCGCCCTCGGCGCGCTGCGCGATCCGCACCAGCCCGCGGTAGGCGTTGCGCCCCTCGCCGGCGGAGATGCCCTTCGACACGATGGTGGAGCGCGTGTTGCGCCCGAGGTGGATCATCTTGGTGCCGGTGTCCGCCTGCTGCCGACCCTTGGTCAGCGCGACCGAGTAGAACTCGCCCACCGAGTCGTCGCCTCGCAGGATGCAGCTCGGGTACTTCCAGGTGATCGCGGAACCGGTCTCGACCTGCGTCCAGGAGATCTTGGACCGCGCGCCCCGGCAGTCGCCGCGCTTCGTGACGAAGTTGTAGATGCCGCCGCGGCCCTCGGCGTCGCCCGGGTACCAGTTCTGCACCGTCGAGTACTTGATCTGGGCGTCGTCGAGCGCGACCAGCTCGACGACCGCCGCGTGCAGCTGGTTCTCGTCGCGCTGCGGCGCGGTGCAGCCCTCGAGGTAGCTCACGTAGGCGCCGGCATCGGCGACGATGAGCGTGCGCTCGAACTGGCCGGTCTTCGCCGCGTTGATCCGGAAGTAGGTGGACAGCTCCATGGGGCAGCGCACGCCCCTCGGCACGTAAACGAAGGTGCCGTCGCTGAACACGGCCGCGTTGAGGCACGCGAAGTAGTTGTCGGTGTGGGGCACCACGGCGCCGAGGTACTGCTGGACCAGCTCCGGGTGCTCGCGGACGGCCTCGGACATGGAGCAGAAGATCACTCCCGCCTCGGCCAGCTTCTCGCGGAAGGTGGTCGCGACCGACACGCTGTCGAACACGGCGTCGACCGCGACGCCCGCGAGCGCCTTCTGTTCCTCCAGCGGAATCCCCAGCTTCTCGTACGTCCGCAGCAGCTCGGGGTCGACCTCGTCCAGGCTCCGCGGGGCATCGGTCCGCTTCGGTGCCGAGTAATAGGAAATCGCCTGGTAGTCGATCGGCGGGTGATCCACCGACGCCCAGCGCGGCTCCTCCAGGGTGAGCCAGTGCCGGAACGCGGCGAGCCGCCGCTCCAGCATCCACTCCGGCTCGTCCTTGCGGGCGGAGATGGCGCGGATGGTGTCCTCGCCGAGTCCGGGGGGCAGGGTGTCCGCCCCGATGTCGGTGACGAAGCCGTGCTCGTAGCCGCGTCCGACCAACTCCCGAACTGCCTGATTGGCCATCGCCATGGGACCCCCTGGTTATTCCGAGTGAACTACTCGGGATTTATAAGGGTC
>JALORY010000051.1 GCA_025458675.1 Gammaproteobacteria bacterium | reverse complement strand
CGCAACGCGCTCACAGCGGAGGTGCTCGAGGGGTTGAGCGCGGGCGACGCGGTGATCCTCCACCCGTCGAACGCGGTGCGGGATGGGGTCAGGGCCAAGGCGCGGTAATTCGAGGCCGGGCTCGACACGGGAGACACCGGAACCGCTCTATCGGGAATCGCACGATCAAGCGGTTTGCGCCGTCATTGCGCACCGCGAGGTCGGAGGCCGTGGCGGGAAGCAATCCATGGATCGCCGCGCCCCTTCGGGGCTCGCGATGACGGGGTAGATCGCCACGGCGCTTCGGGGCTCGCGATGACGGGGTAGATCGCCACGGCGCTTCGGGGCTCGCGATGACGGGGCAGATCGCCACGGCACTTCGCGCCTCGCGATGACGAGTTGATCGGACGCCCCCTTCGCGCCTCGCGGTGACGAGTCGATAAGACGTTGCCTGGATGTCGCTGCCGTGCTCAGGCGTCGCCGCGAGCCCGGTGCTTCGCGGCGATGAAGGCGCCGTGGGGGACGTACAGGAGGTCGGCGACCTTACGCACCAGGTATTCCTCGTGCTCGTGCAGCACGTTGTCGGCGTAGGCAACGCGCCACAGGGTCTCGACGAGCCGCTGCTTCTGCTCCGCCGAGTAGGCGTCGTTGATGAGCGAGGTGAACTGGAAGTAGTCCGTCGACTCCGCCCGCTCCGCCTCGGCGAGGCCGAGCAGCTCGTCGGCCTCTTCTTCGGTGAGGTCGAACGACGCGCGCACCGCCCGCTCCACCGCCGCGCGCTGCTCCGGGCGGACCTCGCCGTCCATGTGGGTCATCTCGAGGAGCAGGGCGCCGACGGCGAGGCGCAGGACGTGCTCGGGGTCCTGTGCCGAGGCGACGCCCGCGAGGTGCTGATCGAAGAACTGCCTGATTCGCTTCAACATGGAACTCGGCTCCTCCGCTGCCGCACCGCCTCGAACAGCGCCACGCCCGCGGCGACCGACACGTTGAGGCTCTCCACGGTCCCGGCCATCGGCAGCCGCACGAGCAGGTCGCAGTGCTCGCGGGTGAGGCGGCGCAGACCTTTCTCCTCGCCGCCCATCACGAGCGCGAGACGACCGCGCAGGTCGGCGTCGTAGATCGGCCTGTCGGCATCGCCTGCCGTGCCGACGACCCACAGCCGGTGCTCGTCGCGCAGCGCCTCGAGCGTACGCGCAAGGTTCGTCACCTGGAAGAAGGGCACCGACTCGGCGGCGCCGCTCGCCACCTTGCAGGCGACCGGCGTGAGCCCCACCGAGCGGTCGCGCGGCGCGACGACGGCGTCGACGCCCGCGGCGTCGGCGCTGCGCAGGCAGGCGCCGAGGTTGTGCGGGTCCTGCACGCCGTCGAGGACGAGCACGAAGGGCGGGTGGTCCAGGGCCTCGAGCAGCGCGTGGAGTCCGGCCTCGTCCTGCGCCGCGGGCGCAGCGACCGCGGCGACCGCACCCTGATGGTTCGCGCCGCCGGCCAGCCGATCGAGCTGCTCGCGGTCGACGCGGTGCAGCGCGATGCCCTGCGACCGGGCCGCGTCGATCAGCTCCTGCAGGCGGCGGTCGTGGCGCGCGACGTCGACCCACAGCGCCGACACGCGCTCGGCGCCGTGCTTCAGCGCCGTGCGCACGGCGTTGAGGCCGACGACGCGGTGGCCGGGCTCCGCCATCAGCGCCGCGGGCGGCGCCGCCGCTTGCCGCCGCCCGGTGACCGCTCCTCGCGCGACGGGTCCGCCGGCCGCGCCCCGTCCTTGTTGCGCCGGCCCTTGGTGTCCCGCGGCAGCTCGGCCTGGCCGGCCCCGAGCACGAAGTCGATCTTGCGGTCGTCGAGGTTCACCGCGGCGACCTGCACGCGGATCGGATCACCGAGCCGGTAGACGCGACCGGTGCGCTCGCCGCGCAGCCGGTGGCCCACGGGCTCGAAGTGGAAGTAGTCGTGGTCGAGCGCGGTGACGTGGACGAGCCCGGTGACGTACACGTCGTCGAGCTCGACGAACAGGCCGAAGGAGTTGACCCCGGTGATGATGCCGCCGAACTCCCCTCCCACCTTGTCGAGCATGTACTCGCACTTGAGCCAGTCGACCGCGTCGCGGGTCGCCTCGTCGGCGCGCCGCTCGGTGTTCGAGCAGTGCTCGCCGATGCCGGCGAGCCGCGGCACGGGGTAGTCGAAGTCCGCCGCCGTCCCGCCGCGCAGCAGGTGACGGATCGCCCGGTGCACCAGCAGGTCCGGGTAGCGGCGGATCGGCGAGGTGAAGTGCGCGTACGCCGGATAGGCGAGGCCGAAGTGGCCGACGTTCTCCGGGCTGTACACCGCCTGCGCCATCGAGCGCAGCAGCACCGTCTGGATGAGGTGCGCGTCGGGCCGGCCCTGCACCGCCTCGAGCAGCTGCGCGTAGTCCTTCGCGCTCGGCTTGTCGCCGCCGGCGAGCCGCAGGCCGAGCTCGGCGAGAAACTCGCGCAGGTCCTTGAGCTTGTCGGCCGGCGGCGTCTCGTGGATCCGGTAGAGCGCCGGCAGCTTGCTGCGCAGCAGGAAGCGCGCCGCGGCCACGTTCGCGGCCAGCATGCACTCCTCGATCAGCCGGTGCGCGTCGTTGCGGACGACGGGGATGATGCGCTCCACCTTGCGCTCGGCGTTGAACACGATGCGCGTCTCGGTGGTGTCGAAGTCGATCGCGCCGCGCCCGGCGCGCGCTGCGAGCAGCACCTTGTAGAGCTCGTGCAGGCGGCGCAGGTGCGGCAGCAGCGCTGCGTACTCGGCGCAGAGTGCGGGATCCTGGTCCACCAGCATCGCAGCCACCTTGGTGTAGGTGAGCCGCGCGTGCGAGCGCATCACGCCCTCGAAGAAGCGCGAGCGGTACGTGGTGCCGGCGCGGTCGACGTAGAGCTCCGCGACCATGCACAGCCGATCGACGGCCGGGTTGAGCGAGCACAGGCCGTTGGACAGCGCCTCGGGCAGCATCGGGATGACGCGTTCGGGGAAGTAGACCGAGTTGCCGCGCTTCAGCGCCTCGGCGTCGAGCGCGCTCTCCGCCATCACGTAGGCCGACACGTCGGCGATGCACACGAGGAGCTTCCAGCCCTTCGGCGTCGCCTCGCAGTACACCGCGTCGTCGAAGTCGCGCGCGTCCTC
Source organism: Gammaproteobacteria bacterium (assembly GCA_025458675.1). GTDB lineage: Bacteria > Pseudomonadota > Gammaproteobacteria > Chromatiales > Chromatiaceae > JALORY01. The sequence goes on along the minus strand of JALORY010000051.1, from coordinate 9,593 downwards.
GCCGTCGATGGTGACGAGCGGCAGCTTGCGCAGGTCGGTACGCCCCGCCTTCGCCTCCTCCGGCACCTCGGGACCGAGCCCGGCGACCGCGTCGAGCACCGCCTGTGGCCACTCGAGCGGCAGGTCGTGGGCGCGGATCGCGACGTCGATCTCCATGCCCGGCGCCATGTGTGCGCCCAGCACCTCGGAGACGCGCCCGATCGGCGGCGTGCGCGCCGTCGGCTGGTCGGTGATCTCCACCACCACCATCTGGCCCTGCTCGGCGCCCTCGAGGCCGAACTGGGGGACCACGATCTCGTGGGTGAGCCGCTTGTTGTCCGGGACGACGAAGCCCACGCCGCCCTCGCGGTAGAAGCGCCCGACCACGTTGCGGTTCGCGCGTTCGAGCACCTCGACGAGCGCGCCCTCGCGCCGGCCGCGGTGGTCGACGCCGGTGACGCGCATCACGGCGCGGTCGCCGTGCATGAGCGCGCGCATCTCGCGCGGCGACAGGAACAGGTCGTCGGTCCCCTCGTCGGGCTTGAGAAAGCCGAAGCCGTCCGGGTGGCCGATGACGCGGCCGGCGACGAGGCTGGTCTGGTCGACGACGCAGTAGCCGCCACGCCGGTTGCAGACGAGCTGGCCGTCGCGCTCCATCGCCTTGAGCCGGCGCGAGAGGGCGTCGAGCTGTTCGGGGTCCACGAGCGCGAGACGCTCGGCGATGCGGTCGAACTTGAGCGGGACGCCCTGTTCGGTCAGCACCTCGAGGATGAACTCGCGGCTCGGGATGGGGTTCACGTACTTGCGCGCCTCGCGGTCGCGGAAGGGGTCGCGGCCTGCGCCGCCGGAACGGGAATTTCTTCTAGGCACGACAATACCTTGGGTGATGTGCTGGGCGGCATTGTAGCGTTGACAACCCCAGGGTGTCCCTGTAGATTGCCGCCTCCCGCCGCGGCGCCCGTCGCCGCCTACGCCTCGCCCAGGTGGCGGAATTGGTAGACGCGCTAGATTCAGGTTCTAGTAGGGAGACCTGTGGAGGTTCGAGTCCTCTCCTGGGCACCAACGGAACAGAAGGCCCCGCTCGCGAGACCGGGGCCTTCTCGTTTTGGGCGCCGTGCGCGCCCGACCGCCATCTGCTAGCGTGCCTCGCCGCCGTTCGCGCGCGAACGCGGGACCCTGCCAACCCGAACCCTAGCGAAGAGGGAAATCAACCGATGAAGACAAGACTCCTGGCCACCCTGCCCGCCCTGCTGCTCGCCACCGCCGCCTGGGCCGCGGACTTCGGCACGCCCGCCGAGGCGAAGGCGATGCTCGAGAAGGCCGTCGTCGCCGTGAAGGCGGACAAGGCCAAGGCGCTCGAGATGTTCACGAAGGGCGAAGGCGGCTTCAAGGACCGCGACCTCTACCCGTACTGCGGCGGCCCCGACGGAATGTTCACGGCGCATCCCAAGCTCGTCGGCCAGAGCCTCAAGGACCTCAAGGACAAGACCGGCGCCGCGTTCGGCGCCGAAATGTATGCGAAGGCCAAGGACGGGCAGATCATCGAGGTGCCCTACATGTGGCCGCGGCCGAACGAGACGGAGCCGGTGCAGAAGGTCGTCTACGTGACGAAGGTCGGCGACCAGATCTGCGCGGTCGGCTACTACAAGTGACCGGTTGACGTCCCGCCCTCGCGATCGCCGGCCGTTCCGGTGGTGATCGCGAGGGTCGACGGCGGGCGTCAGGCAGCGACCGGCGCGCCCAGGGCGGAGTGGATTTCCGCCACCACGCGCGCGTCGAGGTTCAGCGCCCGCGCGAGGCGGGCGAGATAGGCGCGCTCCGCCTCGGTGTCGATCTCGATCGCGAGCACGGACGCCGCGTACACTTCCACCGCCTCCTCGGGACTGCGGACCTTCGCGACCAGCGCGTCGAGGCTCGCGGGCCGCTGCATCTCGGCCATGAGGAAGTCGAGGGCCTGCGCATCGGCGCCCGACTCCCGCAGGCGCCCCGCGATTCGGCCGCGCTCCGCCGCGTCTATCTCGCCGTCGGCCTTCGCCGCGTCGACCATGGCGCCGATGAGCAGCACGGCACGGTTCTCCAGCGCCGACTCCTCTGTTGCCGTCGCCGGCGCGCGCAGGCCGAGCGGCACCGCCGCGCCTGCCCCGCCCTGCTGCTGCTTGAGCACATTCATCGCCAAGCCGCCGAGCACCGCCAGCAGACCGCCGCCGAGCGCCCCCTTGACGGCGTCGCCACCGCCACCCAGCAGCGCGCCCGCCAACGCGGCCAGACCGCCGACCGCCAGCGGATTGCCGCTCTTGACCGCGCTCGTGGCGTCGTTCGCGAGCCCGCCCGCCTGGCCCATGAGCCCGCCGAGCAGCCCGCCGAGCCCGGAGCCGGCCCCCTGCCCGCCCTGCCCGCCACCGAGCACCTGGCCGAGGATCTGGCCGAAGGGGCTGTCGCGGCTGCCGAGGCCCTTCGGCCCCATCGCGTGGCCGAGGCGGTCCTGTGTGGCGGAGCTGACGCCCGACTGGGCGAGGGAATCGAGCAGGTCGCGGGCGTTGAACACGGGGGAGTCTCCTCTGGAGCGTGGGGTGGCCGAACCACTCTAGTAGCTGGGCACGGCGCGGGCGCGGTTCAAGATCAGACTTGACCCAGATCAAGCCACCGTGAACACTGCCGCCCGGCCGCGCCCTCCTCGCCCGGGGGACCCGCCGCGCCGTTCCAGCGACGAGGATAGCGATGCCCCAGGCCAAGCTGATCGAGAGCGCCCAGACCGCGCGCGCTGCGCCGCCCTGTGCCGCCGACTCCCCCGTGAAGATTCCCGGCTACCTGCAGGAGACCTATCGCTGGGCCTATCTCAGCGAGGGCTGGCGACGCGTGCTCGACCGGCCATCGGTCGTGTCGGCCATCCTGTGGGGCAACGCAAACCGGCTCATGGACACTGCCATCGCCGAGTTCGAGCCGGGCTCCCACGTGCTGCAGACCGCCTGCGTCTACGGCGACTTCTCCGCACGACTCGCCCGGCGGGTGGGCGCCGCCGGCCGGCTCGAGGTGATCGACGTCGCGCCGCTCCAGATCGACAACTGCCGGCGCAAGCTCGCCGACTATCCGCACGTGCGCCTGCGGGTCGTCGATGCCAGCCGCCACGACGGCGCGGGCTACGACGGCGTCTGCTGCTTCTTCCTGCTGCACGAGGTGCCGGAGGACTACAAGCGGCGCATCGTCGACCGGCTGCTCGCGAGTCTGCGGCCCGGCGGCAAGGCAGTGTTCGTCGACTACCACCGGCCGCGCAACAGCCACCCGCTGCGCCCGATCATGCGCCTCGTCTTCCGTCGCCTCGAGCCCTATGCCGAGGCGCTGTGGCGTCACGATATCGCGAGCTACGCGACGCGCGCAGCGGACTACGCGTGGCACAAGGAGACCTACTTCGGCGGCCTCTACCAGAAGACGGTGGCGGTGAGCAGCGGGCAGTAGTGGCAAACGGCTGCCTGCGGCGGGCCTTGCGCCCGCCCGAAGGCCTAGAGCGGCGCGCCGAGCTTCACCGGCGGTGGCGCGTCGCCGGCGAAGTGGACGCGCGCGGCCATGGCGGGGGGCATGTGCACCGTGCCGCTCTCGTCCACCAGCATCGCGAGCGTGACGCCCATCTGTCGCGCGATCCGCTCCCAGTCCTTCACGCCCGCGAGCACGAGCGCCGTCGCCGCCGCATCGGCCACTGCGCCGTCCGGGTGGATGACGGTCGCCGACACGATCTCGTGCCCCGGGTACCCGGTGCGCGGGTCGATGATGTGGCCGTAGCGGATCCCCTCGTGCTCGTTGTAGCGCTCGTAGTTGCCCGACGTGTGCACCGCCTCGTGGTCGGCCAGCTCCAGGGCCGCGATCACGCCCTGACCCTGCGGGTGGCGGACGCCCACGCGCCACGGCCGGTTCTCGCGCCGGCCGATCGCGGTCATGCCGCCGCCGGCGTTGACGATCGCGTCGTGGATACCCATCGCGTGCAGACGGGCGACGGCGAGGTCGACCGCGTAACCCTTGGCGATCGCGCCGAAATCGAGCTGCACGGCGGGGTTGCGGCTGCGCACCAGGTCGCCCTCGATCGTCAGGTCCTCCATGGACGGGCGCTGCGCGACCCAGGCCGCGATCGCCTCGCGCGACGGTGGCGCCTTGCCGGTGAGCGGATCGTCGCTGTGGAAGCCCCACAGCCGGACCAGCCCGCCGATCGCCGGATCGAACAGCCCGTCGCTCTGTCGCGACAGGCGCTGCGAGAGCTCGATGAGCCGGACGAGGTGCGGCGTCGCGCGGGCGGCCTCGCCACGGGCGAGGGCGGCGTTCAGCTCGACGAGCGGGCCAGGCCTCCAGGCGTGCCACTCCACGTGCTCGGCCTGGAACTCGCGGGCGAGGTCTGCCACCGCGGCGCGACCCTGCTGCTCGGTGACGTCCCACAGGGTGACGTCCACCAGCGTGCCGAAGACGTAGAGCCGGTCCTGGTAGAGTTCCCTCGCCGGCGAGCAGCCCGCGAGCAACAGGGCGAAGACGGCTGGCAGGGCGGCGCGCAGGCGCATGGGACGTTACCGGGCGGGCACGGAGCGCGCACTGTAGCCGAGCGCCGAACAGTGCGCGACGCCCGCAAAATTGACAGCATTTCGGCGCGGTTTCGATAATCCGGCCGACCCCTTGCGCCACCTGGAGACACCATGAACCTCGCCCGCCCGCTCGGCCTCGTCCTCGCCCTCGTCTCCGCCGCGGCCACCGCCGCCGACACCGTGAAGATCGGCTGCGTCGCGCCGCTCACGGGCCCGCAGGCGCACCTCGGCAAGGACATCGAGAACGGCGCGCGCCTCGCGATCGACGAGATCAACGCGGCCAGGCCCACGCTGGCCGGCAAGCCCGTGCGCTTCGAGCTCGTCGTCGAGGACGACCAGGCCGACCCGCGCACCGCCACCATCGTGGGACAGAAGCTGGTCGACGCGGGCGTGAAGGGCGTCGTCGGCCACCTCAACTCCGGCGCGAGTATCCCTGCCTCGAAGATCTACTCCGACGCCGGCGTGCCGCAGATGTCGCCCGCGTCCACCGCGATCCTGTACACGCGGCAGGGGTTCAAGACGACCTACCGTGTGATGGCGAACGACGCGCAGCAGGGCAAGGCGCTCGGGGGCGCGGCAGTAAAGATCGGCAAGCGCGTCGCCGTCGTCGACGACCGCACGGCCTACGGCCAGGGCCTCGCCGACGAGGTCGCGAAGGCGGTCGTGGCGGCGGGCGGCGAGGTCGTCGGGCGGGAGTTCACGACGGACAAGTCGACCGACTTCACCGCCATCCTCACGTCGCTCAAGGCGAAGCGGCCCGACGTCGTCGTCTACGGCGGAATGGATCCCCAGGCGGCGCCGATGGTCCGGCAGATGCGCCAGCTCGGCATCAAGGCCGCGTTCATGGGCGGGGACGGCATGCAGTCGACCGAGTTCATCAAGCTCGCGGGCAACGTCGCCGAGGGCGTGACCGGCTCCTCGCCCGGTCTCCCGCTCGAGAAGATGCCGGGCGGCGGCGCCTTCACCCAGAAGTTCAACGCCCGCTTCGGCAAGATCCAGATCTACGCGCCCTTCGCCTACGACGCCGCGCAGGTGCTGGTGGCGGCGATGCGGAAGGCCGATTCGGCGGAGCCCGCGAGATACCTCCCCGAGCTCGCGAAGGTGTCCCTCGACGGCGTCATCGGCCCGATCGCCTTCGACGCCTACGGCGACCTCGAGGACGGCCCGGTCACGCTCTACCAGGTGAAGGGCGGGCAGTGGGTGCCGGTCGAGACGGTCGGCGGCAAGTGACCGCGTTCGCAGCCGACGCCGCGTGAGCCGCGCGCCGTGGACATCTTTCTCCAGCAGCTGCTGAACGGGCTGGTCCTCGGCAGCCTCTACGCCCTCGTGGCGCTGGGCTACACGATGGTCTACGGCATCCTCGAGCTCATCAACTTCGCCCACGGCGAAGTGGTGATGATCGGGGCAATGGTCGCCCTCACCGTCCTCGGCGTGCTTGCCGGCACGCCGCTGCCCCCGGCGGCGATGCTCGCCATCGCGGCCGCCGTGGCGATTCCCGCGTGCATGGCGACGGGATTCACGATCGAGCGCGTCGCCTACCGTCCGCTGCGGCGCGCGCCGCGCCTCGCGCCGCTCATCACGGCCATCGGCGTCTCCATCGTGCTGCAGAACGTCGCGATGATCGTCTGGGGCCGCCAGTACGTCTCCTTCCCGCCGCTGATCGACGTGCACATCCACGAGGTGGCCGGCGCGACGATCACCAACGTCCAGATCGCCATCGTCGCGCTCGCAGCGCTCATCATGGCGGGCCTGCTGCTGCTCGTGCGCCGCACGCGCCTCGGGCGCGCCATGCGCGCGACCGCGCAGAACCGCGAGGTGGCCGAGCTGATGGGCGTGGACGTCAACCGCGTCATCTCGGCGACCTTCGTCATCGGGTCGGCGCTCGCCGCGGTGGCGGGCATGATGGTCGCCGCCTACTACGGCCTCGCCCACTACGCCATGGGCTTCATGCTCGGCCTCAAGGCCTTCACGGCCGCGGTGCTCGGCGGAATCGGCAACATTCCCGGCGCGATGCTGGGCGGGCTGCTGCTCGGCATCATCGAGAGCCTGGGCGCCGGCTATATCGGCGACCTGACCGGCGGTTTCCTCGGCAGCCACTATCAGGACATCTTCGCGTTTCTGGTTCTCATCCTCGTGCTCGTGTTCCGGCCGTCCGGACTGCTCGGCGAGCGCATCGCCGACCGGGCCTGAGCGTTGAGCGCGCTGCTCCCTCGACGCTGGCGCAGCGATCCCCGGTTCGCCTGGGCGGCGTTCGCCGCCCTCGGCGTCCTGCTCGCGGCGCTGCCCTTCATCGTCGACGCCGGCATGGGGCGGAGCTGGGTGCGCATCCTCGCCTTCGCGCTGCTCTACGTGATGCTGGCGCTCGGCCTCAACATCGTCGTCGGGTTCGCCGGCCTGCTCGACCTCGGCTACGTCGCCTTCTACGCGGTGGGCGCCTACGTCTACGCGCTGCTCGCCTCGCCGCACTTCGGCATCCACCTGCCCTTCTGGGTGCTGCTGCCGCTGGGCGCGCTGCTCGCCTGCACGGCCGGCGTGGTACTCGGCGCGCCGACCCTGCGGCTGCGCGGCGACTACCTCGCGATCGTCACGCTCGGTTTCGGCGAGATCGTGCGCATCTTCCTCAACAACCTGAACGCGCCGATCAACCTCACCAACGGGCCGCAGGGCGTGAACCTGATCGACCCGATCCGCTTCGGCGACACGGCACTCCACCCCGCCGTCGACCTGTTCGGCGTCTCGCTGCCGGCCACGCACGCCCACTACTACCTGTTTCTCGCCTTCACGCTGCTGACGGTGTTCGTCGCCCTGCGCCTGCAGCGCTCGCGCATCGGGCGCGCCTGGGTCGCGATCCGCGAGGACGAGATCGCGGCGGTGGCGATGGGCATCGACACCCGCAACGTGAAGCTCCTCGCCTTCGCGATGGGCGCGACCTTCGGCGGCGTGGGCGGCGGCCTGTTCGCCGCATTCCAGGGTTTCGTGAGCCCGGAGTCCTTCACGCTCATGGAGTCCATCATGATCCTGTGCATGGTGGTGCTGGGCGGGATGGGCCACATCCCCGGCGTGATCCTGGGCGCGCTGCTGCTCACGGTGCTTCCCGAACTGCTGCGCTACGTCGGCCCGCTGCAGGAGGCGGTGCTGGGCCGCGTCGCGGTGGATCCGTCGGACCTGCGCATGCTGCTGTTCGGCAGCGCGCTCGTGGTCGCGATGATCTTCCGCCCCGAGGGCCTGTGGCCCTCGCCGCAGCGCGCCCGCGAGCTCTCGCCCGACAACCCGGACGAGACGCGGCAGGAGCAGGAGTCGCTCTTCGATGCCACCCGCTGAGGCCCCGCTGCTCGAGGCCCGCGGCGTGAGCAAGCGCTTCGGCGGACTCGCGGCGCTCGCGGACGTATCGCTCGCGATTGGACGCGGCGAAATCTACGGCCTGATCGGCCCCAACGGCGCGGGCAAGACGACCTTCTTCAATTGCCTCACCGGGCTCTACCAGGCCACCGAGGGGGCGTTCCTGCTGGGCGGCGCACGTCTCGCGGGGCTCAAGCCGCACGCCATCGTCGCGCGCGGCATCGCGCGTACCTTCCAGAACATCCGCCTGTTCGCCAACATGACCGCGCTCGAGAACGTGATGGTCGGGCGACACGCGCGCACGCGCTCGGGCGTGCTCGGCGCCATCCTCGGCACGGCGGCGACGCGCGCGGAGGAGCGGGACACCGTCGAGCGTGCCCGCGCGCTGCTCGCGTACGTCGGCATCGAGCCGCGGGCGCACGACCTCGCGAAGCACCTGCCCTACGGCGACCAGCGGCGGCTCGAGATTGCCCGGGCGCTCGCCACCGAGCCCCAGCTGCTCGCGCTCGACGAGCCCGCTGCCGGCATGAACGCGACCGAGACCGCGGCGCTCAAGGCGCTGCTCGAGCGCATCCGGCACGACGGCGTGACGCTGCTGCTCATCGAGCACGACGTCGCGCTGGTGATGGGCCTGTGCGACCGCGTCGCCGTGCTCGACTACGGCCGCCGGATCGCCGAAGGCACGCCCGCACAGGTGCGCACCGACCCGCAGGTGATCACCGCTTACCTCGGGGGCGCGCTGCCGTGAGCCTGCTCGAGGTCCGTGGACTCGCGGTCCACTACGGCGGCATCCGCGCGGTGAAGGACGTGACCCTCGCCGTCGGCGAGGGGGAGACGGTCTGCGTCATCGGCGCGAACGGGGCGGGGAAATCCACGATGCTGCGCGCCCTCGCCGGCCTCGCGCCGATCGCGCGCGGCACCATCGGCTGGCAGGGAACGGACGTCACTGCCCTGCCCGCGCACCGCCGGGTGCGGCTCGGCCTGTCGCTCGTGCCCGAGGGTCGCGGCGTCTTCCCCCGCATGTCGGTTGCCGAGAACCTGCTGATGGGCGCCTACGCGCGCACCGATCGGACGGCGATCGCGCAGGACGTCGACCGGATCTGCACGCTGTTCCCGCGCCTGGCCGAACGGCGCGCGCAGATCGCCGGCACGCTCTCCGGCGGCGAGCAACAGATGCTCGCGGTCGGCCGGGCGCTGATGAGCCGGCCGCGGCTGCTGCTGCTCGACGAGCCGAGCATGGGGCTGTCGCCCCTCATGGTGGAGAAGATCTTCGAGACCCTGCGGACGATTGCCGTCCAGGGCGTCACGCTGCTGCTGGTCGAGCAGAACGCCAACCTCGCCCTGCAGGTGAGCGACCGCGGCTACGTCCTGGACAACGGCACGGTCACCCTGCACGGGCCGGCCGCCGACCTGCTCGCCGACCCGCGCGTCCGGGCCGCATACCTCGGGGGATGACGCTCACCTCCGTCTTTGCGAGGCCGAAGGCCGTGGCGGGAAGCAATCCATGGATCGCCACGCCCCTTCGGGGCTCGCGATGACGCCACTCGTCATTGCGAGGCCGAAGGCCGAAGCAATCCATCGTCATTGCGAACCGCGAGGCCGAAACCCGTGGCGGGAAGCAATCCATGGATCGCCACGCCCCTTCGGGGCTCGCGATGACGGGGGTGGATCGCTTCGGCGGCTACGCCGCCTCGCGATGACGCCACTCGTCATTGC
>JALORY010000050.1 GCA_025458675.1 Gammaproteobacteria bacterium | reverse complement strand
GCTGTAGAGCAGCTCGCGCAGCTTGCGACCCGCGGGCGGCGGCGTGACGCCGTAGACCGCGTCCGCGGCCTTCGCGGCCGCCATGTGGTGCGCCTCCGGGCAGACGCCACAGATGCGGTTGGTGAGCACCGGCATTTCCTCGACCGGGCGGCCCACACAGAAGCGCTCGAAGCCGCGCAGCTCCGGCACCTGCAGGTAGCTGTTCACCACGTTACCGGCGTCGTCGAGGAAGATCTCGATCTTGCCGTGCCCCTCGAGCCGGGTCATGGGGTCGATGGTGATGCGTCCCATCACGGCGTCTCCGTCTCGCGGTGCGCGGCCCGACCGCCCCGCAGCAGCGAGTGCGCGAGGCTGAACTTGTAGAAGGTCCCCGCGGGGTCGGGGATGCCGTCGAGGATGCCGTCGATCGCCTCCGGCTCCTTGGCGTCGATCGCCGAGGCGATCGCCGTCATCATCCGCGCGCCCTGATCCAGCGCCTCGGGCGCGACGCCGTAGCAGCCGATGCACGGCGCACCGACACGCGGGCAGCGGGCGTCGCAGCCGCTGCGCGTCGCTGGCCCGGTGCACATCAGCCCCTGCTCGAGCAGGCACAGCGTCGTGTCCAGCGGGCCGAGCTCCTGGATGCGCCTGAGCTGCGTGAGGTGCTTCACGTTGCGCTCCCGCGGGCACTCGTCACAGACGGTCGACTCGCCGGCGCCGATCACGCTGCCCTTGGGCGGCAGCTCGGCCCGTCCTTGCACAACCTGCACGAGCAGGTCCACCACCGCCGCGATCTGGTGCGACTCCGGCGGGCACCCCGGCATGTGGTAGTCGACCTCGACCACCTGGTCGAGCGTGCGCACGACCGGCTGCACCGGCGGCAGCGTGAGCGCGCCCTCGGGCACCTGCGAGGTCGGCTGCGGGCGCAGCTGCGCCGGGTTCTCGGTCGACGGGCCGCCATAGGCGGTCTCGAGCATCGACTCCCGGCTCGAGAGGTTCGCGAGCCCCGGGATGCAGCCTTCGTTGGCACAGGAGCCGAAGGCCACGAGGATCTTCGACTTGCGCCGCAGGGTCTTCGCGAGGTGCTCGTTCTCGGCGGTGCGGATGCTGCCGTTGAACAGGGTCACGAGGATGCTGCCATCCGCCATCGCGTCGAGGTCCTTGTACTTCGCGTCCATCGCCGCGGGCCAGAAGGCGACATCGAAGTTCGCATCGAGGTCGAGGATCTTGGCGTCGATGTTGAGGACCGCGATCTCGCAGCCGCCACAGGAGGCCGCCCAGTACATCGCGAACTTGGGCTTCATGGCAGCGCCTCCTCGGCGAGCTCGGGCGCGACCGCGACCGGCAGCGGCTTGGGCCGCGCGGGCCAGCGCAGCGGACCGAGCGCCCGCACCCGCTCGACGAAGCGGTCGATGGTCGCCGCGAAGATCGCGCCCTCGGCAGCGCTCGCCCACGTGAGGTGGACCCGTTCGGGCTCGACGCCGAGCTGCGCGAGCGTGCGCTGCAGCAGGCGGTGGCGGCGCAGGGCCTTGTAGTTCTGCTCGAGGTAGTGGCAATCGCCCGGGTGGCAGCCGGTGATGAGGACCCCGTCCGCCCCGTCGGCGAGCGCCTTGAGCACGAAGGTCGGGTCGATGCGCCCGGAGCACATCAGCCGGATGAGGCGCACGTTGGGCGCGTACTTGAGGCGCGTGGTGCCGGCGACGTCCGCCGCGCGGTAGCTGCACCAGTTGCAGGTGAAGCCGATGATGACGGGCTCGAAGTCGTTGGCCATGGTCAGTCCCCCGTCGCGGATCCGAGCGGAATCGCGTTCACGTCAGCGCCTCCGCCGGCTCGAGGTTGGTGAGCAGCAGCCCCTCGATCTGCGCGAGCACCTGCTCGTTGCTGAAGCCGGAGCCCGCGATCGCGCCTGCCGGGCAAGCGGCGACGCAGGTGCCGCAGCCCTGGCAGAGCGCCGAGTTGATCGCGCTCACCCCGCCCGCCGCGTCGTAGCTGATCGCGTTGAACGGGCAGAGGGCGTTGCAGATCCGGCACCCGGAGCAGCGCTCGGCGTCGATGCTCGCGCGCACCGGCTCGAGCGCGAGCTCGCCCTGGCGGATGCGCATCAGCACCCGCGCCGCCGCGGCAGCGCCCTGCGACACGCTCGCCGGGATGTCCTTCGGGCCCTGCGCGCAGCCGGCCAGGAACACGCCCTCGGTCATGGTCGAGATCGGGTCGAGCTTCGCGTGCTTCTCGATGAACCAGCCGTTGGCGCTGCAGGCGATGCCGAAGGTCTGGCCCACCTGCTTGGCGTCGTGGCGTGGCTCGATGCCGGCCGACAGCACCACCATGTCCACCGGGATGCGCCGCTGCATGCCGATCAGCGTGTCCTCGACCTGGACGTAGAGCTTGCCCTCGGCCTCGTCGGGACCGCGCGGCACCTCGCTCACTTCGGCGACCTTGCCGCGGACGAAGTGCACGCCCTCGTCCAGCACCCGCTGGTAGAACTCGTCGTAGTCCTTGAAGGCGGTGCGCAGGTCGATGTAGAAGTTGTGGACCTCCGCGCCGGTGCGCTCGCGCACCAGGTGGGCGAGCTTGAGGCTCTGCATGCAGCAGATCGCCGAGCAGTAGTTGTTGTAGTTGCGGTCGCGGCTGCCGACGCAGTGGATGATGCCCACCGACTTCGGCGCGGTCCTGCCGTCGCGCAGCGTGATCGCCCCGCCCGTCGGCCCGCTCGCGTTGCACATGCGCTCGAGCTCGAGGTTGGTGAACACGTTGGGCAGGCGGCCGTAGCCGTACTGCGGGATGCGTCGTGCGTCGAACAGGTCGAAGCCGGTGGCGAGGACGATGTTGCCGACGCGCAGGTTGATGCGCTGCTCGGTCTGGTTGAAGTCGATGGAGTTCGGCTCGGTCGGGCAGAACTTCTCGCAGGCGCGGCAGCTGCCCTTGCCCTTGAGGTAGTAGGTGCAGGTGTCGGGGTCGAGCACCGGCAGCTTCGGCACCGCCTGCGGAAACGGCATGTAGATCGCCTTGCGGTAGCCGATCCCGGCCTCGTAGGCGTCGTCCACGACCACGACCGGACACTTCTCGATGCAGATACCGCAGCCGGTGCAGACGTCCTCGAGAACGTAGCGCGGCTTCCTGCGCACCGTGACGGTGAAGTTGCCGACGAAGCCCTCGACCTTCTCCACCTCGCTCCAGGTGTGGAGGTGCAGGTGCGGGTGGCTGCCGGCCGCCGCCATCTTGGGCGTCAGGATGCACGCGGCGCAGTCGAGGGTCGGGAAGGTCTTGTCGAACTGCGCCATGTGGCCGCCGACCGAGGGCTCGCGCTCGACGAGATACACCTCGTGCCCGGCGTCGGCGATCTCGAGCGCGGCCTGCAGGCCGGCGATGCCGCCGCCGACCACCAGCGTCGCCGCGTCCACCGGGACGTGAATGGCCTCCAACGGCACGCTGTGGCGCGCGCGCTCGATCGCCCCGGACACGATCGCCTTGGCCTTCGTCGTCGCCGCGTCGTGGTCGGTGTGCACCCAGGCAACGTGCTCGCGGATCGACGCGAGCTCGCACAGGTAGGGGTTGAGCCCGGCGCGGTCGCAGGCGGTCCGGAAGGTGCCCTCGTGCAGGTGCGGCGAGCAGGCCGCCACGACGACGCGGGTGAGCCCGTGCTCGGCGATGTCCTTCTGGATCAGCTCCTGTCCCGTGGTCGAGCACATGAACGTGTAGTCGCGGCTCAGCACGACGCCGCGGCCCTTGAGCCCTTCGCCCGCGAAGTCGCGCACCGAGCCGACGTCGATCACGCCGGCGATGTTGGTGCCGCAGTGGCAGACGTAGACGCCGATCCGCTCTTCCTGCCCTTGCTCTTGCTGGTGCTGTTGCGGCTGGTCGGTCATGGCGACCCCCTATCCCATGCGCGGCATCGGCAGCCCGTCGGCGGCGCGCGGGCGGCGCTTCTTCTTCGCGGCCTCCGCGGCGGGCGGCCGGTCGCTGATGCGCGAGAGGGCCGGCGCCGCCGGGACGAACTCCTTGCCGATACCGAGCTCGGCCGGAGCCTTGCCGAAGGCCAGCCCCATCAGCTGCGTGAAGTAGAGGACCGGGATGGCGTAGCTCGTCCCGTAGTGCTTGTTCATCTCGATCTGGTAGGCGTCGAGGTTCAACTGGCACATCGGACAGAGCGTGACGATGGCGTCCGCGCCGGCCGTCGCGGCACCGTGCACCAGGCGACGGATGAGGCCGTAGGCCACGTCGGGCCCGATGACGGTCATGTGCCCGCCGCAGCACTGGGTCTTGAGCGGGTAGTCGACCACGTCGGCGCCGAGCGCCCGCAGCAGGCGGTCCATCGCGGTCGGGTGCTCGCGGTCGTCCCACCGCGAGTCCGGGTCGGGACGCACCACCTGGCAGCCGTAGTAGGGCGCGAGCCTCAGCCCGTGGAGCGGGCGCACCACCTTCGCCTGGACCGCCTCGTAGCCCACGTCGTTGCAGACCACGTCGAGCAGGTGGCGGACCTTGAGGCTGCCCGCCGCATACGACAGCCCGCCCGCGTGCAGGGCGTCGTTCACCTTCGCCGCGAGGCGCGGGTCCTCGCGCATCTGCTGGTCGGTCTTGGCGAGGTTGAGGTAGCAGGCGCTGCAGCCCGCGGTCAGCGTGTCGGTGCCTTCTGCCTGCCGGCTCGCAATCGCGAGGTTGCGGCCGACCAGCGCGAGCGCGGGCACGCGGTGCACCGACATGTACTCGGTCGCGCCGCAGCAGTTCCAGTCCGCGACCTCCTCGAGCTCGAGGCCGATCGTCTCGCGGATCGCCATCAGCGAGTCGAGGTAGGGGCGCGCCGTACGCTGCATCGAGCAGCCCGGGTAGAAGAGCATCTTCACGGCGTCGCCTCCAGCGCCTTGGCGCGGTCGAGGATGCGGGTCAGCTGCGCCATCCCCTCGATGCGGTGCGGCACGAGCTCCATGCGGCCGCGCCGGAGCATGCCGAGCCCCATCGGCGCCATCGACGCCAGGCTGAGCGGGTGGTGCCTGAGGCTGAAGCGCGTCGCGAGGCCGAGCTCGAAGCTGCGGCCGTAGTGCTCGACGTAGTCGACGAAGGTCTGCGAGAAATCGGGCGGCGAGTTGTCGCGGTAGAGCTGCGCGCCGATGGCCATGCCCTTCAGCGTGTACATCACGTCGGTGATGTGGATCTGCTGCGGACAGCGCACCGTGCAGAAGTAGCACGACACGCAGTACCACGGCGTGTTGCTGCGCAGCACCGCATCGCGCAGACCGCTCCGGATCATCGCGAACAGGCGTCGCGGGGTGTGGTCCATCTCCGGCCCCGCGGGACAGGAGCCGCCGCAGGTGCCGCACTGGATGCACATGTTGAGCCGGCTGTCGCCCGGCGTGGCGTCCATGACCTCCCGGAGGAAGGCGGAGCACTCGGGCGCCCGGTCGGCAGCGGATGGGGATGGAACGGCGCTCACGTCCGACCTCCTGGGCTGCGCTGCAGGCAGGCGGTCGGGCAGATGGGGCGGGCGGCGGGCAGAGCGCCCGCCGGGCACGACAGAAGACCCGACCGTCAGACGCTCATTAGCACTCGCTAATTAGCTCGTCAAAGCGATGTCGCGGGTGGACGCCCCGTTTTGATGCGCGATTGATCCACGGCAACGAATCGCTGCCGATGCCGCGCGGCGCCGCCGGTGAGGCCGGGCGCCGGCTCGTTCAGAGCTGCGCGCCCGGCCGTGCGGTCCGGCGCGCCTCGAGCTCCGCCCGCAGCGCCTGGCGCTCCTTGACCACTTCCTGGCGCA
This sequence comes from Gammaproteobacteria bacterium, assembly GCA_025458675.1. Classification (GTDB taxonomy): domain Bacteria; phylum Pseudomonadota; class Gammaproteobacteria; order Chromatiales; family Chromatiaceae; genus JALORY01. Next base: position 7,126 of record JALORY010000050.1, on the reverse strand, counting down.
GGGCTTGGCGGGCCGCGGCCTCCTGCCGCTCGCAGGCGCGGTAGGCCTCGCGGTCGCGCGCCGCCTGGATGCAGCGCTCGGCCTGGTCGAGGATGCGGATGCGCTCGCGGTGGCTCTTCGACTCGCTGGCCTTGAAGCGCTCGAACAGGGGGCGGCTCTCGGGCGGGGCGGCGTGCGCGACGCCGACGGCGAGCACCGTGACGATTGCAGCGAGCAGAATGCGTTTTCTGGGCACGGCGTGCTCCTGGCGAGAACGGTGGCGGGCGGCGCGGCGCGCCCGAGGGGGACAACGCCGTCGGCCGGGGCGCGTTGACGCCGCGGCGCACCGTCCGGCCGCCAGCGGCGCCGGGCTTGAGGGTGGCCGGCCGCGCGCCCACCTTCCGAGACGACCCGATCCAAGGACGCCGCAGCCATGCTGCCCACCCTGTTCGTCTCCCACGGCGCGCCGCTCGCGGCCATCGACGGCGAGCCCGCGCAGGCGGCCTGGGCGCAGATCGCCGGCGCCCTTCCCCGCCCGGCGGCCGTCCTGATCATGTCGCCGCACTGGCCGACCGCAACCCCGGCGGTCGCGAGCCCGCCCCGCCACCGCACGCTGCACGACTTCGGCGGCATGCCGCCCGCCCTCTACGCGCTGGACTATCCGGCGCCGGGCGACCCCCGTCTGGCCAGCGCGGTGTGTGCACGCCTGCGCGACGCCGGGTTCGACGCCAGCGTGTCCACACGGCAGGACCTCGACCACGGCGCGTGGGTGCCGCTGCGCACGATGTACCCCGGGGCGGACGTGCCGGTCGTGCAGCTCTCGGTCCAGCCGCGCCTCGGGCCGGCCCACCACTACGCACTCGGCCGAAGTCTCGCGGGGTTGCGCGGCGAAGGGGTCCTCGTGGTCGGCTCGGGCGCCCTGACGCACAACCTGCGCGAGGTCCGGCTCGACAGCCGGGTGGCCACCGTGCCGGGCTGGGCGCGCGCCTTCGCCGCCTGGATGGCGACGGTCCTGACCGCGGGGGACCTCGCCCAGTTGATCGACTACCGTCGGCTCGCGCCGGACGCCGCGCGCAACCATCCGACCGAAGAGCACCTGCTGCCGCTGTACTTCGCGTTGGGCGCCGCAGGGGAAGCCCCCGTGGCGCGCCGCGCCTTCGAAGGCTTTTCCTACGGCCCCCTCGCGATGGACGTCTGGACGTTCGGCGAGGCGGCGGCGCACTGACGCCCGCGGCCTGAGACGAAACGGCAACATCGCCGCAACACAATCCGGGGCAGGGCGCCGCGCGCAACCGCGGCCCACGTCGCGGCGGAGGGGCTGGCGTGCCACGGGCGTTGAAGAAGCTGCTGGGCGTGACGGGCGGGCTGACCCTGGTCGTGGTCGGCGTGCCCGTGTTCATTCTGCCGATCCCGCTCGGCCTGCCGATGATCGCGCTCGGCCTGTTCCTGCTGCTGCAGACGTCGTCGCGGGCGCGGCTGCTGCGCCGCCGTCTCGCGCGCCGCTACCCGCAGCACGCGCAGCGCTTCGATGGCGCACGCCGCCGCCTCCAGGATCTCGCCGTGCGGGCGCGCGACGGGATGCGTCGGGCGCTGCGTCCCCGCGGCTGAGTCGGCCGCGCGCGGCCGGAGCGGCGATCGGGTCAGTCGGCGCCTGACGTCACGCCGCGCGCCGGCACCCAGCGCATCAGCACCTCGTCCTGGCCGGGGCGGACCAGGTCGGGAACGCGGCCGATCTCGGCGAAGCCGTGCCGCGCGTAGAAGCGCCGGGCGCCCGCGTTGAACGCCGACACCATCACCCAGAGGTTCCCCTCCCGCGCCGCCTCCTCCTGCAGCCAGCCGAGGACCGCGGCGCCGAGGCCGTCCCGCTGCGCCTCCGGGAGCACGGCGAGGAGCTCGAGGTAGGGGCCGCGCAGCCACGGGAAGCGGACGGCGACGACGCCACTCACCGCGCCGTCGCGGGTGATCGCCCAGCGCGTCAGCGCCGCGCTCTCCGCCGTGAGGTAGCGCGCGAGCGCGGCCGCGTGGTAGCCGAGGCGCAGCCACGGGTCCATCTGCGACAGCCGAGCGGCCGCGGCCTCGGCGACGACCGGCACCAGCGGCTCGAGCCGGCAGGCCCCGAGGTCCTGCGACACGGCGGCGAAAGGCGAGGCGCGCATCGCCGCGGCGGTCACTCGTAGCAGCGGTCGGCCGTCACGGGCTCGCCCAGCGCGAGCAGCTCGCTCACGGTGACGAAGCGGTAGCCGCGGCGGCGCAGCTCGGGGATCGCAGTGCGCAGCGCCTCGGCCGTGTGCCAGCCGCGACCGTTGGCGTGCATCACGACGATGGCACCCGGCCGGGTGCGGTCGAGGATCGCGCGCGCGATCGCGGCGGCGCCCTGCCCCTTGGCGGGGTCACCCGTGACGATACTCCACTGGATCGCGGGCAGCCCGGCCGCCGCGAGCGCGTCCAGCGCGGCGCGATCGCAGCGCCCGTAGGGGAAGCGGAACAGCGCCGGCTGCGGCGGAATCGCCGCCAGCGCGGCGGGGCCCGTCGCGACGGCGCACGCGCGCCCGGCGAGCTCCGCGCGCAGCCGCGCGTACTCGGTCTGCGCCTTCGCGATCTCATCGTCGCGCGCGGCGGCCGGCAGACCGTCGAAATCCTTGTGGCTCCAGCTGTGGCTGCCGATCTCGAAGCGCGGGTCGGCCATCAGCTGCAGCGCCGGCTCGGGGTGGCTGCGCAGCCACTTGCCGCCAGCGAAGAAGGTCGCGCGCACGCCCTGCTCGCGCAGGTAGGCGACCAGCGGGGCGTCGTAGCCGCTGACCCCGCGCGCGCCCTCGCACAGATCGAAGGTGAGCGCGATCACCTTCTCGTCGCCGGCAGGGTGCACGGCGCGGATCGAGCCCTGGAGCCGCGCGGGGAGCGGCGGCAGCGGCGCGACGACGGCGTCCGGCGACGCAGCGGCGTGCGGGAGTGCGCCCCGCCCCTGACCGTCGCGCAGCTCATCCGGGGTCCAGCAGGCGTCGAGCAGGCCGGCCGCTGCGCGGGAGGCACCGGCGGGCGCAAGCAACGCCGCGAGCAGCGCTCCCAGGAGCCGACCGATCACGCGCGTCCCCGGCGACCGCACGACGTCAGAACGCGTCGCGCAGGACGTCGACGACTACCGCCGTCGCCAGCGACACCAGCAGCACGTCGCGCCCGACCAGGACCCATTCGTAGCCGGGCCGTGGCGGGAGGCGCCCGAGCAGCGGGCCCGGCGGGTACTTCTTGGCGATGCCCGGCGGCAGCGGCTTGCCGCGGGCCACCTGCTTCGCGATGCCGGGCGGCAGCGGGGCCACGCCGTAGGGGTTGACGCGGAAATAGTCGGTGATGATCCGCCGCTCGTCCGACCCGATCACCACCGTCGTGGCCAGGGCCGGCGCGCCGATGGCGTAAGGGGGAGCGACGGCGTCCGGGCGGCCGTGGCCCTTGCCGGGCGGGCCGATCACGTAGTCCGGGTCGTCGCCCTTGTGCTTGCCCTGCCCCTTGCCGCCCTTGTCGGCGACGGCGGCGACCGGCGCGACGGCGAGCGCCGCGATGAGGAGGGTGGAGACGAGTCTGCCGCGCATGCCGTGATCCTCGCTGCGGTGGGAACAGGCCGCACGCGCGCGCGGCCCCGTCGCCCTCTTTGCGTCCGTCAGAAATCGTAGTTGAGGATGTCGATCGTCCGGCGACAGAGCTCGCGCCCGTAGTCGGCCCAGAGCCCCTCGCCCCAGTAGCGGTAGCAGGAGGTCTGGGAGCTCAGAAGGTGAAACAGCGCGTTGCGGTGCCGCGGCTCGCTCGTCGGCACGCCCGTCTCGTCGACCTTGCGGTGAAACAGGGCGCTCGCCTCCTCCATCGGCCCGAGCACCCGCTCGTAACCGCGCACCCAGGAGAGATTGCCGGTCCAGCTGCCGCCCTCGACGTGGAAGCGCGGGTCCTCCGCCGACAGCTCGCCGATCACCTGGGCCAGCCGCGCGGGACCGTCGCCGGGCGTCATCCGCTCCCAGATGCGCCGCTGATGGACGGGCTGCAGGACGGGCAGGTCCTCCGGGCGCACCCCGATCGACCACACGTGCTCGAGGTACTCGCTCGCGTTCATCAGGGGCACGTCGCTGCCCGACGCCGCGCGCACCACCTCTTCGTACTTCGACGGGAACTCGTTCATCATCACGCCGCCGTTCTCGCCGTCGGCGATCTGCGTGACGAGCGGCGGCACCTCGCGTCCTGCGAGCGGCTCGCGTGCGAGCCCGCGCGCCTCGTACCAGGGCTGCATCTGCCCGACGAGCTTCGTGTCCGAGCCCTGCGTCTTGACGAGGGCGACGATCTCCGCCGTCTCGCCCGTCGAGCTCGTGCACACGAGGCGGTGCGGCAGGTGCGGCCGCGTGGGGTGACGCCCGTCGTGCGGCTGCTCCACCGTGTGCTCCTGCACCAGCACCCACTCGTAGCCGCAGTCGCGGAGCGTGCGCACGAACGCGTGGGCGACGTCCGGGTGGTTGGGCAGCGCCATCTCGGACGGCGAGAAGCCGCGCACGCGGCCGACGGCCTCGAGGCCGAACAGCGCGGCGAAGTGCTGCTGCCAGGCGCGCACGTGGCGCCGGTAGTCCTGCACCGGCGTCGACGGCGCGACCGCGTGGCCCCAGGGCGCGCCCAGCCACTCGACGTGCGGCTGGAAGGCCGGGTCGACCGTGACCCCTTTCAACGCGTCGAGCACGTCGCCGCGCCCCATCTGCCGCAGACCGTGGAACAGCGTGCCCGAGTACTCGAGCATCACGCGCGGCCGCAGACCCTCGCGCACCAGGCGCGGGACGATCTCGCCCATGCGCTTGTAGCACCACGCGAACACCGGGGCGTTGTGGTTGTCGCCGACCGCGGGGTGCTCGGTCATGTGCTGCAGGTTGCCGATCAGCGCCGCCGTGCGCAGGTCCCGCCCGCCGGCGGGCACGAGCGGCTGGTGCATGTGCAGCGCGATCGTGCAGGCGCTGCGCACGCCGGTGAAGTCGACCCCGCCCTGCGCGCGCCACAGGGAGCGCTCACGTCCTGCGGCGACGGCCCGCGCGACCTCGTCCTCCGCGCCGCAGAGGTTGGGCAGGCCGTCGACGGTCTCGGGCAGGGGGTCGCCGGTCACGCTACTTGTGCCGAATCCACTCGTAGACGCCGACGTAGTCCGCGCCGGGCCGGTTCCAGGAGTAGTCGCAGGCCATGCCCTGGCGCGCGAGCTGGCGGAACAGCGCGGGAGCGTCGTTCCACAACCCGATGGCGCGCCGCAGCGCCGACTCCAGCCCCGCGAAGTCCGCGTGATCGAACACGAAGCCGTTGCGCTCGGCGACCGGGCGATCCGAGTGGTCCCAGTCGAACACGGTGTCCGCGAGGCCGCCGACGGCGCGCACGACCGGCACGGTGCCGTAGCGCAGCGCGATCATCTGCGTGAGACCGCAGGGCTCGTACAGGCTCGGCACCACCATGAGGTCCGCGCCCGCGTAGATGAGGTGCGCGAGCTCCTCGTCGTAGCCGATCTCGAGGTGGCAGTCCGGCAGGTCGTTCAGGTGGTGCTTGAGGTGCCAGAACTCGTCGTTGATGCCGAGCTCCGGGCTCGCGCCCAGGAGCACGAACTGGGCACCGTTCTCGAGCGACCAGTGCAGCGCGTGGCGGATCAGGTGCAGCCCCTTCTGCGTGTCGAGGCGGCCGACGTAGGCGACCAGCGGCTTCGCCGACTCGGCGACCAGCAGGCGCCGGCGCAACGCGGTCCGGTTGTCCGCCTTGCGCGCGAAGGTCGCCGCCGTGTAGTGCGCCGCGATGTAGGGGTCCAGCTCGGGGTTCCACATCTCGTAGTCGAGCCCGTTGAGAATGCCCCCGAACTTGTCGGCGAAGCGGTACAGCGTGTGCCCGAGGCCGCAGCCCTGGTCCGTGTAGCGCGCCTCCCAGGCGTGGCGCGGCGACACCGTGTTCGTGTAGTTCGCGTAGGTGATCGCGCCCTTCATGAGGTTGATCGCCGTGGGGTTGTGGTCGTCCTGCAGCCGGTCGGGCTGGCAGTAGTACTCGGGGCGGTTGAGCCCCACCGACCACAGCAGGTCGGCGCCGGCGGTGCCCTGGTGCTTGAAGTTGTGGATCGTGTGCATGGCGCGCACGTTCGCCATGCCCTGGTGCGCGTAGATCTCGCAGAGCAGCACGGGCATCAGCGCGGTCTGCCAATCGTGGGTGTGCAGCACGTCCGGGCGCTTGCCGGAGACCAGCAGGAACTCCATCGCCGCCTTGCTGAAGAACGCGAAGCGAACGTGCTCGTCCGGAAAGCCGTAGTACGTGCCGCGCTCGAAGAAGCGGTCGGCCGAGTGGGGCTCGATGAAGAAGCACTTGCTGCCGTGCACGAACCCGAACCACACCGTGCAGGGAACGTGGCCGTCGCACCAGGGAACCATCAGGCCCTCCCAGGTGACCTGCAGACCCCAGATGTGGTCGTAGCGCATGCAGTCGTACTTCGGCAGGATGATCTCCACGGAGTTGCCGCGGATCTCCAGCTCGCGCGCGAGCCCGAAGACGACGTCGCCCAGCCCGCCGACCTTGGCGACCGGGGCGCACTCGGAAGCAGCCATCACGATGTACATCGGCACCACCCGTGGAACGCGCCCGCGCCGGGCGCTCTGCAGGAACGGTGCAGTATAGCGGCGGCCGCTCGCCAGTGGCCCGCGCTCGGCCGGGCGGTTGCCCCGCCTCGCCGGCCTCGCCTACAATCGCGCCTTCCCGTGCCGGTGTAGCTCAGTCGGTAGAGCAACTGATTCGTAATCAGTAGGTCGGCGGTTCGAGTCCGCCCACCGGCTCCAAAAGCTTGTTCAGTAGTTTGGAGAAGGCCCCGCCAGGGGCCTTCGTCGTTTCAGGCCCGATGTTGTCGCTTCGTCTGGGCCGATTACCTTTGCGTAGAGAAACTCCTGCCCGAATCGAACCGGTGCTGAGTGGTGCCAACCGCTGTCCGGATTAGCCGCTGCACACCTTCGCGGACCTCTGCGAAGGCCAAACCCCGCCGGATCTCTCCCCCGGCGTCAGCGACGTACAGGCGCCGGTTCACCTCAATGAGAACCGACTGGACCCGCGGCTCCCGACGGTAGAAACGCCGCGGCACCATCGTGCCCCTGTAGGGTGCGTCGATCTGCACGGACCA
>JALORY010000104.1 GCA_025458675.1 Gammaproteobacteria bacterium | reverse complement strand
GTTCGCGGAGCCGTTGTAGCGGAGCCGGGTGTCCGAGTTCAGGCGGAAGTACCCGGTGTCGATCTGGAAGCGGTCGGACAGCCCGTTCCAGCTCGACGTCTGCGCGACGGCGGGGGTCGCCAGCAGTGTGGCGGCGAGGACGCCGCCGAGGACGGCTTTGGTCACTCTCGTCTCCTTTTTCGCTTCGATGGCAGGGAGGAGAGCAAACGGCGGGCCACCCGCGATCGCACCCACGTGGTCGGCGCAAACTGCTCTCCCACGGGTGTTTACGTGCCCGCCTCTCGTCGTTCCTCCGCTGCCGAGGGCTCGTGAGCGCGCGGGGCGTCGTGAGCGCTCACGACCCGTCGTGAGCGGATGCGCTATAGTCGGCCCGCCTCATGTCCGAGCGACTCCCTCCGACGCTCGTCGAGCTCTCGACACGCTTCACCGGCCTGGCCGTCGAACACGTCGACGGCGAGATCGAGCGTGCGCTTCGCCAGCTCGTCGAGTGGCTGGGCACCGACCGCAGCACCTTCTTCCTGATCGAGCGCGACGGCCAGGTGAGGCAGACGCACACCTGGGTGCGCGAAGGCCTCCCGCCGGCCCCGGCGAGCGTCACCTCGACGATCCCCTGGTACACGGGAAGGCTGGCGGCGGGCGAGGTCGTGGCGTTCTCGCGCCTGCCCGACGAGCTGCCGGCGACCGCGGCCGGCGAGCGCGCCTATGCCGAGGCTCAAGGGCTGAAGTCGATCCTCACGGTCCCGGTCGCCCTCGGCGGCCGCCACGTCTGCGCGCTCTCGACGGGCGCCTTGCGTGATCACCGCAGCTGGGACGAGGCGACGATCGACTCCGTGCGCCTGGTGGCGCAGATCATCGCCAACGCGGTCCACCGCAAGCGTACCGAGGAGCAGCTGCAGACCCGGCTCGACGAGATCCGCGCCCTCAAGGACCAGCTCGAGGAGGAGAACCTCTACCTGCGCGAGGAGATCCGCGGCGGCGAGTTCGGGGACGTCGTGGGCAGCAGCCCCGCCATCCGCCGCGTCCTCGACCTCGTCTCGCAGGTCGCGCCCACCGACAGCGCCGTCCTCCTCCTCGGCGAGACCGGAACGGGCAAGGAGCTCCTGGCGCAGGCGATCCACGACCGCAGCCCGCGCAAGTCGAGGCCCTTCATCAAGGTCAACTGCGCCGCCCTGCCGGCCACCCTGATCGAGACGGAGCTGCTGGGCCACGAGAGGGGCGCCTTCACGGGAGCGGTGGCCGCTCACCCCGGCCGCTTCGAGCTGGCCGACGGGGGGACGCTCTTCCTCGACGAGATCGGCGACCTCGCGGTGGAGCTGCAGTCGAAGCTGCTGCGCGTGCTGCAGGACGGCGAGGTGCAGCGGCTCGGCTCGACGCGCCCGCGCAAGGTGGACGTGCGTCTCGTGGCCGCGACCAACCAGGACCTCGAGCGCGCGATGGCGGAGGGGCGCTTCCGGCGCGACCTGTACTACCGCCTGAGCGTCTTCCCCATCGCGATCCCGCCCCTGCGCGAACGGCGGGAGGACGTCCCCCTGATCGCGTGGTCCTTCATCGAGCGCCGGCAGGCGAAGCTCGGCCGGCACATCGAGCAGATCCCCCGCGAGGTGATGGACGCGCTCGTCGCCTACGACTGGCCGGGAAACGTGCGGGAGCTGCAGAACGTCCTCGAGCGGGCGGTCATCCTCTCCCCGGGAAAGACGCTGCGCCTGGACGACCCGCTCCGCTCGGCGCCCGGCGTGCTGCCGGGCTCGGGGCCGCGCGCCGTGATCCCGCAGACGCCACCCGCCGCCGCCGCGCCGGCCGAGGACCACCGCTTCGACGCCGTGGCTCGCGACCACGTCCGCGCGGTGCTCGAGCGCTGCGGCTGGCGGATCAACGGTCCGGGCGGCGCGGCCGAGGTGCTGGCCGTGCACCCGAACACCCTGCGGTCCCGGATGAAGCGGCTGGGCCTCGAGCGCCCTCAGCCGAGCCGGATGCCGAGGTAGACGGAGGCGTTCCGCAGCTCGATGCCGCGGCCGCGGAGCCGTCGCAGGGCGGCGACTCCCTCTTCGTCGGACCAGAGGAGCTCCGACAGGTCGAGCGCTCGGACGCCGAGGGAGGCCGACTCCTCGAGCACCGGCACCTCCGCCGCGCCGAGACGGCCGGCGAGGCGCAGCACGCCGTCGCCGTCCGTCGTCGTCTTCGGCTCGGAGGTGATCCGGAACGTCATCTCCCCGCCCGCGGAGCCTACCGGGGAGCGTTGACGACCACGTACGTCGTGGTGCTGCCCGAGATTCGCGGCTGGTACCACGAGCTGCCGCACTGCTGGTAGGCGAAGCCGTTCACCATCACCGTCGCGCAGCCCGCCGGCAGGGTGTTCACGATCGAGCCCACGACCGCCGCAGTCACCATCGCCGTCGCCGTGACCGCCGCCGCGGTCGCGACCGGGTGCGGGTTGTAGTAGCAGCAGCCGCCGCCGTAGTAGCCGCCGTGGACGTGGACGTCGCGGTCGACGTTCACGTTGACGTTGCGGTTCACGTTCGTGTTCCGGTTGACGTTCACGCTCTGGCGCGACTGGGCGCGCACGCGGTCGGCCCCGGACGGCGCAGCCACCCCCACGAGGGCGAGCGACAGCGCGAGCGAGACGGTCTTGCCGTAGTTCATATCGAGAGCCTCCTACTTGCCCGCGGCTTCGTCGACCGCCTTCGCCAGAACCACTCGTCCGGCGCCGGCCGGCGGGTCGAACGCGAACGCCCCGTCGTTGAAGGACGGCGCGAGGTTCCAGCTGAACGTGGCCGTGTGCTGCGGCCGCGCCTCGTCCGTCGTCGTCGTGATCACGAGCTTGCGCGGCAGCGGGTAGTCACCCTTCTGGATCCACACCTGCCAGTCGATTCCCGCCTGCCGGAACGCGTACTGCTGGCAGGTGGTGCCGCCGACGACGCTCGGGCCGAGGTCGATGGCGGAGGTGACGGCGTCGGTGCTCCAGCCCGGCTGCCCCCAGCGGAACAGATCGGCCAGCGGCACGCCGAGGCCGTACTGCTCGTCGAGCGTGTCGGCGAGCTGGCCGATCGTGGGCGGGGCCGCGACCGTGGCGTAGAAGTTCAACCTCTTCCCGTACAAGGTGAAGCTCTTCCCGTCGTAGAGCCAGAGCCGCTCGTGACGGTCGTTCACCACCTCCGCGCGAATGCCGTTCGGCATGCGCGCCAGGATGTCGGCCGTGCCCTCGTACTGGACCTTCTGGCCGTCGTCCAGCACGTCCTCGTCCGTCGTGACGGCGCGGACCTGGAACGCCTTCAGCGTGCGCAGGTACGCCCCCATGTCGTGCAGGGCCTTGGTGGCCGCCGGGTCGATCGCCGCCGTCGGGGCCGCGGGAGCGAACGCCGCCATCGAGAATGCCGCCAGGGCGGCCACCGCATGTTTGGTGCTCATGGCGGTCCGTGTGGCAAGACGCGCGCCACCGCGGACGTGCACCCCGGGGCCCGGTTCTGCGGCACTTGCACGGACGGGGGTCCGGCCCCGCGACGACGGCTCACGCGATGTCGTGAGCCGTCACGACCGGGCGCTACGGCTCGAGCAGCATGTCGCCGAGCACCGCGTCGAACCGCTCGGGCGGGAGCGCCGCGCCCACGTCCGCGACCAGCTCGCCGCCGTCGGCCAGCGCGGCGCCGAGGGCGCCCGAGCCGACCGCCGCCTGCAGGCGCTCGAGCTCGCGCAGGGCCCACGCCCGGGCCTCGCGGCCGGAGAGCAGGTGCCGCAGGTCGGGCGTGCCGCCGGGGTCGACGCGCAGGGTGGTCGCCGCGCCCTCCCCCTGCACCTCGACGACCGTTCCCTCGACCGGGGAGAGGACCCGCACGTCCTTGCCGTGCGTGGTGAGCCGGCCCGCGGGGCCGTTCACCTCCAGCCGGTCGCCGGCGCGCGGCAGCTCGACCGTCTCCGGCGTCCCGACGAGGCGCCGGGCGAGGTCGTCGAGGCCGACCGTGAGGGTGCCGTCCGCCTCCTCGCGCACCCACGTGTGGCCCCGGTGGTACAGGCGGTCGAGAGGCAGGTCGAAGCCGTAGTGGACGACCGTGTCCGCGGCCGAGCGGGTCGGGAGATCCCGCCGCAGGGCCTCGAGACGGGCGTGCTCGGCGCAGTGCCGGCAGTCGAAGCCGTTCGCGCACGCGCGCCCGGGGGCCTCGCCCGTGAGCTGGTGGCGGCACGGCCGCGCCGAGGGCGGCATCTCCTCGAAGTCGGCGTGCCACGCGATCGCGGCCGCGCGCCCGACGCGGGCGTCCCGCCAGGCCCGCCAGGCGGCGAACGCGAGCGTCCCGGCCACGGTGGCGAGGACGCCGTAGAGCGCCCCGAAGAAGGCGACGTGGTACGCGTCCCAGGCG
>JALORY010000006.1 GCA_025458675.1 Gammaproteobacteria bacterium | reverse complement strand
TGGATTGCTTCGGCCTTCGGCCTCGCAAAGACGACGGGGGGGGCCTCGCAAAGACGATGGATTGCTTCCCGCCACGGCCTTCGGCCTCGCGGTTCGCAATGACGGAGGCACCGTCAGCGCGAGGCGCTCAGCGGCGCGCCATCACCAGCAGCAGCTGGTTGCCGCGCCGCAGCCGCAGCATGTAGAGGCCTTCGGCGCTGCGCGCGAGCTTGCGCAGCTGCTCGAGGCCCTTGAGCCGCTGCTTGTTCGCCTCGAAGATCGCGTCGCCCTCGCGCAGTCCCATCTCCCACGCGGGGGTATCCGGCTCGACGCGGCCGACCGCGACGACCTCGAGGCGGCCGAGCGCCGACTCGTCGACCGTCTCGCCCAGCATCGCGCCCTCGAACTGCGCCGCCACGGAGCGGCCCTTGACGAAGCTTTCGTACGGATCCGCGAGGCGGGCCGACAGCGAGAGCTTCCGGTCCTCCCGGACGACGTCGATCGCCACCCGGCTGCCGACGCGCAGCAGGCCGAGCTCGTTGCGCATCTCGGCAGCGCTCGTCACCTCGCGGCCGTTCAGCGCCACGACCACGTCGCCGACGCCGAGGCCGGCGCGCGCCGCGGCGCTGTTGGGCTCGACCTGTGATACGACGGCGCCGCGCGCGAGGTCGACGCCGAGCGCCTTCGACAGGTCGGGCGTCAGGTCCTGCACGCTGATGCCGAACAGGCCACGGCGCACCTCGCCGTGCTCGACGATCTGGTCCATGATCGCCCGCGCCATGTTCACCGGGATCGCGAAGCCGATGCCGACGTTGCCGCCGCTCGGCGCCAGGATCGCGGTGTTGATGCCGACGAGCTCGCCCCGCAGGTTGACGAGCGGCCCGCCCGAGTTGCCCGGGTTGATGGACGCGTCGGTCTGGATGAAGCTCTCGTAGCCTTCGATCCCGAGTCCCGTCCGCCCCAGGGCGCTGACGATGCCCGAGGTGACGGTCTGGCCGAGGCCGAAGGGGTTGCCGATCGCGACCACGAAGTCGCCGACGCGCAGGTGCTCCGAGTTGGCGAGCGGCAGCGCGGTGAGCCCCTCGCCCGGGATGCGCAGCACGGCGACGTCGGTTTCCGCGTCGCTGCCCACCACCGTCGCCTTGAGCTTGCGCCCGTCCTTCAGCGTGACGCTGATCTCGTCCGCCTTGTCGATCACGTGGTGGTTGGTGAGCACGAGGCCCTTGCGGGCGTCGACGATCACGCCCGAGCCGAGGCTGCTGCTCTCGCGGCGCTGCTGTCGTTTCGGCAGGTCGAAGAACCGACGAAAGACCGGGTCGCGCAGCAGGGGATGCTCCTCGGCGCGCAGCGCGGTCACGGTCGAGATGTTCACGACGGCCGGCGTCGCGCGATCGAGCATCGGCGCAATGCTGGGCAGGGGCTGGCCGTCCACCGCGGCGGGCAGCGCCGCCCCGACGACCGGCGTCGCCGCGGCGATCGTCGCAATCAGGGCGAAGGGGGCGAGTCGCATGGTCGTTCTGTCGCTGGACTGGCTGCGTTGACGTCCGCCTGCCCGCACGGCGAGCGGCCGCGGGGCACGAAAGGGGCCGGGCGGTGCGCCCGGCCCCGCGTTCCGCCCGTCAGGCCGCCTTCTCGACGCGGCCTTCGATCACGCGCTGGTCGTCGCTGCGGATCTCGATGCGCCGCGGCTTCATCGCCTCGGGCACTTCGCGGACCAGCTCGATGTTGAGCAGGCCGTCGCGCAGCTCGGCGCCCGCCACGCGGACGTAGTCGGCCAGCTGGAACTGGCGCTCGAAGCCGCGCGTGGCGATGCCGCGGTACAGGAACTTGCGGCCCTTGTCCTCTTCCTGTTTCTGCCCGGTCACGGTCAGGATGGTGTCCTTTACCTGGACGTCGAGCTCGCTGTCGCGGAACCCGGCGACCGCCATGGTGATGCGGTACTTGTCCTCGCCGGTAACCTCCACGTTGTACGGGGGGTAGCCGCCGGCGTCCGCGCGCGAGGCGCTCTCCATCGCCGAAGCGAGGCGGTCGAAGCCGATCATGGTGCGGAACAGGGGGGAGAAGTCGATGTTCGTCATGGTCATATCCTCATAGAGCAATATGCGGGTTGGCGTTCTTGCGAACCGCCGGTCGTGCGGGCCCTTGCGGCGCCCGCGACGGGAAAATAGGGCTTGCGGGCCGGTTTTCAAGCCGGCTCAGTCGAGCCAGCGCACCAGGTAGTAGACCTGCAGGCCCTCGGACGAGGTGGACGGGCCGTAGACCACGGCGGCGTGCAGGTTCCGGGCGGGATTCGCGCCGGCCCGCGCCGCCGCCTCGTCGGCGACGGCGGTGACGCAGCCGGCCGGAAACCGGGCGCGGCGCCGCGCGCCCTTCACCACCGCGGGGTGCTCGGCGAGGGAGCGCGAGTCGGGGTCGACGACGATCTTCGGCATCGGCCGGCTAGCGCAGCACGACCTCGACGGTCTTCTCGCCCGGGCTGCCCCACATCGGCTTGCGCTGGTAGCGCAGGTTGATCCGCTCGCCCGGCCGCCGCTCGATCATCGCCATGCGCAGCGCGGCGTAGCTGCCGATCGGCTGCTCGTCGATCGCGAGCAGCAGGTCGCCGTCCTTGATCCCGGCGGCGCCGGCCGCGCTGTCCTCCGCCATGCCCTTGACCTTGACGCCCTCCGGCGTGGTGTCGAGGTAGAGCCCGAGCAGTCCCGCCGCGGGCAGCGTCTGCTCCGGCGAGAACACGAGGTAGTCGCCGACCCGCGGGTTCGCGGGCGAGCCGTCGTCGAACAGGACCGTGGCCATGGGCGTGCCCGGCAGCCGTCGCTTGAGGCGGTCCGGAATGCCCCAGCGATAGGCCAGGTGTCCGCTGCCCGCCATGAGCACCATGTGCCGGTCGGGGTTCTGCTTGAGGTAGGTCGCGGCGCGCTCCGCCATCGACTCGTCCCAGGTCAGCTGCACGTCGAGGAAGCGGTCGAAGTTGCGGCGCTCGCCCGGGTGCTGGTCGAAGAAGCGCCTGAGGTAGCGTGCGTAGTCGGTGTTGCTCCGGTCGATGTCGGGCAGGCCCGCGCGCTCTTCGGCGGTCAGGCCTTCGACGCCGACCTCGGAGATCCGGTTGGTGAGCTCGACGGGCGCATTGAGCGCGACGATCGGGATGCCGTGCTCCCTGGCGTACTGGAGCACGGGCCGATAGAGGCGGTAGTCGAAGCGCCAGCGGTCGAAGTAACCCGTCCGCTCGATCATCTCGGCCTCGGTGATCCGCCCCGCGACGTAGTCGTCGAGGTGCGGCTGCGCGGGCTGCTGGAACCACTCGACGCCGAGCGCCATCTTCGGGTGCCTGGCGTGCAGCGCCTTGAGGATCGCGAGCTGCTGCAGGTGGTGGTCGTAGCGGGTGTGAGTCTCGCCGACGAGGACCACGCGCCGGTCTGCCAGCTTTTGTGCCAGCTTGTCCATCGGCTGTACGCTCGCGAGGTCGATCCAGGCGCCCGCCGGCGGCGCTGCGGCCTTGTCCGGCGCGGCACGCGCCCCGACATCGTCGGTTGCGATCGCGCAGCCGCTCGCGAGCACGGCGGCGGCGAGCAGCACGGCGGGGGCGGCCCCGCGGGAACAGCCGGGAGAGAGAGTCATGAGCGTGCGCAGCATCGTCGCCGTCCGCTGGTTGGTTGCCTGGGCCGCGTCCGTACTGCTGCTGCACGCGGGGTGGTCTGTCGCGAGCGAGCCGGGCGGCGCCGTGCAGCATCGGCTCGCGGTCCGTCTCGATCCCGAAGCGGGCCGTCTGTCGGTCGTGGACCGCCTCAGTCTGCCCGAATCTTGGGGCAACCGCCTGCGCTTCCAACTGGCCGCCGGACTCGAGGTCGAGGCCGAGGGGGCGACCCTGGACCGGCCACTGCTGTCGCGGGACGGCGTGAAGACCTACGGCCTGGTGCTGCCCAGGCCCGGCGCCGAGGTCGTGCTCCGCTACGCCGGCACCGTGGGCGCCGGCGCACGGCACAGCGAGCACGGCATGCCCGAGGCGGCACTCGGGCCCGAAGGCGTGTACCTCGACGGCGCCTCGACCTGGGTGCCGCGCTTCGGCGACGCCCTGGCCCGCTTCGAGCTGGACGTCACGGGCCTGCCGGCCGGCTGGGAGGCGGTGAGCCAGGGTCGGCGCAGCCCGATCCCCGGCGGCGTGCGCTGGTCGGAGCCTGCGCCGCAGGACGACGTGTACCTCGTGGCCGGGCCGCTCCACCGTTACGCGCAGACGGCGGACGGCGTCGACGCGGAGGTCTACCTGCGCGCGCCCGACCCGGCGCTCGCGCAGCGTTACCTGGACGCCGTGGCGCGCTACCTCGCGCTGTACCGCGGGCTGCTCGGGCCGTATCCCTACACCAAGTTCGCCGTCGTCGAGAACCGCTGGGAGACCGGCTACGGCATGCCGTCGTTCACGCTGCTCGGCTCGCGCGTGCTGCGCCTGCCGTTCATCCTCGACTCGTCGCTGCCGCACGAGCTGCTGCACAACTGGTGGGGAAACGGCGTGTACGTCGACCCCCGCGAGGGTAATTGGAGCGAGGGGCTGACCGCCTACCTGGCGGACTATCTCATCCAGGAGGCGCGCGGCCGCGGCGCCGACTATCGCCGGGGTGCGCTGCAGCGCTACGAGAGCTTCGCGGCGGAGCGGCGCGACGCCCCGCTGCGCGAGTTCCGCGCCCGGCACGACGACGCGAGCCAGGCGGTCGGCTACGGCAAGGCGCTCATGTTCTTCCACGCGCTGCGGCGCGAGCTCGGCGACGCCGCGTTCCTCGCCGGGCTGCGGGCCTTCGCGGCACGGCGTCTGTACACCAGCGCGAGCTTTCCGGATCTGCTCGACGATCTCGGCGCCGCGGGCGGCCGCGACCTCGGCCCGGAGCGCGCGCAGTGGCTGGAGCGGGCCGGCGCACCGGACCTGCGCATCGTCGGCGCGGCGGTCGAGCCGGCGGCCGGCGGACGGCACCGGCTCGTGCTGACGCTCGCCCAGGCGCAGGACGAGGCGCCGTTCCGCCTCGACGTGCCGGTGGCGATCACGGTGCGCGGGCGTCCGGAGGCCGAGCTGGCGCGGGTCCGATTCGACGGCGGCCGGGAGGCCGTCCTGCGCCTCGAGCTCGACGCCGAGCCCCTGCGCGTCGACGTCGACCCGGCCTTCGACGCGTTCCGCCGGCTCGCCCCGGGCGAGGTGCCGCCCTCGCTCGGCTCGGTCGCCGGCGCCGGCCGGCAGGTGCTGGTCGTGCCGGCCGGGCCGGACGAGGCGGCGTGGCGCGCGTTCGGCGCGCAGTGGGCGCGGCGCTACGGCAACGTCGAGATCCTGCGGGACCGTGACCTCGCGACGCTGCCGGAACGGGGCGCCGTCTGGGTGCTCGGCTGGGACAACCGCTTCGCGCCGCAGGCGGCGAAGCGGCTCGCCGCCGACGCGCTGGATCCGGCGGCGGGCACCGCCGCGCCGGCGGGGCGCCCGCTGCGCCGGGCGGCGGACGCCGTGGTCCTCGTCGCCCCGGAGGTCACGCCGACCCCGCTCGCGTTCGTGGGGGCCGAGGGCGAGGCCGCGATTGCCGCACTGGCCCGCAAGCTGCCCCACTACGGGCGCTATGGCCGCCTCGCCTTCGAGCGGCAGGGCATGGAGAACACGTGGAAGGACGAGCGGCCGGCCAGCGGCTCGGCGCTCTCGCGCGTGCTGGTCGCCGGCGACGTCCCCCGCGCCGCGCTGCCGCCGGAGCCGGTGCTCGCGCCCGCGGCGCGCTGACGGCCGGCGGGGGGCTCAGCTCCAGCGGAAGAGCTTGGCCGCGACCGCGAGGAGGATCACGGTGGTGCCGGCGAGCAGCGCGAGCTCCGGCGCGACGTCGGCGAGTCCGGCGCCGTCGAGCATGACGCGCCGCGCCGCCGCGACCAGGTGGGTCATCGGGAACAGCTGGGCCGTGGCCTGCGCCAGCGGGTGCGCCCCCTCGAGCGAGAACCAGGCCCCCGAGAAGATCATCATCGGCCACGAGAGCAGGTTGAGCAGGCCGTCGGCAAGCTCCTCGCTGCGCGTGCGCACGGACACGAGCAGGCCGATGCTGACGAGGCAGGCCGCGCCGGCGAAGAACACCAGGGCGAGCACGAGGTGGCTGCCGTGCATCGCGAAGCCCATGAGCAGATCGGTGAGCACGTAGACGAGGGTGGTGACGATGGCCACCACGAGGAGGCGCGACGCGACCTGGGCCGCCAGGAACTCGAAGGGCCCGAGCGGCGTCGCCTGCAGTCGGCGCAGCACCCCGTTCTTGCGGTAGCGCACGATCACGTAGCCCACGCCCCACAGGCAGCTGAACATCATGTTGGTGGCGATCACGCCGGGCAGCACCCAGTCCACGTAGCGGACCACGCGGCCCTGCACCGCCTCGCGCGGCGGCATCGGCGCGTCGGCGCTCACGGCCCCGCGCAGGAGCTGCTCGGCGAGTCGGCCGTTCGCCGACTCCTCGTTGATCCAGTAGCGCGGCGTGCCGCGCAGGTCGAGCAGCAGGTCGAGCTGGTGACGGCCGACCTTGCCGACGCCCGCCGCCTCGTCGGTCACGACCAGGAAGCGCACGTAGGGCGTCTGGAGGAAGGGGTGGCGGGCCGCGGCGAGGTCGCCGCCGGGCGCGAGCACGCCGACCTTGTACTGGTCCGCCGGCCCGCCGCCGAAGATGAAGGCGAAGATCAGTACCGTGAAGAGCGGGAACAGCAGGTTCCAGCCGAGCGAGGTCCGGTCGCGGTAGAACTCGCGGTTGCGGGCGACGACGACGGCGAGGAAGCGACGCAGCCTCATCCGCGCAGGCCGTGGCCGGTCAGGGCGAGGAACACGTCCTCGAGCGTCGGGGCGCTGACCTGCAGCTCGCCGAGCGGCACGCCGGAGGCGAGGAGCTCGTGCATGGTGCGCTCGGCGTCCGCGGTGCAGAGCTCGATCGTCTCGCCGCGCGCCTGGGCGCCGTCGGGCAGGGCGGTGCCGGACGGCAGCGCGGCGCGCGGCAGGCGCACCAGCGTCCCGGGGAACTGCTCCGCCACCAGCGCCGCGGGGGCGCCCTGCGCGATGAGCCGGCCCCCGTCGACGATCGCGACCGTGTCGCAGAGCTGGCTCGCCTCTTCCATGTAGTGCGTGGTGAGCAGGACGGTCTTGCCCTGCCGCCGCACGCTGTCGATCAGCTGCCAGAAGTTGCGCCGCGATTGGGGGTCGAGGCCGGTCGTCGGCTCGTCGAGGAAGACCAGCTCGGGGTCGTTCACCAGCGCGATCGCGAGCAGCAGGCGCTGGCGCTGGCCGCCGGACAGCTTGCGGGTGTCGCGGTCGAGGTAGGTCCCGAGCTGGCAGCGCTCGATCAGGTGGGCGAGGTCGGCGTTGCGCTCGTAGAGCTGCGCGAACAGGTCGAGCGACTCGCGCGTCGTCTGGAACTCCTGCAGCGCCGTCGCCTGGAACTGGATGCCGATCTCCTCGCGGTAACGGCGGTCGAGCGGGCGCCCCTTGTAGCGGATCTCGCCGGCGGTGGGCGGGGTGATGCCCTCGAGCATCTCGAGCGTCGTCGTCTTCCCGGCGCCATTGGGGCCGAGCAGGCCGAAGCACGCACCCCGCGGCACGGCGAGGCTCACGCCGTCGACAGCGCGCACCCCGGGGTAGTCCTTGACCAGCCCGCGGGCCTCGAGCAGCGCGTCCATGCGCCCATGGTAATCGAAGACGCCCGGCCCTAGCCGGGTCTTCGCCCCGCAAGGTAGAGCGGCATCATCTGCGGCACGAGGGCGCGCAGCTCCGCGATGCGGGTCGCGGGCGCGGGGTGGGTGCTAAGGAACTCCACGCTGCCGCCGCTCGCCGCCGACATCTTCTGCCAGAGGGTCACGGCGGCGTTGGGGTCGTAGCCCGCGCGCGCCGCGAGCTCGATGCCGATCCGGTCGGCCTCCGATTCGGCGGCTCGACTGTTGGGCAGCTGGACGCCCACCGAGGCGAGCAGCTGCGTCTCGCCGTAGCCGATCGGCAGGCCGCGCGACTGCGCCACGGCGCCGAGCACCGCGGCGCCGAGCTGCGAGGCCTGCGCCACCGACATCTTCTCCGCCGTGTGATTCGACAGGGCGTGGGCGACCTCGTGTCCGATCACCTGGGCGAGCTCATCGTCGGTGGGCCTGACCTTCTCGATGAGGCCGGTGTAGACCGCCATCTTGCCGCCCGCCATGCAGAAGGCGTTGATCTGCGGGTCCTCGACGACCTGCATCTGCCACTGCCAGCGCGCCGTCTCGGGGCGGTAGCGCACGGCCTGGGCGACGACCCGCTGCGTGATGCCGCGCACCCGGGCGTTGAGCGCCGGGTCGTCGCTCACCCGCCCCTGCCGCCGGTACTGCCCGATCAGCGAGGAGTACGCCTGGCCCGACTGCTGGATGGCCGACTCCTCGGAGACGATCATGAACTGGCTGCGCCCCGTGACGGGGTTGGTCGCACAGCCGGCCACCGTGAGCAGCACGAGCGTGGCCAGGACGATCGAAGGAACGGTACGGCGCATGGACACTCCTCGGGGCCTGCGCCCCCGGGCTCGGTCGTCCTCGTCTTTACCGCCCGGCCGCCTGCCGCGTCAACGCCGCGCCGGACGGGCGACCCGATTGACAAATATCAACCCATGACGCCCATCAAGGTAGGCGGCATGGGGCTGGCCAATCCTGCGTCGCCGGCAGGGTCAAAGGATGCCGAGCCAATCCTGAACGACGACGAGGGGAGAAACCCGCATGCGCACGCACACCAAGAGATTCCTCGCAGCGATCACCGCCGCCGCCCTGCCGCTGGCCATCGGCGCCGCGATCGCCGACACCGCCAAGAAGGGCGTGACCGAGGCGGAGCTCAAGTACCAGGCGGGCTCGTCCCCCCTGGCCGGGGTCGAGATGCACCAGGACGTCAACCCCAAGGCCCCGCCGATGAGCAAGGCGGAGTTCGACAAGGCGCGCCAGGTCTACTTCGAGCGCTGCGCCGGCTGCCACGGCGTGCTGCGCAAGGGCGCGACCGGCAAGCCGCTCACGCCGGACATCACGCTCGACAAGGGCACCGAGTACCTGAAGGTCTTCATCAAGTTCGGGTCGCCGGCCGGCATGCCGAACTGGGGCACCTCGGGCGAGCTGACGGACGACGAGGTCGACCTGATGGCCCGTTACGTCCAGCAGACGCCTCCGCAGCCGCCCGAGTACGGCATGAAGGAGATGAAGGCGACCTGGAAGATCCTGGTCCCGCCGGAGAAGCGGCCGACCAAGAAGATGAACAGCTACAACCTGGACAACCTCTTCTCGACGACCCTGCGCGACACGGGTGAGGTGGCGCTGATCGACGGCGACACCAAGAAGATCATCAACATCGTGAAGACCGGCTACGCGGTGCACATCTCGCGCCTGTCGGCGTCGGGGCGCTACCTGTACGTGATCGGCCGCGACGGCAAGATCAACCTCATCGACCTGTGGATGGAGAAGCCGGACAACGTCGCGGAGATCCGCGTCGGCCTCGAGGCGCGCTCGGTAGACACCTCGAAGTTCAAGGGCTACGAGGACAAGTACGCGATCGCCGGCACCTACTGGCCGCCCCAGTACGTGATCATGGACGGCGACACGCTCGAGCCGATCAAGATCGTCGGCACGCGCGGCATGACCGTCGACACCCAGGAGTACCACCCCGAGCCGCGCGTCGCCTCCATCGTCGCCTCGCACTTCAAGCCCGAGTTCGTGGTGAACGTGAAGGAGACCGGCAAGATCAAGCTGGTGGACTACTCGGACATCAAGAACCTCAAGGAGACCGAGATCGAGGCCGCGCGCTTCCTGCACGACGGCGGCTGGGACGCCTCCAAGCGCTACTTCCTCGTCGCCGCCAACCAGTCGAACAAGGTCGCGGTGGTCGATGCAAAGGAGGGCAAGCTCGCGGGCCTCGTCGACGTCGGCAAGATCCCGCACCCCGGCCGCGGCGCCAACTTCGTCCACCCGAAGTTCGGTCCGGTCTGGGCGACCGGGCACCTGGGCGACGAGACGATCGCGCTGATCGGCACCGACCCCGAGAAGCACAAGGACAACGCCTGGAAGATGGTGCAGTCCCTGAAGGGGCAGGGCGGCGGCTCGCTGTTCATCAAGACGCACCCGAAGTCCAAGCACCTGTACGTCGACACGCCGCTCAACCCGGATCCGAAGATCAGCCAGAGCGTCGCCGTCTACGACATCGACAACCTGGACAAGGGCTTCCAGGTGCTGCCGATCGCCGAGTGGGCGGGCCTCACCGACGACGGTGCCAAGCGCGTCGTGCAGCCCGAGTACAACCAGGCGGGCGACGAGGTGTGGTTCGCGGTCTGGAGCGCGAAGGACAAGCAGTCCGCGCTGGTCGTCGTCGACGACAAGACGCTGAAGCTCAAGACCGTGATCAAGGACCCCAAGCTGATCACGCCGACGGGGCACTTCAACGTCCACAACACGCAGCACGACGTCTACTGACCCTTTGGTCCGCCGCCTCCCCGTCCACCCTCCCGGTGGCGGGGGGCTGCGGCCCCCGAGGGGGCGGAAGGCGCACGAGCCTGGCGCAGCGCGCGGGGAAGATGGCATTCGATCGATGGGCGACAGGGGGGCTGCTGGTCCTCGCGGCGGCTGCGGCGAGTGCCGAGCCCACGGCCGACCGCCAGCGCGAGCTGGTGCGGCTCGTGCGACAGGACTGCGGGTCCTGCCACGGCATGACCCTGGCCGGGGGGCTGGGGCCGCCGCTGCTCCCCGAGCGTCTGCGCGAGCGCGGGGCCGCGGCAATGGTGCAGACGATACTTCACGGCCGCCCGGGCACGCCCATGCCCCCCTGGCAGCCGTTCCTCGACGCGGCGGAGGCGCAGTGGATCGTCGATCGCCTGCTGGAAGGGTTTCCCGAACGATGATCGCGATGGGGCGGTGCTGCCGATGCGCTTGAGGCGACCGATCGCGCGGTGGGTGGCGGGGCTGCCGGCGCTCGCGCTGTCCGTTGCCCTGCAGGCGGGCGAGGCGCCGGACGGCGCTCCGCTGCGCGGCACGGCCGACCTCGGCGTCGTGATCGAGCGTGCCTCGGGCCGCGTCCAGGTCGTCGACACCACGGCGCGCGCGAGCCTCGGCGCGGTCGAGGGGCTCGGGGATCTGTCGCACGCGCACGTCGTCTACTCGCGCGACGGGCGCTACGCCTACGTCTTCGGCCGCGACGGCGGCCTGACGAAGGTCGACCTGCTCACGCAGCGCATCGACCGGCGGGTGATCCAGGCCGGCAACTCCATCGGCGGCTCGATCTCGCAGGACGGCCGCATCGTGGCGGCGCAGAACTATGATCCCGGCGGCGTGAAGCTCTTCGATGCGCAGACGCTCGAGCTGCTCGCCGACATCCCCGCCGTGTACGGTGACCAGGGCGCGCGCTCGAAGGTCGTGGGGCTGGCCGACGCGCCGGGCAACCGCTTCGTGTTCGCGCTCTACGACGCCGGCGAGATCTGGGTGGCCGACGTGACCGACCCGCGCCGGCCGCAGGTGACCCGGTTCCGCGACGTCGGCCGCCACCCCTACGACGGGCTCGTGACGCCGGATGGCCGCTACTTCCTCGCCGGTCTGTTCGGCGAGGACGGCGTCGCGCTGCTCGACCTGTGGCGCCCCGAGCAGGGCGTGCGCCGCATCCTGGGCGGCTATGGCCGCGGCGAGGAGAAGCTGCCCGTCTACAAGATGCCGCACCTGCGCGGCTGGGCCGTCGCCGGCCGCCACGCCTACCTGCCCGCGGTGGGGCGCCACGAGGTGCTGGTGGTCGACACGGCCACCTGGCAGGAGGTCGGCCGCATCCCGGTGCGCGGCCAGCCGGTGTTCGTCATGGCGCGGCCCGACGGCCGGCAGGTGTGGGTGAACTTCGCGCTGCCCGACAACGGCGTCGTGCAGGTGATCGACACCCTCGAGCAGGCGGTCGTGCGCACCCTGGAGCCGGGGCGGGCCATCCTGCACCTCGAGTTCACCCCGCGCGGGGAGGCCGTGTGGCTCTCCGCCCGTGACGACGACCGGGTGCGCGTGCTCGACACGCAGAGCTTCGCCACGCTGGCCGAGCTGCCGGCGCGAAGCCCCAGCGGCATCTTCTTCACGGCCCGCGCGGGCCGGATCGGCTTCTGAGATGGACGCCCTCGAGCTGCGCCTCCTCAACGAGTTCCAGCGCGACTTCCCGCTGGAGCCCGCGCCGTTCGCGCGGGTCGGCGAGCGTCTCGGCCTCGGCGAGGGCGAGGTGCTCGCGATGCTGCGCGTTCTGAAGGGCCGGGGCGCCGTCAGCCGGATCGGGGCGGTGGTCGCGCCACGGCGCATCGGCGCCAGCACGCTCGCGGCGCTCGCCGTTCCCGCCGGCCGGCTCGAGGCCGTCGCCGACGGCGTCAGCGCCCTCGCGCAGGTCAACCACAACTACGAGCGGGAGCACGCCTTCAACCTCTGGTTCGTGGTCACCGCGCCCGACGGCGACGTGCTGACCGCGACGCTCTCGGCCATCGGGCGCGAGAGCCGCTGTCCGCTGGTCACGCTGCCGCTGCGCGAGGAGTTCCACATCGACCTGGGCTTCGACCTGTGCGGCGGTCACCGCTGGTCCGAGCCGGTGGTCGCGCCGGCCGCCGGCCCCGTGACCCTGGACGACGCCGAGCGGCGGCTGATGGCGGCGCTCGAGGACGGGCTCGAACTGGTGCCGCAGCCCTACGCGCGGCTCGCGATGCGCTGCGGCCTCGGGGAAGCGGACGTGCGCGCGCGGATCGCCGGCTGGCTCGCGCGCGGTCTGCTCAAGCGCTTCGGGGTGGTGGTGCGGCACCACGAGCTCGGGTACGCGGCGAACGCGATGGCCGTGTGGGACGTGCCCGACGCGGCGGTGTCGGCGGCTGGCCGGCGCCTCGCGGCGACGGGCGACGTCACGCTCTGCTACCGGCGCGACCGCGACCTTCCGCACTGGCGGTACAACCTCTTCTGCATGGTGCACGGCCGCGACCGCGGCGCGGTGGAGGCGCAGGTGCGCGAGCTCGGCGCGCGCGCGGGCCTCGACGGCCACCCGCACGCGCTGCTGTTCAGCCGGCGGCGCTTCAAGCAGTCGGGCGCGCGCTATCTGAGCGCCGGAGGGGCGGGCCGTGGATGAGATCGACCGGCGCATCGTCAACGCCCTGCAGGACGGCTTTCCGGTGTGCGACGAGCCCTACGCGGCGGTGGCCGGGCCGCTGGGGCTGACCGCCGAGGCGCTGCTCGCGCGCCTGCGCCGCCTGCTCGACGACGGCGTGCTGACGCGCTTCGGTCCGCTTTATCAGGTGGAGCGCATGGGGGGCAGCTTCGTGCTCGCCGCGCTCGCGGTGCCGGAGGCCGACTTCGAGCGGGTGGCCGGGCAGGTGAACGCCTTCCCCGAAGTGGCCCACAACTACCGGCGCGAGCACCGGCTCAACATGTGGCTCGTGCTCGCGGCCGAGTCGCTGCAGCGGGTCGACGACGTCGCCCGCGCGATCGAGGCCGCGACGGGGCTCGTGCTGCACCTGTTTCCCAAGGAGCGCGAGTACTTCGTCGCGCTGCGGCTGGTGGCCTGATGAACGGCAGGGAACGCGCGGTGGCGCTCGACGACCTGGACCGGCGGCTGGTGCTGGCGACGCAGGCCGGGCTGCCGCTGGTGCCGCGCCCGTACCACGCGATCGCGGAGCGGCTCGGCGTCGAGGCCGGGGAGGTGCAGCGGCGGCTCGCCTCGCTGCTCGCCCGTGGCGTGATCCGCCGCATCGGCGCGGTGCCGAACCACTACGCGCTCGGCTACACGGCGAACGGCATGTCCGTGTGGGACGTGGCGGACGAGCGGGTCGATGCGCTCGGTGCCGCGGTGGGGGCGCTCGACGGCGTCAGCCACTGCTACCGGCGGCCGCGTCGCCTCCCGCTCTGGCCCTACAACCTGTTCGCGATGGTGCACGGCCGCACGCGCGACGCGGTCGAGGCGCAGGTCGCCGCGATCGCTGCGCTGCTCGGCGATGCCTGTCACGGGCACGACGTGCTCTACAGCACGCGGATCCTGAAGAAGACCGGCCTGCGGCTGCCGCGCGAGCGCGCGGACGCCGGGGTCACCGGGACGAGGTGACGATGTTCCGCGTGTCGCAGTTCATGGAAGCGATCGCCGGCCGTGCGCCGCGCCGCACGCGCGGCGCGCCGTCGGGCCCCGTCGTCATCTGGAATCTCGTGCGGCGCTGCAATCTGACCTGCCGGCACTGCTACTCGATCTCGACGGACAAGGACTTTCCGGGCGAGCTCACGACCGGGGAGGTCCACGCCGTGATGGACGACCTGCGTGGCTTCGGCGTGCCGGTGCTGATCCTCTCCGGCGGCGAGCCGCTGCTGCGGCCGGACCTCTTCGCGATCGCGGCGCGCGCCAAGGCGATGGGCTTCTACGTGGGGCTGTCGTCCAACGGCACGCTCGTCGACGCGCCGATGGCGGACCGCATCGCGCGGGCGGGTTTCGACTACGTCGGCATCAGCCTCGACGGCCTGCGCGCGACGCACGACCGCTTCCGCGGGCGCGAGGGGGCCTTCGACCTCTCGCTCGCGGGCCTGCGCCTGTGCCGCGACCGCGGGGTGCGCGTCGGCGCGCGCTACACGATGACCGAGGACAACGCGCACGACCTGCCCGCCCTGCTGCGCCTGCTCGACGCCGAAGGCATCGACAAGTTCTATTTCTCGCACCTCAACTACGCCGGCCGCGGCAACAAGCACCGCGCGGACGACGCGCGCCACCGCACGACGCGGGCGGCGATGGACCTGTTGTTCGAAACGGCCTGGACGCACGCGAGCCGCGGCGCCGCCAGGGAGTTCGTCACGGGCAACAACGACGCCGACGGCGTCTACCTGCTGCACTGGGTGCGCGCGCGGTTTCCGGCGATGGCCGGGCAGATCGAGGCCCGCCTGCGGCAGTGGGGTGGCAACGCGTCGGGCGTGAACGTCGCGAACATCGACAACGAGGGCAACGTGCACCCCGACACCATGTGGTGGCACCACCGCCTCGGCAACGTGCGGCAGCGACCTTTTTCGGCGATCTGGCAGGACGTGTCGGATCCGCTGATGGCCGGCCTCAAGCAGCGCCCGCGGCCGGTGACGGGGCGCTGCGGTGCCTGCCGCCACCTCGCCATCTGCAACGGCAACACCCGGGTGCGCGCGCAGCAGCTGACCGGCGACCCGTGGGCGGAGGATCCGGCGTGCTACCTGAGCGACGAGGAGATCGGCGTGGCCGGGTCGGGGCCGCGGGTCGAGGTCACCCCCTGGACGCGCCCCGCGGCGGGCGTCGGCCGATGAGCGGGGACGCGCCGCGGTGGCCCCGGTGAGCGCGGTCCGCCTCGTGATGGCGCTCGCCCTGGCGCTGCTCTGCCCCGCTGCGGGCGCCGACCCGGCCGCGGACTACCAGCAGCACTGCGCGAGCTGCCACGGGCCCGACCGCTTCGGTGCGATGGGTCCCGCGCTGCTCCCCGAGAGCCTCGAGCGGCTCAGGAAGGCCGAGGCCGTCAAGGTGATCACGGCCGGCCGCGCCGCCACGCAGATGCAGGGCTTCGCGGACCGGCTGGCGCCCGAGGCGATCGAGGCGCTCGCGCAGTGGGTCTACGCGCCGGTGGCGCCGCCGCCGGACTGGAGCGAGGCGCAGATCGTCGCGTCTCGTCTCGTTCACCACGCGCCGGGCACGTTGCCGGACCGCCCGCAGTACGCGGCGGACCCGATGAACCTCTTCATCGTCGTCGAGCAGGGCGACCACCACGTCTCGATCCTCGACGGCGACCGGCTCGAGCCGATCCACCGGTTCCCTTCCCGCTACGCGCTGCACGGCGGGCCGAAGTTCTCGCCGGACGGCCGCTATGTCTACTTCGCCTCGCGCGACGGCTGGGTGTCGAAGTTCGACCTGTGGAACCTCGCGACGGTCGCCGAGGTGCGCGTGGCGCTCAATACGCGCAACCTCGCGGTGTCGGCCGACGGCAGGCACGTGCTGGTCGCCAACTACCTGCCGCGCACGCTCGTGCTGCTCGACGCCGACCTCGGCCTCGAGCGCGTGTACCCGGCCGCCGATCTGGAGGGGAAGACCTCGCGCGTCTCGGCCGTGTACGACGCGGCGCCGCGCCGCAGCTTCGTCGTCGCGATGAAGGACATCCCGGAGCTGTGGGAGATCAGCTACGACCCGGCCGCGGAGCCGATCCACGACGGCTTCGTGCACGACTACAAGATGGGCGAGGGGGTCGCGAAACCGGGCTACCTCAATCCGCGTCGCACGCGGCTCGACGCGGTGCTCGACGACTTCTTCTTCGACCCCTCCTATCGCAACGTCATCGGCGCGTCGCGGGCCGCGGCGCGCGGGCAGGTCGTCAACCTCGACGTGCGGCGCAGGATCGCCGACCTGGACCTGCCGGGCATGCCGCACCTCGCCTCGGGCATCACCTGGGAGGTCGACGGCCGGCCGGTGATGGCGACGCCGAACATCAGCGAGGGCACGCTCACGGTCATCGACATGCGGGACTGGCGGGTCCTGAAGCAGATCCCCACGCTCGGGCCGGGGTTCTTCCTGCGCAGCCACGAGCGGACGCCGTACGCCTGGGTCGACTCCATGATGGGCGCGCGCAAGGACACCCTGCAGGTGATCGACAAGGCCTCGCTCGAGGTCGTGGCGCGCCTCACGGCGGAGCCCGGCAAGACGCTCGCCCACGTCGAGTTCACGCGCGACGGGCGCTACGCGCTGGCGAGCCTGTGGGAGATGGACGGGGCGCTCGTCGTGTACGACGCCGCGACCCTGCAGGAGGTCAAGCGGATCCCGATGCGCAAGCCGGTGGGCAAGTACAACCTCCACAACAAGCTCACCCGGTCCGCCGGAACGAGCCACTGAGGCCGGGCCGGCCGGTGGATGGCCTGATGGCGGCAGTGGTGGTAAAGTGCCCAACCGTCCGGCCCGGGCCGGGCGAACAACGTGCCCGTTCGATCATTTGTGAGGTATCGATACCCATGTTCTCCAAGACCCTGATGGCCGGCGCCGCTGCCGGTGCCCTGCTCCTCTCCGGCTGCGCCACCACCGCTTCGGTCGACGAGGCGAAGGCGATGGCGACCAAGGCCCAGCAGACCGCCGACATGGCGATGAAGAAGGCGGACTCCGCCTCCCAGTGCTGCGCCGACAACAGCGCCAAGCTGGACAAGATGTTCAAGAAGTCGATGTACAAGTGATCGCGGCGGGCTCGCCCGCCTCGCTCACGACGAGACACCCCGCTTCGGCGGGGTGTTTCTTTTTTGGCGCCCGGCGGCGACGCGCCGCCGTCAGCGCTTCGCGGTCTTTGTCGCCGCGGGCTGCGGACGCGCCGCGGTGGCCGGCCGGGGCTTCGCCGCGGCGGTCGGCGCGGCGGGGGCCGACGCCGTCGCGCCGGCGGGCGGGCGGGTCGCGACGGCGTGGGTGCGCGTGATCGAGGTGGCGGTGGGCATGCCGTTCGACTGACGGGCAATCGCCTCGATCTCGCTCCAGTCGATCCGGGAGTGCGGCTGGCCCGCGACCGCCTCGTTGACCACCTTGCGCACCGCCGAGATGTCGCCGTGCGGCTTGGGCTCGCCCTCCTCGTCGAAGGCGGGGTGCGCCTCCAGATAAAGGACGTTGTCCTTCCAGCCGGCCTTGAACGGCTGATCCATCATCAGGACCTGCGTGCCGACCGGGACCCGCCTGAACAGGTCCTCCACGTCCTCGGGGTAGAGCCGCACGCAGCCGTGCGTCACGCGCATGCCGATGCCGAAGGGCCGGTTCGTGCCGTGGATGAGGTAACCGGACCTCCCGAGGTAGAGCGCGTGCCGGCCGAGCGGGTTGTCGTCGCCGGCCGGGACCGTGTCGGGCAGAAAGTCGCCCTTTTCCGCGTGCTCGCGCTTGATCGAGGCGGGCGGGTTCCACACCGGGTCGGCCTGCTTGCGCACGATGGTCGTCGGGCCGAGCGGGGTGCGCCAGTCCATGCGGCCGATGCTCGCGGGGTAGGTGATCACGTCGCGGCCGCCGGGCGGGTAGTAGTAGACGCGCATCTCCGCGATGTTGAGGACGATCCCCTGGCGGGGCCCGCTGGGGAGGATGTACTGCGTCGGCAGCAGCACTGGAACGTCGGAGCCGATCATCCAGGCGTCGACCCCGGGGTTGGCCTGGCGGATCGCGTCCCAGCCGACGTTGTAGCGCCGCGCGACGTCGGACAGCGTGTCGCGGCGCTCGCCGGGAAGCGCGACGACCTCGCCGATGATCGACTCGCCCGGGGGCGGCAGGGGGTAGACCGCCGCCTGTGCGGAGCTGGCGGCGAGGAGGAGCGCGCCGGCGAGCCGGCCAACCGTGCGTTGCGTGAGCTTCATGGTCCGCTGGTTCCTTCGAGTCCGTCTGGCGGCGGTCCGGGGGCGCCGCGCGAAGTCGCGCAGCATAGCCCCGGCTTTCCGCCTGCTCCAGCCCTTGGACCGCCGGAGGTCGATTCAGTGCGGGAAGGCGATGAGGTGGTCGACGTCCGCCCGCACCCGCAGCGACGCCCCGACCGGGTGATCCAGTCGGCTCGGCACCTCGCACAGGACCTCGGTGCCGTCCGCCAGCCGCAGGGTGTACAGGGTCTCGGCGCCCTTGAAGGCGCGTGCGACGACCTCGCCCTCGACCGGGCCGGCCGGGTCCGGCACCACGTCGTCGGGGCGCAGCAGCAGATCCACCCGGCTGCCCGGCGCCCAGTGGTAGGCGACGTTCCCGCGAATGAGCCCGAGGGGCGTCTCGACGGTGTCCGGCGCGCGCAGCAGGCCGGGCACCAGGCGCCCCTGGCCGACGAAGTCGGCGACGAACCGGTCGGCGGGCTGGTGGTAGAGCGCGAACGCGCTGTCCCACTGCAGCAGGCGGCCCTCGCGCATGACGCCGATGCGGTCGCCGAGCAGAAAGGCCTCGTGCTGATCGTGGGTGACGAAGACCGCGGCGATCCCCTGGGCCTTGAGCAGCCGGCGGACGTCCAGCCCCAGCCGCTCGCGCAGGTCGACGTCGAGGTTCGAGAAGGGCTCGTCGAACAGCACGAGCCTCGGCCGGGGGGCGAGGGCCCGGGCCAGCGCGACCCGCTGCTGCTGGCCGCCCGACAACTCGTGCGGATAGCGCTCGGCCATGCCGCCGAGGCCGACGAGGTCGAGAAGGGCCGCGGCCGTGCGGCGCCGGTCGCGCCGGGAGCCCTCGCGCAGGCCGAACGCGACGTTCTCCACGGCGCGCAGGTGTGGGAACAGCGCGTAGTCCTGGAAGACCATGCCCACGCCGCGCTGGTCGGGGGGAAGGCCGCCGGCGGGGGTGGCGATCTCCCGGCCCTCGAGGCGGACAGCGCCGCGGGCCAGCGGCTCGAAGCCCGCGACGACCCGCAGCACGGTGGTCTTGCCGCAGCCGCTCGGTCCGAGCAGGCAGCCGATCTCGCCGCGCCTCAAGGCGAGCGACACGCCGTCCACGGCGAGCAGCGCGTCGTAACGGCAGGCGATGTCGTCGAGCTTGAGCAGGGTGTCCGGCATTGCCGTCAGTCTCCGTCGGCGTGGGCGGTCGTGCGCCGCGCCAGCCACGCCACGGGCGGCAGGCCGGCGAGCACCAGGGTCACCGCGGGCAGTGCTGCCCGGCGCCAGTCGCCCTCCGAAGTGAACTCGAACACGCGCACCGCCAAGGTGTCCCAGCCGAAGGGCCGAAGCAGCAGGGTCGCGGGCATCTCCTTCATCACCTCGATCAGCACGAGGAGGGCGGCGGTGAGCAGGCCGGGCCGCAGCAGCGGGAAGTAGACGCGGCGCAGCAGATCGGCGCCGCGGGCCCCGAGGCTGCGGGCGGCCTCGACGGTGCTGGGCCGCAGCCGCTCGAGGGCGCTGCCGGTCGGACCCGCGGCGACGGCCAGGAAGCGGACCAGGTAGGCCAGCAGCAGTGCCGCGATGGAGCCGCCGAGCACGGGGCCGAGGCGCTGGCCGCCGGCCATCTGCCAGAGCGCGTTGAGGCCGTTGTCCACCGCGGCGAAGCACATCATCACCCCGACGGCGAGCACCGAGCCCGGCAGGGCGTAGCCGAGCGCGGCGAGGCCGACGGCCGCGCGGGTGGGGGCGTCGGCGAACTGCCGGCGGGCGAGCGAGACGACGAGGGCCCCGGCGACCGTGACCAGGGCCGCGCTGCCGCCCAGCAGCAGCGTGCGCCACAGGAGCGAGAGGTAGCGTGCGTCGAGCTCGGCCGACGCCGTCGCCCACGCCCAGTGGACCAGCTGCGCGGTCGGTACCACGAAGCCCGCGGCGACCACCGCGAAGGCTGCGGCGGCGGCCGCCCAGCCCCGGGCGCCCGTCAGTCGGAGGCGCGGCGGCGGCGCGCCGCGGGCGGTCTCGTGGAACCGGGCGCGGCCGCGCAGGCGCCGCTCCCCGAAGAGCGCGAGGGCCACGAAGAGCAGCAGCAGCGAGGCGAGCTGGGCGGCGGCCGGGAGATTGAACAGCCCGAACCACGCCTTGTAGATCGCCGTGGTGAACGTGTCGTAGCCGAGCACGCTGACCGCCCCGAAGTCCGCGAGGGTCTCCATCAGGGCGAGCGACAGCCCCGCGACGATGGCCGGGCGGGCCGCGGGCAGCGCGACCCGGAAGAAGGTGCCCCAGGGGCCGAGCCCGAGCAGGCGGGCCGCCTCGAGCGTGCCGCGCCCGAGCGCCAGAAAGGCCTGACGGGCGAGCAGGTAGACGTACGGATAGAAGGCCAGGGTCAGGATCGCGACGACCCAGCCGGTCCCGCGCACCTCGAAGCCCGGCGCGGCGGGGCCGAAGTGCGCGCGCAGCGCGCTCTGGAGGGGGCCGGCCGCATCGAGCGTGCCCTGCACGACGAAGGCCAGCACGTAGGCCGGCAGCGCGAGCGGCAGCATGAGGCCGACGTCGAGCCAGCGCCGGCCCGGGAAATCGCAGCGCGCCGTCAGCCAGGCCAGGCCGCCCCCCAGCAGCAGCGTCCCGGCGCCGACCCCCGCGAGCAGGACGAGGGTGTTGCGCACGAGCCCTGGCAGGACGGTCGCGGCGAGGTGCTCCCAGACCTCGGTCTGCGGCGCGGCCCAGACCGAGAACAGCACGGCCAGCGGCACGGCGACCGCGGCGCCGAGGGCCAGCGCCGCGGTCCGCAGCAGGCGGCCGGCGGACGGGGGAATCGCGGCGGGGCGGCGGCGCCCGGCGCTGGCGGTCACCGCCCCGGCCACGGCGTCAGCGATACCCCGCGCGGTCCATCAGCATCACGGCCTGCTTCTGCAGCCGGCCGGCGTCGGCGACGTTGGCCGGGTCCGCCTTGTAGGGACCCCAGGCGGTGACCTTCGGGTCGGCCGGGACCGCCGGGTTGACCGGAAACTCGAGGTTCAGGCTGGCGAACAGGCCCTGCGCCTTCGGCGAGGAGAGCCACTCGAGCAGCTGCTGGGCCTCCGCCGGATGCTTGGCGTGGCGCGTCACGCCTGCGCCCGAGATGTTCACGTGCACGCCGGGACCGACCTTGTCAGGCCAGGCGAGCCGCACCTTGAGGCCCGGTTTCTCCTCGAGCAGCCGCCCGAAGTAATAGGTGTTGACCACGCCGACGTCGCACTTGCCGGCGTCGATCGCTTCGATGACCTGGTTGTCGCTGGCCAGGGGCTCCGTGGCCAGGTTGGCGACCCAGCCCTTCACGATCTCCTCGGCCTTCGCCTCGCCGAGGCGCGCGATCATCATCGCCACCAGGGACTGGTTGTAGACCTTCTTCGAGGTGCGCAGGCAGAGCCGGCCCTTCCACTTCGGGCTGGCGAGGTCCTCGTACGAAACCAGCTCGTCGGGCTTGACCCGCTCGGGGCTGTACACGAGGGCCCGGGCCCGGATCGCGAGGCCGAACCAGCGATCGCCGGGGTCGCGCAACTGGGCGGGAACGTTGGCGCGCAGCACCGCCGAGTCGACCGGCCGCAGGACGCCGGCCTCGGCGGCCTGCCAGAGGTTGCCGGCGTCGACCGTGAGCAGGACGTCCGCCTGGGTGTTCTCGCCCTCGGCCTGGAGCCGTGCGAGCAGCGGCCCCTCCTTGTCGGTGGCGAACCGGACGTCGACGCCGGTTTCCTTCGTGTAGGCGTCGAACAACGGCTTGATGAGCGGCTCGACGCGGGCGGAGTAGACGACGACCTCGGCGGCGTGCGCGGCGGTCGGAAGGACGAGGGCGCAGGCGAGCAGCAGGGCGAGCCGGCGGACGGGGGCAGGGAACATCGGTCATCTCCTCACGGCGGTAGGGTTAATGAGGAAATGATATTTATTCTCATTTGATAACGCAACCGGCTCTAGCGGGGTCGTCACGGCGGGCCTGTCGTCAGCGGCAGGGGAGGAAGAACTCCTTGTCCAGCAGCGCCTGGGTGCACTGGCCGGCTGCGCGCGGGTCGAGCTCCGGATGGGCGGCGGACATCCGCTCGCTCACCTCCATGTCGGCCAGCTGGTTCGCGGCGCGGCAGGCGTCGGCGCGCCCGCACTCGTCGCTGCGGCCGCACACCTTGCGCAGCAGGGCCGCGCAGGGGCTGTCCTCGGTGAGCTTCGCGTTCGCGGCGCAGACGGGGAAAGTGGTCGGGCTGGTCAGGGCGTCGCGGCACTGCTGGAGCACGACCGTGGGCGGTGTTGCCGGCCGCTCGCGCCGCTCCTCGGTCTCGAACTGCATGAGCTGGCCCGCGAGGTCACAGGGGGTCTGACCGGCGCACTCGCCCTTGACGCCGCAGGCACGCCGCACGAGCGCGACGCACGGCGAGACTGCCGTCGGATCCTCCTCGACCGGTGGCGGATCGTGGCGGACCGTGCTCATGTCCACGTCGGGGACCACGACTCCTGAACGAACCGTGAGGGTCCGGCCGTCGTCGAGCCGGTGCACGCCGTCCCAGAGCGGCGTGCGCACGCCGTTCGGCGTGGCGATGGTCGCCTTGTTCGTGGCCGGGTCGATGGCGATCGCGGCCCCCTGGCTGGTGCTGCGGCTCCAGCTGCCGCCGTCCTGGGCGAGGGCGTTCGACGCGGGCGTCGCGAGCAGGGCGACGAGCAGCAACGGTAGCGCGGGGCGGCGGGTGATGTCGGGCATGGCGGCAACCTGTCGTCTGTACACGGTCACGGGATGCGGCGGCGCCGGCCGTCGGCCCGTACGCCGCCGGAGTCGATTGTAAACTGGACCCCGCCGGCGACCGAAAGGCCTGCCGCGGCGGGCGCGCGGCACGGGGCCGGCACGGAGGACGCGATGGGGCAGACCACGCACGTCGTCACCGCCTTCCTGCGCCGCGAGGGTCGGCTGCTGCTGCTCCGGCGCAGCGACCGGGTGGGCAGCTACCGCGGCTGCTGGGCGGCCGTCAGCGGGCACCTCGAGTCGGCCGACCCGCTCACGCAGGCCCTGCGCGAGGTGGCGGAAGAGACCGGCTTCGACGCGCACCGGTTGCGGCTCGTCGCCGCCGGGGCGGAGGTCGCCGTGGCCGGGACGTCGCCGGACCGCGGCTGGGTGGTCCACCCCTTCCTGTTCGATCTCGAGGGGACCACCGAGCCCCGACTCGACTGGGAGCACGTCGACTACCGCTGGGCGCTCCCGGCCGAGCTCCGGGGCCTCGACGCGGTGCCGCGGCTGGGCGATGCGCTGCGCGCCTGCTGGCCCGACGCGCCAGGCCTCGATGGGGAAGTCCCTGCGGATTGACGGGTGCTTTTCCGCACCGGTTAGCCGAACATGACGCGTCACCAGACTCCGGGCCCGGCAATGGCGCGTCACCGCGTTCCCCGCATCCGGTCTTCCGAGATCACCCCCCAGGCGGTCTGGGAGGGGAGACGCGAGTTCCTGCGCCTGGCCCTGGGCGCTACCGCGGCGCTGGCCGTGCCGGTGGCTGCCGGAGACGTCGACGCGACGCTCGCGACCGCGTTTCCCGGGCTCGTTCGCACCGACCTCGGCGCGGGCCTCAAGCCGACGGCGCGCGAGGTCTTCACCAGCTACAACAATTTCGTCGAGCTGGGCTCGGGCAAGGAGGCGCCCGCCGAGAATGCGCACCTTCTGCGCCTGCGGCCCTGGGCGGTTCGTGTCGACGGGGAATGCGAGGCACCGGGCGAGATCGGCATCGACGACATCCTCGGGCGGTTTCCGCAGGAGGAGCGCATCTACCGCTTTCGCTGCGTCGAGGCCTGGTCGGCGGTCGTGCCGTGGGTCGGGGTGCCGCTGCGCGACTTCCTCGCGCGCTTCAAGCCGACGTCGAAGGCCAGGTACGTCGCATTCCAGTCGGTGCACGACCCCAAGAACCTGCCCGGCCAGCGGCGTCCGGTGCTGGCGTGGCCGTACGTGGAGGGGCTGCGCATCGACGAGGCCACGCACCCCCTCACGCTCCTCGCCACCGGCTGCTACGGGCGCCCGTTGCCCGGCCAGAACGGGGCGCCGGTGCGGCTCGTCGTTCCCTGGAAGTACGGCTTCAAGAGCGCGAAGTCGCTGGTGCGCATCAGCTTCGTCGAGCAGATGCCGCAGACCACCTGGTCGAAGCTGCAGCCCGACGAGTACGGCTTCTACGCCAACGTGAACCCGAGCGTCGATCACCCGCGATGGAGCCAGAAGCGCGAGCGCCGGCTGGGCGAGGGGCTGCTCGCGAGTCGCCACCCCACCGCGATGTACAACGGCTACGAGACGGAGGTCGCCGGTCTCTATGCCGGGATGGACCTGGCCAGGCACTACTGAGACCCTCCGCGCCGTCGCGCTGCGGGCCGCGAAGCCGTTGGCGCTCGTGCTCGTCTGCGTGCCGTTCGCTTGGCTCGCGGTCGACGTGGCACTCGACCGGCTGGGCGCCAACCCGGTCGAGGCGGTGCTGCACCGGACGGGCGACTGGGCGTTGCGGCTGCTTCTCTGCACCCTCGCCGTGACGCCGCTGAGGCGGCTGACGGGCTGGCAGTGGCCGGCGCGGCTGCGCCGCATCCTCGGGCTCGCCGCGTTCGCTTACGCGGCGGCACACGCGGCCACCTGGCTCCTGCTGGACCGCGGCCTGGTCTGGGAGGAGGTCGTCGCGGACGTCCTGAAGCGACCCTACGTCACGCTCGGGTTCTCGGCGCTGGTGCTGCTCGTGCCGCTCGCGCTGACCTCGACGCGCGCCATGATGCGGCGCCTCGGCCGCAACTGGCAGCGGCTGCACCGCCTCGTGTATCCCGCCGCCGTGCTGGCGGTGCTGCACTTCGTCTGGCTGGCGAAGGCGGGTCGCCTGGAGCCGCTGGTCTACGGCACGGCGCTCGCGGTGCTGCTGCTGGCCCGCGTCCCGACGCGACTGCGACGCGGCGCGACGGCGGCAGGCGCGTGATGCGCGGTCACGGCTCCGCCGGATGGACCTCGAGCGCGCGCAGTCCGGCGGCGGACACGAGGCAGCGGAAGTGCATGACGCGCGGCTCGCCGACCGCCGCCGGCTCCCGGAAGCGTCCCTCGACGCGCAGCAGGGTGACGTCCCCGTCGCCCGGCACCGGGGCGACGCCGAACAGCAGGACGCCGGATTCGGGCAGGCCCGGCTGCGTGGCCAGCAGCTCCTGGCGGCAACGGCGGCCCGCCTCGGCCGCGCGCGGCCCGAGGCGCAGGTCCGCAGGCTCGCTCGGCAGCGTCTGCAAGTCGTCCGGGGGTAACATGGACACCCAGGCGCCGACCACCACCGCGACGCCGATGACGGCCAGCATCGCCTGGGCGAATCGTCGGGTCGTCACTTCCGTTCGCCCTTCGGGCTGCAGGTGCTCATCGCCGTCTAGTTTGCATCATCCGGCCGCCACGTGCGGCCGGCGCGTGACTCGACCACAACAATCACCAGAGAGGATCACAACGCCATGACCATTTCCCGCCGCGAGTTCGTGAGGCTGCTCGGCATCGCCGGTGCAGCGGGCCTGCTGCCGCGCTCGGTGTTCGCCGCGATGCGTCAACCTTCCGACCTCTACGAGGTGCCCAAGTTCGGCAACGTCTCGCTGCTGCACATCACCGACGTGCACGCTCAGCTCAACCCGATCTATTTCCGGGAGCCGAACGTCAATCTCGGCATCGGGTCCGCGCTCGGCAAGCCGCCGCAC
Organism: Gammaproteobacteria bacterium; assembly: GCA_025458675.1. Taxonomy (GTDB): domain Bacteria; phylum Pseudomonadota; class Gammaproteobacteria; order Chromatiales; family Chromatiaceae; genus JALORY01. Next base: position 14,733 of record JALORY010000006.1, on the reverse strand, counting down.
CTGGTCGGAGATGCGCTGCTCAAGCACTTCGGCATTCCGCCGGGCGGCATCGAGGCGCACGCCTTCACCTACCTCGACTTCGACAGCGCCGCGGCGAAGTACGGCAAGGTCGGCGGGTTTGCGCACCTCAAGACGCTGGTCAAGCGCGTCCGCGACAGCCGCGGCCCCGGCAACAGCCTGCTGCTCGACGGCGGCGACACCTGGCAGGGCTCCGGCACCGCCTACTGGACGCGCGGCCGGGACATGGTCGGCGCCTGCAACCTGCTCGGCGTGGACGTGATGACCGGGCACTGGGAGTTCACCTATCTCGACAAGGAAGTGATCGCGAACATCGGCGAGTTCAAGGGTGACTTCGTCGCCCAGAACGTGCGCGTGAAGGACGACGCGATGTTCGACTACAAGTTCCAGGACTTCCCCGGCTTCAATGCCGACACCGGGCTCGCGTTCAAGCCCTACACGATCAAGACGGTCGGCGGGGCGCGTGTCGCGGTGGTCGGCCAGGCCTTCCCGTACACGCCGATCGCGAACCCGCAGCGCTTCATCCCGGACTGGACGTTCGGCATCAACGACGCCGACATGCAGAAGGTGGTCGACGGCCTGCGGTCCAAGGAGAAGCCGGACGTGGTGGTCGTGATCTCGCACAACGGCATGGACGTCGACCTCAAGATGGCGGAGCGCGTGTCCGGCATCGACGTCATCTTCGGTGGCCACACGCACGACGGCATGCCGGCGCCCACGATCGTGAAGAACGCAGGCGGCCAGACGCTGGTGACCAACGCGGGGTCCAACGGGAAGTTCCTCGGCGTGATGGACCTCGACGTGAAGGACGGCAAGGTGCGCGATTTCCGCTATCGCCTGCTGCCGGTCTTCTCGAACCTGCTGCCGGCGGATGCCGAGATGCAGGCCTACATCGAGAAGGTGCGCGCCCCGTACAAGGCGCAGCTCGAGCAGAAGCTGGCGACCGCCGGCGAGCTGCTGTACCGGCGCGGCAACTTCAACGGCACCTTCGACCAGGTGATCTGCGACGCGCTGCGCGTCGTGAACGGCGCGCAGGTGTCGCTGTCGCCCGGCTTCCGCTGGGGCACCACAGTGCTGTCGGGACAGGACATCACGATGGACAACGTGATGGACCAGACCTGTATCACCTATCCCGAGACCTACCGGCGCGAGATGACCGGCGAGGAGATCAAGACGATCCTCGAGGACGTCTGCGACAACCTGTTCAACAAGGACCCCTACTACCAGCAGGGCGGCGACATGGTGCGCGTGGGCGGCCTCGACTATGTCTGCGACCCGCTGGCCGACGCCGGCAAGCGCATCAGCGCCATGACGCTCGACGACGGTACCGCGGTCGAGGCGGGGAAGAAGTACGTCGTCGCCGGCTGGGCGACCGTGGGCTCGCAGTCGCCGGGCGAGCCGATCTGGGACACCGTCGCGGAGTACCTCAAGTCCCAGGGCACGGTGAAGATCAAGAAGCTCAACACGCCCAAGCTCGTCAACGTCGCAGGCAACCCCGGCATCTCGGGTTATCCGCGGATGTGACGGCGTCTGGCCGCAACGAAAAGAGCGCCTCGCGGCGCTCTTTTCGTCTGCCGGCCGGGCGGGCCCGCGGAGGGCGCCGCCCGGGCTGAGGACGGTCAGAACTCGCCGGTCGCGCCGGCCACCATCACGTCGAGCATCGCCTGGTTGACGCGGATCGCGATCTCCACCACTTCGGGCGGGAGGAGGTTCGCGTTGATGAGCATGTCGAGGCTCAGCATCATCAGCCACAGCTTGCCCTGCTGGTCCTCGACCACCGCGATGCGGCACGGCATGTAGCTCGCGTAGATCGGGTTGTGGACCACCATGGTCTTCGCGTCCTTCGGATCGCAGAACTGCACGATCGTCAGGTAGGGCGCCTTCTCGCCGCGCTCCTCGAGTTCCTTCGACACGTACTGCTGGCCGACCAGCTTCATGTTGAGGCCGGCCGCCTTGGAGAGCATCGCCTGGATCACGTCGTCCGGCTTGAGCCCGGCCTTGACCTCCATCTGCGCGACGGTCTGCTTGATGTCGGTGATCTGCAGGCCCGAGCCCTTGGCGGGTGCCGTGCCCATGGCCTCGGCGCGACGGGCCTCGTGCCGCGCCTTCGCCTCTGCGCGCCGCTCCTCGACCGCGGCCTTGCGCCCTTCGGCGCTCTTCGCCACCTTCACCTGCTCGTCATCGAGCGTCGCGACGTGCGCGACCAGGTGGAACACGCCTTGGTCGTCGAGGTCGTCGAACAGGGCCTGGTCGTCCGGGTCGATGCCGTGCGGGCGCTTGCGCCACTGGAACAGCTTCATCTGCTGGAACAGGTAGTTCGCGTGCTGCCCCGTGAGGCGCGGCACCTTCTTGTCGGGCTTGCCCATGCCCTCCGTGCCGTGGCAGTTCTTGCACTCCTTGTAGGATTTGACGCCCTTCGCCGGGTCGCCGCCGGGCTGCTGCACGTCGATGAGGGCGTAGGCCGGCACGTCGAGCTGGGCCAGGTAGGCCGAGACGTCGACGAGGTCCTTGTCGCTCAGCTCGTGCAGACCGGAGGTCACGACCATCGTCGGCGCCTGACGCTTGCCGTCACGGAAATCCTTGGTCGCCTTCGCGAGGTATTCGGCGTTCTGACCAGCGAGGCGCGGCGACGCGCGGCTGGGCGTGCCCTGGCCGTAGATGCCGTGGCACAGGGCGCAGGTGCGGTTGATGCGCTCGCCGTTGGCGAGGTCGGCGGCCTGTGCCTGCCACGGGGCGAGCACGAGCGGCAGCAGCCAGAGCAGCTTCTTCACGGGATATCCTCCTCGTTTGCTAGGGTTATTTTTCGACGGACGCCGGGGCGGCGTCCTGCGAGCCTTTGGCTGCGGGGAAATTGTCAGCTTCGGTTCGGGCGGGCAATGCGTTATGTCAGCTTGACCTACATCAAGCCCTGATCTCGGGCAAGCCGTTCCGCCCGCGTCCCGCTAGGCGTGCAGCGGAGGGTGGGGCCCCGGACCCGCTTCCGGGGGGGCGCCGCAGACGTCGGCCTCGCGCCGCAGGGCCGCCCGGTCGCGTATGCGCACCATGCTGCCGTGGACCTCGATGACGCCGCCCTCGGCGAGCTGGCGGATGATGCGGGAGAAAGTCTCGGGCTTGACGGAGAGGCGCGATGCGATGACGCCCTTCGGGATGTCGAGCTGGAACTCGTCGGCGTCCGCGGGTGCGCGCTTGAGCAGGTAGCCGGCGATGCGGCAGGTGGCGCTCTGCAGGCTCAGCTCGTCGATCTCGCGGACCAGCCCGCGCAGTCGGGCACTCAGCTCGCCGAGCAGCAGCAGGCAGGTCTCGGCCGAGCCGCGCAGCATCTGGTTGAAGTCCCGTGCGTCGACCGCGATGACCTCCGCAGGCAGCAGCGCGGTGCACCCGACCGGGTAGCGGGGCCGCTCGAGAAACATGAGCGCCTCGGCGAAGGTGTGCCCGGGCGTGATGATCTCGATCACCTTCTCGTTGCCCTCGGGCGACAGCCGGAAGAGCTTGAGCTGCCCCGCCACCACGAGGAAGAAGCGGTCGGCCGGGTCGCCCTGCGAGAACAGGGTCTTGCCTTCCGCGACCGTGACGTGCCGCGCCTTGCGCGCGACGCGCTCGATCTGCTCCTGCGAAAGCTGGGTGAAGAGGTGCGCCTTGCGCAGCGTCTCGATCAGTTTGTCCATGCGCCGTCCCTGCCGGTGCCGTTGCGGCAGGCTGCACGCTGCACCGGTCACGCCCAGTGCCTTTGTCGGATATCGCTTGATGCTAGTCAAGGCCCCGACTCCACCCGGGCCCATCCAATACGCGGGCTTTTGCTGCTCAAGGGAGGGCGGATCGCGATGTCCCAGACGTTCACCAAGGCCATGGCACGGAACATCTTCTACGGTGGCACCGTGTTCTTTCTGCTGCTGTTCCTGGTGCTCACCTTCGATACCACCCGGGCGCTGCCGGCGCGCGACAACCGGGCGGCGCTGACGCCGACCGTCGCGCACGGCAAGGCGGTGTGGGAGAAGAACAACTGCATCGGCTGCCACACCCTGCTCGGCGAAGGCGCCTACTTCGCGCCCGAGCTCGGCAACGTGTACAAGCGCTACGGCAGCAAGGAGGCGATCATCGGCTTCATCAAGAGCCGACCCGTCGAGGGCATTCCCGGGCGGCGCAGCATGCCGCAGTTCAACCTCTCGGATAAGGACCTCGACGCCGTCGCGGAGTTCCTCAAGTACGTGTCCGAGATCAACGCGGCGAAGTGGCCGCCGAACATCCAGGGCTGAGCGGGAGGAGCACAAGCCATGCAATACAAGTCGCAAGCCGTCGCCAAGCCCTACTTCATCGCCGCCATCGGCCTGTTCGTCGGGCAGATTCTGTTCGGCCTGATCCTCGGGCTGCAGTACGTCTGGGGCGATTTCATGTTCCCGGAGATCCCCTTCAACGTGGCCCGCATGGTCCACACGAACCTGCTGATCGTCTGGCTGCTCTTCGGCTTCATGGGCGCCGCCTACTACCTGGTGCCGGAGGAGTCCGAGCGCGAGCTCTACGCCCCCTGGCTGGCGCACGCGATGTTCTGGATCTTCCTCGTCGCCGGCGCGCTGACCATCCTGGGATACCTGATGGTGCCGTACGCCAAGCTCGCCGAGATGACCCACAACGAGCTGCTGCCGACCATGGGCCGCGAGTTCCTCGAGCAGCCGACGATCACGAAGCTCGGCATCGTCGTGGTCGCGCTGGCCTTCCTGTTCAACGTCGGCATGACGGTGCTCAAGGGCCGCAAGACGGTCGTCACGCTCGTCCTGCTCCTCGGCCTCGCGGGCCTCGCGGTGTTGTTTCTCTTCTCCTTCTACAACCCCGACAACGTCGTCAAGGACAAGTACTACTGGTGGTGGGTGGTGCACCTCTGGGTGGAGGGCGTGTGGGAGCTGATCCTGGGCTCGATCCTCGCCTTCGTGCTGATCAAGACCACGGGCGTGGACCGCGAGGTCATCGAGAAGTGGCTGTACGTGATCATCGCCATGACCCTGATCACCGGCATCATCGGCACGGGCCACCACTACTACTGGATCGGCACGCCCGAGTACTGGCAGTGGTGGGGCTCCATCTTCTCCGCGCTCGAGCCCATCCCCTTCTTCATGATGACGGTGTTCGCCTTCAACATGGTGAACCGCCGCCGCCGCAACCATCCGAACAAGGCGGCGGTGCTGTGGGCGCTCGGCACGGCGGTGATGGCCTTCCTGGGCGCCGGCGTGTGGGGCTTCCTGCACACCCTGTCGCCCGTGAACTACTACACGCACGGCACCCAGATCACGGCGGCACACGGCCACATGGCCTTCTATGGCGCCTACGTGATGATCAACCTCACGATGATCTCGTATGCCATGCCCATGCTGCGCGGCCGCACCGCGGCCAACAGCGAGCGCTCGCAGGTGCTCGAGATGTGGTCGTTCTGGCTGATGACCGTGTCGATCGTGTTCATTACGCTGTTTCTCACGGGCGCCGGCATCCTGCAGGTCTGGCTGCAGCGCTTCAGCGAGAACCCGCAGGGCTTCATGGTGGTGCAGGAGAAGATCGCGCTGTTCTACTGGCTGCGCGAGATCGCGGGCGTGGTGTTCCTGATCGGTCTGGGGACCTACGTTGCGAGCTTCTTCGTGGGTGCGAAGGAGCCTGAGGCGCTGCCCGAAGGCGCGGCCGCCTCGGCCTGATCCCGGAGCCCCGGGGCGGCAGGGACGCCGCCCGGGGGCGCGGGTCGGCAGCCACGAGGGGCGTCGGGCCGCCGGCTTTCCCGCCAGGGGGCCGCGGCCGGTCCCGGAAGACGTCGAGATGTCGCAGACGGTCGTCATCGCCCCGGCCCCCGGCCGCTATCCGCCGGGAGACCTGGCCATCTGGATCTTCATCCTCGCGGAGCTGCTGGTCTTCGCCGTCTTCTTCGCCGCCTATGCCTTCGCGCGCGCCGGTGACGTCGCGCTCTTCGACGAGTACCAGCACACGCTCGACCGCCGGGCGGCGCTCGTCAACACCCTCGCCCTGATCACGAGCAGCTACTTCGTGGTGCGGGCGACGGCGGCGATCCGCGAGGGCAGCGCACGCGACTGCGCACGCTGGCTGGCCGGGGCGATCGGTCTGGGTGCGCTCTTCCTCGTGGTGAAGTCCCTGGAGTACGCCCACCACCTCGAGGCGGGAGTTCACCTCGGCACGAACACCTTCTATATGTTCTATCTGTCGCTCACCTTCTTTCACTTCATGCACGTGCTGATGGGCATGGTCATCCTCGGGGCGGTGGCGCTGAAGGCACGCCGCGGCGGGTACAGCGCCACGGAGCACACGGGGGTGGAGACCGGTGGCGTCTACTGGCACATGGTCGATCTGGTGTGGCTCATCCTCTTCCCGCTCGTGTACGTGATGCGATGACCCCGACTCCCGCCCCGCGCGCCTGGATCCGCCCCTGCACCCGCATCTGGCTGCTGCTGGTGCTGCTCAGCGTCGTCACCTTCGTGGTGGGCGAGCTGGGTGCCACCGGGCTCGCGCCGTCGCTGCTCGTGCTCGGCTTCGCCATGCTCAAGGGCCAGCTCATCGGCGACTTCTACATGGGGCTGCGCTGGGTGAGCGGCCTCTGGCGCTGGGCCGTGGTGATCTGGCTGCTCGTGCCCGGCGGGCTGATCACCACGGCCTTCGTGATGGCCGCACGCGGGACTGCCTGATGGACGCGCTGCCTCACTATCGCCCGCACGGCAACGAGGTGGCCGTGTTCGAGCACGCCTACCGCAACCGCCTGCCGCTGCTGCTCAAGGGGCCGACCGGCTGCGGCAAGACGCGGTTCGTGCAGTACATGGCGGCGCGGCTCGGCCGGCGCCTCTACACCGTCGCGTGCCACGACGATCTCACGGCGGCCGACCTCGTCGGCCGCCACCTGATCGGCGAGTCCGGCACCTACTGGTGCGATGGCCCGCTGACCCGGGCGGTGCGCGAGGGGGCGATCTGCTACCTGGACGAGGTGGTCGAGGCGCGCAAGGACACCACCGTCGTCCTCCACCCCCTGACCGACGACCGCCGCATCCTGCCGATCGAGCGCACGGGCGAGACACTGCACGCACCGGCGGAGTTCATGCTCGTCGTGTCCTACAACCCCGGCTATCAGAACCTGCTCAAGGGGATGAAGCCCTCGACGCGCCAGCGTTTCGTCGGGCTCGCGTTCGACTTCCCGCCGCCGGAGCTCGAGGCCGAGGTCCTGGCGGGCGAGTCGGGGATCGACCTGCCAACCGCGCGGCGGCTCGTCGGACTGGCCGGGGCCCTGCGCGCGCTCAAGGACCACGACCTCGAGGAGGCGGCGTCCACGCGGCTGCTCGTGTACGCCGCCACGCTGCTGCGCAGCGGGCTGCCGTTGCGCGAGGCCTGCCACGCGGCGCTGGTCGAGCCACTCACCGACGACGCGGAGACCATCGCGGCGCTCGACGAGGTGATCGATGTCACCCTCGGCGGCTGAGCTGCCGGGCGACCTGCCGCCGGGCCAGGGGCTCGCGGTGGCGGCGGAGTCGCTCTACCTCGCCAACCTGCTGCTGGTCCCCGGCCTGTCGTTCCTCGCGCTCGCGTGGCTTTACCGGAAGCGGCGTGCGGAGGCCCCCCCGCTGGCGCTCGCGCACCTGCAGCAGACCCTTGCGGCGAGCCTGTGGGCCGGGGTCCTGCTCGTCGGTGTCAACGGCCTGATCCTCGCCCTCGGCGGCTACGACGGACCCAATGTCTGGACGGTGGTGATCGTCTACTTCACGGTGTTCCACTCGGCTCTGGTGATGGCGGGGATGTACGGGCTGGCGAAGGCGATGGCGGGCCAGTGCTGGCGGTTCCCCCTCGTGGGCCGGCCGCTGCCGACGGGCTGCGGGCAGGCGCCGCATGGCTGAGCGCGTCGCCCGCGCGGAGCTCGCGGCCCTGCCGCCGGTCACGGTGCCGCGCACGCCGCTGCAGCGGCAGCGCGCCGTGGCGCAGGTCGCGTTCTTCGCGCTGTTCGTCCTCGCGCCGCCGCTCGATCTCTTCCGGCTCGACCTGACGCTCGGACACTTCGTCCTGCTCGGCCAGCGCTGGACGCTCGGGCTCAGCGCGTTCCAGCAGGGCGTCATCGGCCCCGGCGAGGCCGCGTTCAACCTCGTGGTGCGCGGTTTCCTGCCGCTCGCCGCGCTGGTCGGCGCCTTCCTCTGGACGTCCTGGCGCTTCGGGCGCCTCTACTGCGGTTGGCTCTGCCCGCACTTCGCGGTGGTGGAGCTGATCAACGGCCTCATGCGGCGCGCGAGCGGCCGGCCGAGCGTGTGGGAACGCCGCGCGCTGCCGGCGCTGCAGCCGGACGGGCGCCACGTGGCGCCGAACGCCTGGTACTGGATCCCGACGGCGGTGGCCGTCGTCGCGTTCGCCTTTCTGTGGGCGCTGACGCTTCTCACGTACCTGCTGCCGCCGGCGGAGATCTACGCCAACCTCCTGACGGGCGCGCTGACCCGGAACCAGCTCGTGTTCGTGACCGCGGCGACGGTGGCGCTCGCGATCGAGTTCGCCTTCGCCCGCCACCTCTTCTGCCGCTTCGGCTGCGCGGTGGGCCTTTTCCAGAGCCTCGCCTGGATGGGCAACGACCGCGCGATGGTCGTCGGCTTCGACGTGCGGCGCGCGGCAGCCTGCCAGGACTGCAACAACGCCTGCGACAACGCCTGCCCGATGCGCCTGCACCCGCGCACCGTGAAGCGCAAGATGTTCACCTGCACGGAGTGCGCCGAGTGCATCTCGGCCTGCGCGCAGGTACAGGCCCGGCAGGGACGGTCGCCGCTGCTGCGCTGGGTGGCCGGCGCCGACGCCCTGCCGGTGGTGACGGGCCGTGCGCCCCACGACCGGAGGGACTGAACCGTGTTCAAAGTGCGGGTCTGGATAAAGGCGACCGGCGAGGCGATGAAGCGGACGCCGGTGACCGTCGTGCTCGACGCCGGCGCCGGCGAGCAGACGCGCGTCACCAACCGCGCGGGCGTCGCCGAGTTCGACCTCCCCACGGGAGCGGGGCGGGTGTTCGTCGCCGGCCGGCCGCGCTACCAGGGCCATCTCGACGAGTTGATCGACATCGAGATCTGGTCGCCGACCGACAGCGCCTACGCGGCCGATAGCGGCGCGCCACCGGGGGTCGCCACCGGCAGCACGGCCTACCCGAGCATGCAGACCCGCTCCGTCGACGTGGACGGCCGCGCGGTGCTCACCGACAGCGAGGGCTACCTGGTGGACCTCGCGGACTGGTCGGAGGGCTTCGTCCGGGCCGAGGCGGCGGCGGAAGGCCTCGAGCTGGGCAACGAGCACTGGGAGGTGATCCGGTTCCTGCGCGAGCACTACGAGCGGCACGGCGTGCAGGCCCAGGTGCGGGACCTCATCAAGCACTTCCGCGGACTGTGGGGCCCGGAGCGCGGCAGCAACCGCCACCTGCACGACCTCTTCCCGCGCGGCGGGCCGCAGAAGCAAGGGAACCGGCTCGCGGGCCTGCTCAAGACCAAAGGCGAGCACTGACGCCGCGGCGGTCCCATGGAAGAGCACGTCGGCGCCCTCTGGCACCGCCTGATCACGCGCCTCGCCCGGACGCGGCACCCCGAGGCCGCGGTCCGGCTCGCGGACGTCGCCGGCACGCTCGGCATCGTCTTCCGGGCGCTCGGCGGCGACGGCGGCCTGCAGCTCGAGGCTGCCGACGGTACCGACGTCCGCGCCCGGCGCGGCTGGCTGCAACGCGTCGCCGGCACCGACCGGAAGGTCGAGCTGGCGTGGCGCGACGACCGCTCGCTGCGGCTGCCGACCGTGGTCGACTGGTTCGCCGACCGGGCGCTGAACCGGGACCTGTACCTCTGGCTCGCCGCGCTCGCCGTGCACGACGACGGTGCGGCGGGCGACTGGCTGGCGCGCAGCCAGGCGCTGGCTCGGCGGGCCCTCGATCGCTTCCCCGGGCTTCGCCCCCGGTGGCAGCGGCTGGTGGCGGCCCACCTCGCGCAGCGTCCGGACCCGGCGCGGCTGCCGGCCGCGGAGGGTGCGCGCGAGCGGGCGATCCGCGCCGCGCTCGCCGAGCCCGGCAGCGTTCCCGCCCTGCCGGCGGCGCCGGGCGACGCCTTTCCCGTGCCCCTCTGGCTGCACCCGGCGCCACCGCGGCCGGCGCCCGCGGCGCTGCCGCCGCGCGACGACGACGGCGCGGGGGCGCGCAACGGCAGGACGCGCGCACTCGAGGACGCGCGCCGCCGCCGCGCCGAACGGGTGGAGGAGCCGCAGGGCGATCGGGGCCTCGTCACGGTCCGCATGGAGAACATCTTCACCGTCGGCGAGTTCGTGAACGTCGATCGCGGGGCGGAGGACGAGGACGACCTCGAGCGCGCGGCCACGGCGGCGCGCGACATGGACCGCATCGCGGTGTCGCGCAGTCGCAAGGCGTCGGCGTCGCGCCTCAAGTTCGACCTCGACCTCCCGGCCGAGGCCCACGACGACCTCGTCCTGGACGACGGGCTGCTGCTCCCGGAGTGGGACTGGAAGCGGGCGCGGCTGCAGCCCGATCACTGCCGGATCGTGTCGATGCTCGCGTCGGAGGCGCCGCCCTGCGTGCTCCCGCCGCACCTCGAGCGCACGGCCCGTCGCCTGCGGAGCCAGTTCCAGGCGCTCGCGCCCGCCCGCACCTGGCACCGGGGCCTCGCCGACGGCCCCGAGATCGACGTCGACGCCTACCTGCGCTTCGCCGCGGACCGGGCGGCCGGGCACGGCGTGGCGGCCGATGGCCTGTACCGCGCCCTGCGCAGCGGCAGTCGCGACCTCGCCTGCCTGCTACTCGCCGACCTCTCGCTCTCCACCGACAGCTGGATCGACGACCACCACCGCGTGATCGACGTGATCCGCGACAGCCTGTTCCTGTTCGGCGAGAGCCTGGCGGCCACCGGCGACCGCTTCGCGGTGCTCGGCTTCTCGTCGCGCCGCCGCGACCCGGTGCGCGTCCACACGCTCAAGGCGTTCGACGAGCCCTACGGCGCCGTCGTGCGCGGGCGCATCGCGGCGATCCGTCCGGGCTACTACACGCGCATGGGTGCCGCGCTGCGGCACGGGACAGCCCTCCTGCGCGTGCAGCCGTCCAACCGCCGGCTCCTCCTGCTGCTCACGGACGGCAAGCCCAACGACATCGATCGGTACGAGGGGCGCTACGGCATCGAGGACACCCGCCACGCCGTGCTCGCGGCGCGCCGCGCCGGCCTGCAGCCGTTCTGCGTGACGATCGACGACCGCGGCAACGACTACCTGCCGCACCTGTTCGGCAGCGACGGCTACGTCGTGATCCGCCGCCCGTCCGAGCTGCCGGCCCGGTTGCCCGCCCTCTACGCCCGCCTCACGGGCTCGGCGGGCTGATCGCGCCGACGCGCAGGGCGAGCGGCCACTCGACCCGCCGCGCGGTCCCGGGGTCGCCCCAGGCCGCGTGCAGGGCGTCGCGCACCGCGTCCAGCGGGTCGCGTCCCGACTGCGCTTCGTAGCGCTGCACGGCGGACCAGCTCGCCAGGTAGCCGAGCAGTCGCTCGAGCCGCCACTCGGCCACCATGGCGAAGGCGGGCGCCGGCACCGGGGAGAAGGGGAAGGGCAGGTCGCGGTAGCCGTTCTCGACGTGCTCGCGGCCCGGCGGCCAGTACGGGCCGACGACGTCCGAGTAGAGCCGCTCGACGACCGCGTCCACCGCCGCGTCGACGCGCATCCGGCCGTAGCTCCAGGCCGCGACGAGGGCGCCGGGGCGGGCCACGCGCCGCACCTCCGCGTAGAAGGCCGGCAGGTCGAGCCAGTGCAGGGCCTGCGCGACGGTGACGAGATCGACCGACGCGCCGGCCAACGGCAGCCGCTCGGCCGTTGCCGCCACGTAGCGGACGTTGGGGCAGGCCGGTGCCCGCGCCAGCTGGGCGACGCTGAGGTCGGTCGCGACCACCTCCGCGAAGCGCGACGCCAGTCCGATCGCCGCCTGCCCGCTGCCGGTGGCGCAGTCGAGGGCGCGACCACGGCCAGCGGCAGCCGCAGCGAGGAAGTCGAGCAGGGCGGCCGGGTAGTCCGGGCGGCTCGCCCGGTACTGCGCGGCCTGGCGGGAGAAGTGGTCTTTCACGGTCGTGCGCGTCCTGCCGTCGGGGGGCGGCGCTGCCGGTAGAATCGCGGCTTCGATTCCAGGCGACGCCACCCCATGCCCGAGCTCGACTATACCTCCGAAGGCATCGAGCGGATGCCGCTCAAGCGCTTCACCGAGAAGGCGTACCTCGACTACTCGATGTACGTCATCCTCGACCGCGCCCTGCCGCACCTCGGCGACGGCCTCAAGCCCGTGCAGCGGCGCATCGTGTACGCGATGTCCGAGCTCGGCCTGGCGGCGACGGCGAAGCACAAGAAGTCGGCGCGCACCGTCGGCGACGTGCTGGGCAAGTTCCACCCGCACGGCGACACCGCGTGCTACGAGGCCATGGTGCTGATGGCGCAGCCCTTCTCGTACCGCTACCCGCTGATCGACGGGCAGGGCAACTGGGGCTCCGCGGACGACCCGAAGTCCTTCGCCGCGATGCGTTACACCGAGGCGCGGCTCACGCCGTATGCCCAGGTCCTGCTGGCCGAGCTGGACCAGGGGACCGTGGACTGGGTGCCCAACTTCGACGGCACGCTCGACGAGCCTTCGCTGCTGCCGGCTCGCCTGCCCAACGTCCTGCTCAACGGTGCAACCGGCATTGCGGTCGGCATGGCGACCGACATCCCGCCGCACAACCTGCGCGAGGTGGCGAGCGCCTGCATCCGACTGCTGGACGAGCCCGGGGCGAGCGTCGCGGATCTGTGCGCGCACGTGCCGGGGCCCGACTTCCCGACCGAGGCCGAGATCATCACGCCGCGCGACGAGCTCGTGCGCCTCTACGAGACGGGCGGCGGCAGCGTGCGCATGCGCGCGCGCTGGGACCGCGAGCAGGGCGACATCGTCGTGACCGCGCTGCCCTACCAGGTCTCCGGCGCGAAGGTGATGGAGCAGATCGCGGCCCAGATGCAGGCGAAGAAGCTGCCGTGGATCGAGGACCTGCGCGACGAGTCGGACCACGAAAACCCGACGCGCATCGTCATCGTGCCGCGCTCGAACCGCATCGACGCGGAGCGGGTGATGTCGCACCTGTGCGCCACCACCGAGCTCGAGCGCAGCTACCGCGTGAACCTCAACGTCATCGGACTCAACGGCAAGCCGGCGGTGCGCGACCTGCGCACGCTGCTCGCCGAGTGGATCGAGTTCCGCACGCGCACGGTGCGCCGGCGTCTCGAGCACCGCCTCGGCAAGGTGCTCGAGCGGCTCCACCTGCTCGACGGCCTATTGATCGCCTTCCTCAATCTCGACGAAGTCATCCGCATCGTCCGCACCGAGGACGAGCCCAAGCCGGTGCTCATGGAGCGCTTCGGCCTCACGGACGCCCAGGCCGACTACGTCCTCGACACCCGGCTGCGCCAGCTCGCGCGGCTCGAGGAGATGAAGATCCGCGCGGAGCAGCAGGCCCTCGAGGAGGAGCGGCAGGAGCTCGAAGGGACGCTCGGGTCGGCGCGTCGGCTCAAGTCGATCATCCGCCGCGAGCTGCTCGCCGACGCCGAGAAGCACGGCGACGACAGGCGCTCGCCGATCGTCGCGCGGCACGCCGCGGAGGCGATGGACGAGACCGAGCTCGCCCCGTCCGAGCTGCTCACGGTCGTGCTCTCCGAGCGCGGCTGGGTGCGCGCAGCCAAGGGCGTGGACGTCGACCCGGCCGCGCTCGGCTACCGCGTGGGCGACGGCTTCCTCGACGCGGCGCAGGCGCGCAGCAACCAGCAGGTCGCCTTCCTCGACTCGACCGGCCGCAGCTACTCGCTGCCGGCGCACACGCTGCCGTCGGCGCGCGGACAGGGCGAGCCGCTCACCGGCAAGCTCGCGCCGCCGCCCGGCGCGAGCTTCGTCGCCGTCCTCGGCGGAACCGGCGACCAGCGCTTCGTGCTGGCGACCGACGCGGGCTACGGCTTCGTCGCGCGGCTGGAGGACCTCTGGGCCAACAAGAAGGGCGGCAAGACCGTGCTCTCGGTGCCCGCGGGCGCCCGCGTGCTGCGGCCCGCGCGGGTGACCAGCGTCGAAGCCGACCGGCTCGCCGTCGCGACGACCGACGGTCACCTGCTGATCTTCCCGGTCTCGGAGCTGCCGGCGATGGAGCGCGGCAAGGGCAACAAGCTGGTCTCCCTGCCGTCGGCCAAGCGCGGCCAGGAGGCACCTGCACTGATCGCGATCGCCTGCTTGCCGGCCGGCGGTGGCCTGATCGTGCACTCGGGCAAGCGTACGCTCACGCTCAAGCCGGCGGACGCGCAGCGCTTCGTCGCCGAGCGCGGCCGCCGCGGCGCGCTGCTGCCGCGCGGGTTCCAGAAGGTCGACGCGCTGGGGATCGCCCTGTAGCGCTTCGTCTCGTCACCGATGCGCACGGCTCACACGCAGCACATGTCGCTGGTGGCTCTGCGCAGAGGCGGGCCTTGCGCCGGGTGCTGCTCGCCGCCCTGGGATCCGTCCGGGATCCACGGGCTACCGCGGACATCCCTGTCCGCTGCTCGCAGCACGCCGGCGCCGGCCCGCCGCGAGGGTGCCACTGCGACCGGCAGGCGGCCGACGCGGCGAGGCGAAGCTTGCGTCGGTAGCCGCTCGTGGCGACGCGGCTCCGGTCCGTCATGGGCCGCTGCATCACCCGACGTCGTGCTTCGTCGGCT
>JALORY010000005.1 GCA_025458675.1 Gammaproteobacteria bacterium | reverse complement strand
CCGACCTCAGCATTATGAGTGCCGCGCTCTAACCAGCTGAGCTACGTAGCCGAAAACGAGGAGCGGCAAGATAGCGGAGCCTTCCGCGCGCTGTCAAACTGCCGCGGATAACAGGGGTTTTCTCCTGTCTGCCGCCCTGCTTCCGGTGTGCTCACACGTTGAAGCGGAAGTGGACCACGTCGCCGTCCTGGACGACGTACTCCTTGCCCTCGGACCGCAGCTTGCCCGCTTCCTTCGCGCCCTGCTCGCCGTTGCAGGCGACGAAGTCGTCGTAGCCGATCACCTCGGCGCGGATGAACCCGCGCTCGAAGTCGGTGTGGATGACGGCCGCGGCCTGCGGCGCCTTGGCGCCGACCGGAATCGTCCACGCGCGGCACTCCTTCGGCCCCGCCGTGAAGTAGGTCTGCAGACCGAGCAGCCGGTAGCCGGCGCGCACCACGCGGTTCAGGCCCGGCTCGTCGAGTCCGAGGTCGGCGAGGAACTCCTTTCGGCTGGCCTCGTCGAGCTGCGCGATCTCGGCCTCGAGCGCGGCGCAGACCGGTACGACCTCGGAGCCTTCCTCCGCCGCGTGTGCTCGCACCGCGTCGAGGTGCGGGTTGTCCTCGAAGCCGTGCTCGTTGACGTTGGCGACGTAGAGCACCGGCTTGACGGTCAGCAGATGCAGGTCGTAGAGCTCGGCGCGGTCCTCTTCGCCGAGCGCGAGGCCGCGCACCGCCTTGCCCTGGTCGAGCTGCGCCTGCACGCGCTCGAGCAGCTCCTTGCGCGCCTGGGCCTTCTTGTCGCCCACCTTGGCCGCGCGCGCGGCGCGGTCGAGCGCCTTTTCGACGGTCTCGAGGTCGGCGAGCGCGAGCTCGGTGTCGATCACCTCGATGTCCGAGAGCGGGTCGACGCGGCCGGCGACGTGCACGACGTCGCCGTGCTCGAAGCAGCGCACGACGTGGCAGATCGCGTCGGTCTCGCGGATGTTGGCGAGGAACTTGTTGCCGAGCCCCTCTCCCTTGGACGCACCGGCGACGAGGCCCGCGATGTCGACGAACTGCATGGTCGTCGGGATCACCTTCTGCGGCCTGACTATCCCCGCGATCACGTCGAGCCGCGCGTCGGGCAGCATCACCACGCCGACGTTCGGGTCGATGGTGCAGAACGGGTAGTTCTCCGCGGCGATGCTCGCCTGCGTGAGCGCGTTGAAGAGGGTCGACTTGCCGACGTTCGGCAGGCCGACGATGCCGCACTTGAAGCCCATGGCCAGGTTCCCGGAAAAAGGCCGCGCAGGATAGCGGAAACGCGCCGCCGGCGGTACGCGCCGCCGCTCAGCCGTCCTTCGAGTCGCGGCGGTAGCGGTCCTCGAAGCGCACGATGTCGTCCTCTCCCAGGTAGGCGCCGGACTGCACCTCGATGAGCTCGAGCGGAATCACGCCCGGGTTCTCCAGACGGTGGCTCACGCCGAGCGGGATGTAGGTCGACTGGTTCTCCGCGAGCAGGAAGACCTCGTCGCCGCGCGTGACGCGCGCCGTGCCGCGCACCACGATCCAGTGCTCGGCGCGGTGGTGGTGCATCTGCAGGGACAGCGACGCGCCGGGCTTGACCGTGATGCGCTTGACCTGGAATCGGTCGCCGCTGTCGATCGGCTCGTAGGTGCCCCACGGGCGGTGCACGCAGCGGTGGTACCGGTTCTCGCTGCGTCCCGCGAGCTTCAGGAACTCGGTGACCGCCTTGACGTCCTGTGCCTTCGCCTTGTCCGCGACGAGCACGGCGTCGGCTGTCTCGACCACGACGAGGTCCTTGACGCCGACCGCCGCGACCATGCGGTGCTGGGCGTTGATCAGGTTGCCGGTGGCGCCGTGAGTGTAGACGTCGCCGCGCACGGCGTTGCCCGCCGCGTCGTGCTCGCTGACCTCCCAGAGCGAGGCCCACGCGCCGACGTCGGACCAGCCCGCGTCGAGCGGAACGACGCGGGCCCGGGCGTCCGGCTGCGCCGCGTAGGGCTCCATGACGGCGTAGTCGATCGAGTCGCTCGGACAGGCGCGGAAGGCGTCGACGTCGACGCGCACGAACTCGAGATCCGGCGCGCCCCCCGCCCAGGCGGTGCGGCAGGCGGCAAGGATGTCGGGGCGGAAGCGACCGAGGAGATCCAGCCAGAGTCCGGCCCGCAGCAGGAAGATGCCGCTGTTCCAGAGGTACTCGCCGCTCGCGAGATAGCCCCGCGCGGTCTCCTCGTCCGGCTTCTCGACAAAGGCCGCGAGCCGGAATGCCGGCCCGTCCGCGACCCCCTTGCGCAGATAGCCGAAGCCGGTGGCCGGCGTGTCGGGCACGATGCCGAAGGTGACCACCGCGTCCTCCGCCGCCAGCGCGCAGCCGCGGACCACCGCCTCGCGGAACGCGTGGCCGTCGGCGATCACGTGGTCCGCCGGCATCACGACGAGCAGCGGGTCCGCGCCGCCCGCGGTCGCGGCGAGCGCGGCCAAGGTGAGCGCGGGCGCAGTGTTGCGCCCCACCGGCTCGAGGATCAGCGCGGCCACACGGCGCCCCTGCTCCGCCAGCTGGTCGACGACGAGGAAGCGGTGTTGCTCGTTGCAGACGACGATCGGGTCGGCCACCGGGACGGCGCCGGAGGGAGACGCGAGCCCGTCGAGGCGGACGACGGTGGCCTGGAGCAGGGACTGGTCGCCGACCAGGGGCAGGAACTGCTTCGGGTGGGCCTCGCGCGACAGGGGCCAGAGGCGGGTCCCGGAGCCGCCGGACAGGATCACGGGTTGCAGGAGCATCAGGGTCCTCCTCGGCAGAATGCGGCATTACAGCAACCACGGCGCCTGCGCGACAAGGCAGCCGTTTGACCGCCTCCGGGCGATTCGTTTATAAGAACGCGGTTATTTGCCCGAGCCGGACCCCCGGCGCTGCCGGGTCGAAACCCGACAGCTCGCGCCGGTGCGCCCCGACACGGGGCCGGTCCCGGTGTCCTCACCCGCTGGTCTGGAGACGAACCATGAAGAATTGGTTGCTGACGCTGTCGGTTTCCCTCGCCCTCGCGGCCGGCGCCGCGCAGGCGGCAGGCAACCCCGCGGCAGGCAAAGAGAAGTCCGCGACGCTGGGCTGCATCGCCTGCCACGGCGAGGACGGCAACAGCCCGAACCCGATCTGGCCCAAGCTGGCGGGCCAGCACCCCAGCTACATCGCCAAGCAGATCGGCGCCTTCAAGGCCGGCGATCGCAAGGACGACGCGATGTCGCCGATGGCCCTGATCATCGGCACCGACGAGGACCTCGCCGATCTCGCCGCCTACTTCGCTTCGCAGAAGCGCCAAGCCGGCGAGGCGGGCACCGTCGAGCAGATGACCGTCGGCCAGCAGCTGTTCCGCGGCGGCAACCCCGCGACCGGGGTCGCGGCGTGCGCGGCCTGCCACGGACCCGCCGGCGCCGGCATCGGTCCCGCCAACTTCCCGAGCGTCGCCGGTCAGCACGCGCCGTACGTCGAGAAGGCCCTGCACGACTTCAAGGCGGGCACCCGGGTCAGCGACCCCAACCAGATGATGCGCAGCGTGGCGGCCAAGATGACGGACGCGGAGATCGCCGCGGTCGCCGCGTACGTCCAGCAGATGAAGTAGTCCGGCGACCGGCCGGAAGCGCGTTCGAGGGGGTGGCCGACGCCACCCCCTTTTTGCGTTTAGGTGAAACCCCGGGGCAGCCGCTATGCTTGCGGCCTCGTCGCGGCCGGGCCCCGGTGGCCCCGCGGCGCCCCGGACGGATCAACCCGGAGCGAGACCCATGAATCGACTTTTCGCCGCCTTCACCCTCGCCGTGCTCGCCCTCGCATCGCCGGCCGGCGCCGCGAAGTTCGAGGAGCTGACGCACTACGTGCCGATCGCCAACGCCCCGCCGCCCGAGCCGGGCTCGAAGATCGAGGTGCTCGAATTCTTCATGTGGACCTGCCCGCACTGCATGCAGTTCGAGCCGTACCTCCAGCAGTGGCTCGCGCGCAAGCCGGCGGACGTCGAGTTCTCCAAGGTGCCCGCTGCCTTCAACCCGAACGCCCAGCTGCTGGCGCGCGCGTTCTACGCCCTCGAGGCGCTGGGGGAGGAGAAGCGCCTCGGAGACGCCTTCTTCACCGCGCTCATCCAGGACCGCCGACGCATGGCCGACGAACAGGCGGTGGTCGACTTCGTCCGCCAGCTCGGCGTGGACGAAGCGAAGTTCCGCGAGGCGATGGGCTCCTTCGCGGTCGCAGCCAAGGTCCGGCGTGCGGTGCAGCTCGCGGACCGGTATCGGGTGGACGGCGTCCCCAAGCTCGTGGTCGACGGCCGGTGGAAGAACGGCGACGGGCTCTCGAGCTACCAGCAGATGACCGAGGTCGCCGACTTTCTGATCGAGGAGGCGCGCAGGCTGCGCCAGGCCCCGTCGACGCCGGCCCAGTGACGACCGGTGCGCAGGCGGCGATGCAGCCCCCGGTCGAGCCCATGGCCGCGCCGGCACGACGCCTGCGCATCCTGAGCTACAACATCCAGGCCGGCATCGACACCCGCACGTACCGCGACTACCTGGTCCAGAGCTGGAAGCACGTGCTCCCGCACCGGGAGCGCATCCGCAACCTGAACCGCATCGCGGACCTGTGCGCCGGGTACGACCTCGTGGGGCTCCAGGAGGTCGACGCGGGAAGCCTGCGCAGCGGCTTCATCGGACAGACGGAGTACCTCGCCCATCGCGCCGGGTTTCCCCACTGGTATCAGCAGATCAACCGCAACATCGGCGCCTTCGCGCAGCACTCCAACGGCCTGCTCACGCGCCTGCGGCCCGTCCACCTCGCCGAGCACAAGCTCCCCGGCATGCCCGGCCGCGGCGCGATGCTCGCCGACTTCGGGCCGCCCGGGGCGGGACTGCGCGTCTGCATCGTGCACCTCTCGCTGGGGCGGCGGTCGCGGCAGATGCAGATGCGCTTCGTCGCCGACCTGATCGGCAACCACCCGCACGCGGTCGTCATGGGCGACCTCAACTGCGGCTGCGAGGCGCGCGAGGTGCGGCACCTGATGCACACGACCGGCCTGCGCGAGCCCGCCTGCGACCAGAAGACCTTTCCGAGCTGGCGGCCCATGCGGCGGATCGACCACATCCTCGTCTCAGAGGCATTGTCCATACGTAACGCACGGGTACTCGACTATTCTCTCTCGGATCACCTGCCGATCAGCCTGGAAGTCGTGCTGCCGCCGGAGGTCGATCTGGTGTTTCCACACCGCAGCCTGCACAGACCACGCGATGGAATCGAACGACTGGAAGGCGAAGGCCTACGGGCTGGCTGACGAGCTGAAGGCGGAGGCGCGGCGCAGCGCGGAGGCGTCGCAGGCGTTGCGGTCGATCATCGCGCGCCTGTGTGCCGCCGCCACCGGCCTCGACCCGACGCTCGACCCGCTGCTCGCCCGGTTGCGCGACGTCGCCCGGCGGACCGACGACGTCGCGGCGATCGAGGTGGAGGTGACGCGGGTCGCCGACGCGGTGCTGCGCAGCAGCGACGCGCCCCGGCAGGAGACCCCGAATCAGAGGCTGCGCGACCTCCTGGTCAGCACGCGCTGGCCCGAGAGCCTCGCCACCGAGATCGACACGCTCAAGGACAGGCTGGCGGACGGCGCGCCGGCAAACGCCTGGGCCGAGGTGATGGTGCGGCTCACCGCGCTGATCGCGGAAACCGTGCGCGACTCTCGCGACCAGGTGCGCGCCGCCGAGGAGTTCCTGTCCGAGCTGACGGCGCGCCTCGAGGAGCTCGACGCGTTCATGCAGAAGGGCTCGACGCTGCGCGACGAGTCCCTCGCCGGCGGGAGGGCGCTCGACCGGGTGGTGCGCGAGGAGGTGCGGGGCATCCACGACACGGTGCGCGACGCGACGGATCTCGCCGAGCTCCGGCAGGACGTCGGCCGCCACCTGGCGGTGATCGAGGCGAATCTCGGCAGCCACCTCGCCGCGGAGGAGCAGCGTCACCAGCAGGCCCGCGAGACCGAGAAGGCCCTGCGGGCGCGGCTCGACCAGCTCGAGTCGGAGGCGAAGGGCCTGCGCCAGGAGGTGGCGGTCGTCCAGGAGCTGGCGATGGTCGATCAGGTCACCGGGCTGGCCAACCGCACCGCCTGGGACGAACGGCTGCACCAGGAGTACGCGCGCTGGCGGCGCTTCAAGGGCCAGCTCAGCCTCGCGGTCTTCGACGTCGACAACTTCAAGTCGATCAACGACCGCTTCGGCCACGCCTCGGGCGACAAGGCGCTGCACGTCATCGCCTCGGCGCTGCGCGCCCGCCTGCGCCAGAGTGACTTCATCGCCCGCTACGGCGGGGAGGAGTTCGCGGTGCTGCTGATCGGGGCGTCGCGGGTCGCGGCGCTGCGGGTGGCGGACGAGATGCGGCAGTCGGTCTCGCGGGCCGGCCTGCACACCCGCAATCGCCCGGTGGAGCTCACCATATCGGCGGGGATCACCGAGTTCGCCGCCGACGACACCCCGGAGAAGGCCTTCGAGCGCGCCGACGCGGCGCTCTACGAGGCCAAGCGAGCAGGCAAGAACCGCTGCGTCCTCAAGTAGCCGCGCGCCAGGCCTCGCCGCGGACCCACGCGTGGCGCCAGGCGCCGCCGCCCAGCGCCCCCAGCGCCGCGAGCAGCGTCTCGCCCGGCACCGCCTCGCCCGGAAACACGTTGCCGATCTCGACGAACAGCCGACCGACGGCCGCGCTCGCCCGCCAGTCGAGACGCGACGCCGGGTGCGTCCGGCCACAGGCCACACAGGCGACCGGCACCGCGGGATCCGCCCGCCAGGCGGCGAGCTGCGCGCGCCAATCGTCGAGGCGCGCCCGACACGCCGGGCAGCGCGGCGCAGTGGCGTTGTCGCCCGCGAGGAGCCGGGGAGCGGCGTGCGGGCCGTGCACCCGGACGTGGCTGTAGGCGCCGCCGTCGGCGGGCGGCTCGAGGACGAGGTGCGGCGAGCAGCCGGCGAACACGACGTGCCGCGCGAACTCCGGGCCGGGCAGAAAGGTCGCGGGCTCGGGCAGGGCAGCCCCGACCAGGCCGAGCACGCCGAGCGTGGCGCATACGGCCTCGCCCGCCGGCGGGTCGGCGTCGGGATCGGCGGGAAAGAGCAGCAGGCTGCCGGTGGTCATCGCGGCCTCGGGACTGGCCCCGCGATCTTCCCGGTGCCGCGCCGACGAGGCAACGTTATAAGATTGCACCCGTCATGCGCCCCCATCGGCACCCCGTCACCCTGCTCGTCGGCCTCCTGGCCGCACTGGCCTTCGCTCCCGCCTTCGCCGACCTGCGCGTCTACGTGAGCGTGCCACCGCTCGTGCCGCTCGCCGGGCGCGTCGGGGGGGGGACGGTGGAGGTCCGCTCGCTCGTGAGCCCCAGCCAGGACCCGCACACCTTCGAGCCGAGCGCACGGCAGATCGAGGCCCTCGCGGCGGCGCAGGTCTTCTGGGCTGTGGACATGCCCTACGAGCGCGCCTGGCTGCCGCGCCTGCGCGCCGCGAATCCCCGCATGGTCGTGGTGGACGCCCGCGCGGCGCTGGGGCGCCCCGCGGCAGAACCGGCGGCGGGGTCCGTCCACGCATCGCACGATCACTCCGGACCCGATCACGCCCACGCCGCGGACCCCCACCTGTGGACCAGCCCTCGCGCCGTGCGCGCGATGGTCGGGCCACTGGCCGAGGCCTTCGCCGCCGCCGACCCGCCCAACGGCGCGGCCTACCGGGCGAATGCCACTGCCCTCGCCGCCGAGCTGGAGGCCCTGGACGCCGAGCTGCGCGCCCTCCTCGCGTCGCTCGAGCCACGCCGTTTCGTCGTCTTCCACCCCGCCTGGGGGCAGTTCGCCGCGGACTACGGTCTCGAGCAGATCGCGGTGGAACAGGACGGCAAGGAGCCTGCGGCACGCGCCCTGGCCGGGCTCGCCACCCGGCTGCGGGCCGACCGCACGCGCGTGATCTTCGTGCAGCCGCAGACCAGCCGGCGCAGCGCCGAGGCCCTGGCCCGCGAGGTGGGCGCGCGCCTGGAGGTTCTCGATCCGATGGCGACCGACTACTTCGGCAGCAAGCGCGCCCTGGCGCGGGCGCTCCTCGAGGCGCAGGGCCGATGAGCGGGTCGGCGATCGCGCTCGACGGCGTGACGTTCGCGTACGGCGCGACGCGGGTGCTCGAGGACGTGAGCCTGGAGGTACCCGAGGGCGAATTCCTCGGCATCGTCGGCCCCAACGCGGGAGGCAAGAGCACCCTGCTCAAGCTGATCCTCGGGCTGCTCGAGCCGACCGCCGGCCGCGTGCGCGTGCTCGGCCGCGCGCCGGCCGAAGCGCGCCACGAGCTCGGCTACCTGCCGCAGTACCCCGCCTTCGCGCGCGACTTCCCGGTCACCGTCGGACAGGTCGTCCTGACCGGACGACTCGGCCGGCGCCGCCTGCTCGGGGGTTACGGCGCGCGGGACCGGGAGATGGCGCGCTGGGCGATGACCCGGACCGAGGTCGCCGACCTGGCGGGGCGCCGCATCGGCACGCTGTCCGGCGGACAACTGCAGCGGGTCCTGCTCGCGCGCGCGCTGGCCTGCGAGCCGAAGATCCTGATCCTCGACGAGCCGACGTCGAACATCGACCAGCGGGTGGAGAGCGACATCTTCGACCTGCTACGCGGACTCAACCGGCACATCACGATCCTCGTCGTGTCGCACGACATCGCCTTCATCTCCGCCTACGTGCACCGGGTCGCCTGCCTCAACCGCACGCTGATCTGCCACCGCACGGAGGCGATCGACGGCGGCGTGATCCGCGACCTCTACGGCGGCGACGTCCGCCGCGTCGCCCACTCCCATTCGCACTGAGCGCACCGTGACCGAGTTCTTCAGCGCCCTCGCCAGCCACGGCTTCCTGCAGTCCGCCCTCGCCGCCGGCCTGCTCGCCAGCGTCGGCTGCGGGATCATGGGCACCTACGTCGTGGTCAAGCGCATCGGCTTCCTCGCCGGCGGCATCGCCCACACGGTCCTCGGCGGCATGGGCGCGGCGCTCTACTACGGCCACGACCCGATGCTCGGCGCGCTGCTCGCCGCGGTCGCGTCGGCGCTCGTCATCGGCTGGATCACGCTGCGCTTCCGCGAGCACGAGGACACCCTGATCTCGGCCCTGTGGGCCGTCGGAATGGCCGTCGGCGTGCTGTTCCTGGCGCGCACGCCCGGCTACGGGGTGGACCTCATGAGCTACCTGTTCGGCAACATCCTGCTGGTGCCGCGGGAGGACCTGTGGCTGATGGCGGCGCTCGACGCGGTGCTCGTCGGCACGGTGCTCGCGCTGTACCGGCCGCTGCTCGCGGTGGCCTTCGACGAGGAGTTCGCCCGCCTGCGCGGCCTGCCCGTGACCTTCCTGTACCTCCTGCTGCTCTGCCTCGTGGCACTGACCGTGGTGCTGCTGATCCGCGTCGTCGGGCTCATCCTGGTCATCGCCCTCCTGACCCTGCCGGCCGCCATCGCCACGCAGTACGCGGCGACGCTCGGCCGCATGATGGTGCTCGCCGTCGCGCTCGGCGCTGCGCTGACGTCGACCGGGCTCGCGCTGTCGTACGCGCCCGACCTGCCCGCCGGACCGACCATCATCGTCCTCGCCGGTGGGGCCTACCTGCTCTCCACGCTGGCGCGGCAGCTGCTGCCCCGCGGGAGCGGCTGAGATGGACGGCCCGCAGATCGCCGCCACCCTGGACCGCGCCGAGGCCATCTGCCACGCACGCGGGGCGCGGTTGACGGCCCAGCGGCGCCGCGTGCTCGAGCTCGTGCTGCGCGCGGGCCGGCCGCTGGGCGCGTACGAGCTGCTCGACGCACTGCGCCGCGAGGGCGGCGGCGCCGGCCCGCCAACCGTCTACCGGGCCCTCGAGTTCCTGGTGGCCCACGGCCTGGTGCACCGGATCGAGACCCTCCACGCCTTCGTCGGCTGCGACCACCCCGGCGAGCTGCACGCCGGGCAGTTCCTGATCTGCCGGGACTGCGGCGCCGTGCACGAGGTCGAAGACCTGGCGGTCAGCCGCTCGGTCCTCGCGGCGGCCGACGCAAGCGGGTTCGCCGCGGAGCACCCCGTGGTGGAGATACAGGGGCGGTGCGCCCGCTGCGCCGGAGCGGCGCGGTGAGGTGGACGTGCTGAAGCGCGCTCTGCTGCTCCTCGTGCGCGGCTACAGCGCGCTGGTGAGCCCGTTCCTCGGCCACAACTGCCGGTACTTTCCGACCTGCTCCGCCTACACGATCGAGGCGATCGAGAAGCACGGCTCCCTGCGCGGGCTCTGGCTCGGGCTCAGGCGCGTGGCGCGCTGCCACCCCTGGCACGAGGGAGGTTACGACCCGGTGCCCGATCCGCCAGGGCCGCCGGGTCAGGACGACGGCACCAGGCCATGACACAGGCGCGGGCCGGCGGCTATAGTCCCGCCGCGCGCGGCGCGCGCCAGCCTACCCCGGGACGCGACATGGACATCGAGAGGTTCGAGGCGATTTCCTTCTACGTCGGTTGCGGGGTGCTGATCGGCTACATGCTGTTCATCATCTGGCGCCTGGCCCGCGACTCCAAAGCCGGCAAGTTCGGCACGATCATGCTCTTTGTCGTCCTCGCCGTCGGCATGATCGGGTTCATCGCCAAGGAGGCGATGGTCCTCTTCATGGGGCTCTGAGGAGGTCGCCGTGGAACGTCGCGTGCCCGAGCTGCCGGCGCCCTTTCGCAGCCCCGAGAGCTTCCGCACCGTCTTCGTCGAGGGCCTGGCGCGACTCATCGCGGAGCCCGGTCTCGGCACCTTCATCCTCGCGCTGGCCAACGCGAGCTTCGACCCGCATCTGCACCACCTGCTCGCGCCGCGGCTCGCGCTGCGCTTCGAGGAGCTCGCCGAGCGCTGCCGCGAGGCCTTGCGACGGGGGCGGCCGATCGCCGAGCCGCCCGACGACCTCCTGGTCTTTCTCAAGCTGGCCGCGATCGGCATCGAGGGACTGCCCACCACGGCGTATCGGCGAGCCGGGCCCTGGGAGCTGCAGTTCAACGTCCTGCGGTCGTTCCGCCCGCCACGGGCAACCGCCGCGCGCATCGACGCGGTGTCCGCCCCCTTCGCCCCCGACGGCTTCCACTTCGACAAGCCCTTCCTGCGGCGCGAGCTGCTGTGGGAAGGGGAACTGGCCGGGCGGCTGGGCGGCCTCTACTACAACAAGTTCCCTTTCGTCGACCTGCACGGGATCTGGGTGCCGGAGCCGGCCGCGCGGCGACCGCAGCTGCTGACGGAGGACGACCACGCGCACGCCTGGAAGCTCGTCGCGACGCTCGGACGGTCGCTTCCCGGGGCCGGGCTCGGCTACAACGCCTACGGCGCCGGGGCGTCGGTCAACCACCTGCACTTCCAGACCTTCGTCCGACCGGAGCCGCTGCCGATCGAGGACCACGCCTGGGCGCACAACGGGGGAGCCGCCGTCTACCCGGCGGCCTGCGACGTGCACGACGACTGTGGGCGCGCGTGGCGGGCGATCGAGGCGCTGCACGCCGCCAACCGGCCCTACAACCTGCTGTACCGCCCGGGCAGGATCTATCTGGTCGCGCGCGTCTTCCAGGGCGCAGTCCGCCACGCGCCCTGGGTGGGCGGCCTCGCCTGGTACGAGATCGCGGGCGGCTTCACCTGCTTCGACGTCGACGACCTGCAGCGGCTCCACGCGGACGACGTGCGCGTCGAGCTCGCCCAGGCCGCGCCCCGTCGACCCCGCTGACGAAGACGCCGGCCCGCGGCCGGCGTCTTCGCCCTCGTCGGGGTGCAGCCCCCGGTCAGCGGCCCTGCTCGAGGGCGGCGATCCGCTCTTCCAGCGGCGGGTGCGTCATGAACAGCTTGCCGAAGCGCCCCGCCCCGCCCGAGATGCCGAAGGCGGCGAACTGCTCGGACGGCAGGCTGTGCGGGTCGTGGGCGCGCTGCAGCGCCTTGAGCGCGTCGATCATCTTCTGCCGCCCGGCGAGCGTCGCACCGCCCGCGTCGGCGCGGAACTCGCGCTGGCGGGAGAACCACATCACGATCACCGACGCGAGGACGCCGAGCACCAGCT
Organism: Gammaproteobacteria bacterium; assembly: GCA_025458675.1. Taxonomy (GTDB): domain Bacteria; phylum Pseudomonadota; class Gammaproteobacteria; order Chromatiales; family Chromatiaceae; genus JALORY01. Next base: position 28,740 of record JALORY010000005.1, on the reverse strand, counting down.
CGGCGATCAGCGACGTCACGAAGTAGCCGATGCCGGGGCCGCTGCTCTCCTCGCCGCGCCGCAGGAAGCTGTCCACCACCATGCCGACGATGCGGGCGAGGAACACGACAAAGGTGTTCACCACCCCCTGGATCAGCGCGAGCGTCACCATGTCGCCGTTCGCGACGTGGCTGACCTCGTGGCCGAGGACGGCCTCGACCTCGTCGCGGTTCATGTTGTTCCAAAGGCCGGTGCTGACCGCGACCAGTGCGTTGTTCTTGTTCCAGCCCGTCGCGAAGGCGTTCGGGTCCGGCGATTCGAAGTAGCCGACCTCGGGCATGCCGATGCCCGCCTCCTTGGCCTGGCGGCGCACCGTCTCGACGAGCCAGCGCTCGGCCTCGGTCTGCGGCTCCTCGATGATCTGCACGCCCATGCCGCGCTTGGCCATCGTCTTCGACAAGAAGAGCGAGACGAGCGCGCCGGCGAAGCCGATGACGGCCGAGAACACGAGCAAGGTGCCCATGTCCATGTAGCCGCCCTGCGACAGCGCCCGGTCGATGCCGAGCAGCCGGAAGGTCACCGAGATGACGGCGAGGACGGCGAGATTGGTGGCAAGGAACAGGAAGATGCGCTTCATGATGCGAATTGCCCTCTGAACGCGTGAGCGATGCGGCCACGCCGCCGCGGTAAGATGCTGGTCCGGCCGGCGCTTTTCAAGCACGCCGGCGTGACGGCGACCCGCCCTGCGAGCCCGTCTTCCCCCCGCGGAAACGCCGCCCATGGCCAACGAACCGCCACTCGTCATCGTCAAGACCGGGACCAAGCCGCCGGCCCTCGCCTTCGTCGCCGGGGACTACGAGGACTGGATCCTCGCCGGCATGGGCTGGTCCGCCGAGCGGGCGGCGATCGTGCCGGTGCACCAGGGCGCGGCGCTGCCCCCGCCCGCAGAGATCGCGGGGGCCGTGGTCACGGGCTCGGCGGCGATGGTCACGGACAGAACGCCCTGGATGCAGTCGACCGCGACCTGGCTGCGCGCCGCCGCGGCCGCGGAGCGGCCTGTCCTCGGCATCTGCTTCGGCCACCAGCTGCTCGCGCAGGCCCTGGGCGGCGCGGCCGGATGGAGCCCGCACGGCGTCGAGGTCGGGGTCGTCGACGTGGAGCTGCTCGGCGCCGCCGGCGACGACCCGCTCCTCGGCGGCCTGCCGGCGCGGTTCCCCGGCTGCGTGAGCCACCGCCAGGCGGCGAGCCGGCTCCCGCCCGGCGCCACCCTGCTCGCGCGCAGCGCCCTCGAGGCGCACCAGGCCTTCCGCCTCGGCAGCGCCTGGGGCGTGCAGTTCCACCCGGAATTCGAGGCGGCCATCATGCCGGCCTACGTGGACCTGTTCCGGCCGCTGCTCGCGACCCTCGGGCGCGACGCCGACGCGCTGTGCGCCGCGCTGCCGCCCACGCCCGAGAGCGCGTCGGTGCTGCGCCGCTTCGCCGGGATCGTCCGCACGCGGGAGGCGTCGTGAGCGGCGATCCGGCCCGTGCGGGCGGCGTTGCCAGGTCTGCGACGGCATCGTATAGATGGCGGGCCACCCGACGCCGTCTCCGCCCCGACCCGAGCCCATGACCTCGCGCTGCCGGATCCTGCCGCTCCTCGCGCTGCTGCTCGCCGCGGGCCGGGCGGCCGCGATGGCGCCGGGCGCCGACCCGCACGTCAACGCACCGTTCGCCTCCCCGGACCACGGGCGTTGGGTCGAGGCCTTCGAGCGGCCTGGCCGGGAGCTCTACGACCGCCGCCAGGCGGTGCTGGCGGCGCTGGCGCTGCAGCCCGGGATGCGCGTGGCCGACGTCGGCGCCGGCACGGGTCTCTACACGGAGCTGTTCGCCCGCGCGGTGGCGCCCGGCGGACGGGTCTACGCGGTCGACGTCGCGTCGACCTTCGTCCGGGCGATCGAGGACCGCGCGCGCGCGCTGGGCCTCCAGAACGTGCAGGGCATCGTCAACACGCAGCGTTCGACGCTCCTGCCGCCGGGCAGCGTGGACCTCGTCTTCGTCGCCGACACCTACCACCACTTCGAGCACCCCGCGGACATGCTGCGCTCGATCCACGAGGCGCTCCGTCCGGCGGGCGAGCTGGTGATCGTCGATTTCCGGCGCGACCCGGAGGTCGCGAGCGCGTGGGTGCTGCACCACGTCCGGGCCGGGCGCGAGCAGGTGATCCACGAGGTCGAGCTCGCCGGCTTCCGCTACGCAGGCGAAGAGCCGCTGCTGCGCGAGAGTTTTTTCCTGAGGTTCCGCAAGCCGTGAGCGACGGCGCGAGCCCCAACCTGTCGGCAGGCGTGATCGTGGTGCGCGAGACGGCGCTGGGCCCGCGCTTTCTGCTGCTGCGCAGCTATCGTTACTGGGACTTCCCGAAGGGTCACGTGGAACAGGGCGAGAGCCCGCTCAACGCGGCGCTGCGCGAGACCCGCGAGGAGGCGGGCATCGGCGAGCTCGACTTTCCTTGGGGCGAGGGCTTCTGCGAGACGGAGCCCTACGCGCACGGCAAGGTCGCACGCTACTACGTCGCGCGCACGCCGAGCCCGCACGTGACGCTCGGCATCAACCCCGACCTCGGCCGGCCCGAGCACCACGAATACCGCTGGGTGACCGCAGCGCGGGCCCACGCCCTGCTCAACACGCGCCTGCGGCGGGTGCTGGGCTGGGCCGTGGCGGCGATGGGCGGCGAGCCCCCCGTGGACGCCGCGGGCGACGAGCGCGCCGGCCAGGGTTGAAGCCGCCGCCCCCGGCCCCATCTCCCCTAGCCTGATTCGGCGGGAGCTCGTGTGATGCAGACCTGGGTCGAGGGGAAGGTGGTCGAGAAGATCCGCTGGAACGACGAGCTCTACTCGGTGCGGATCGACGCGCCGGTGGCGGGATTCGAGGCCGGGCAGTTCACCAAGATCGCTCTGGACATCGACGGCGAGCGCGTCGGGCGCGCGTATTCCTACGTCAACGCGCCGACCGACCCGCTGGTCGAGATCCACTTCAACACGGTGCCCGAGGGCCCGCTGACCCCGCGGCTCGCGGCCATGGAGGCGGGCGACCGGCTGTGGGTGGTGGCCGAACCGAACGGCTTCCTCACGCTCGCCGAGGTGCCCGACCGACCGCACCTCTGGCTGCTCGCCTCCGGCACGGGGGTGGGGCCCTTCGTCTCGATCCTGCGGACCGAGGCGCCATGGCGGCGCTTCGAACGGATCGTGGTGGTGCACGCGGCGCGCCGTGCCGCCGACCTCGCCTACCGCGACCTGTTCGGCGCCCTGGAAGCCGCGCACCCAGGGCAGTTCCGCTTCGTGCCCTTCGTGAGCCGCGAGGCCACCGACTTCGCCCTGACCGGGCGTATTCCCGACGCCATCGCCGACGGCCGTCTCGAGGAGCGCGCCGGCCTCCCGCTCTCGCCGGAGACCTCCAACGTCATGGTGTGCGGCAACTCCGGGCTCATCGCCGACTCGCTCAAGGCGCTCGAGGCACGCGGGCTCAGGCGGCACCGGCGCCGCGAGCCCGGTCACGTCATCACGGAGAAATATCACTGAGGCGGCGCAGGAACTCCTGCATCACCCGCTCGTAGAGCCGGTCGCCCAGCACCTCGTCCTCCACGCCCGCGTCGATGCTCGGGTTGTCGTTCACCTCGATGACCACCACGGTGCCGTCGGGCGACTGCTTGAGGTCGACGCCGTAGAACCCGTCGCCGATCAGGTTCGCGGCCTTGAGCGCGGTCTTCACCACCTCGGGCGGCGCGTCCTCCACCCGCATCGTCGTCGAGCCGCCCGCCAGCCGCGAGCCGGTGGAACCGTGCTTGACGATCTGCCAGTGCCGCTTCGCCATGAAGTACTGCGAGACGTAGAGCGGCTCGCGGTTGAGGACGCCGACGCGCCAGTCGAAGTCCGTGTAGGTGAAGGCCTGCGCCAGGATGAGCTCCGAGTGCTCGAACATCTCGCGCGCCCTCGCCTCGAGCTGCTGCGGGCTCTCCGCCTTGAACACCCCGCGCGAGAAGGAGCCGTCCGGCACCTTGAGCACCACCGGATAGCCGCAGACCTGTTCGGCCGCGTCCAGCCCGCCCGGGGCGAGGACCACCGAGGGCGGGGTCGGGATGCGGTTGCGGCGCAGCAGCTCGGCCAGGTAGACCTTGTTGCTGCACCGCAGGATCGAGAGCGGGTCGTCGATCACGACCATGCCCTCGCGCTCCGCCCGCCGCGCGAACCGGTAGCTGTAGTGGTTCACCTGCGTCGTGACCCGGATGAACAGGCCGTCGAACTCGGCGAGCTTCGCGAAGTCGCGGCGGGTGATGAGCTCGGAGTCGATGCCCGCCTTCCGCCCCGCTTCGATGAAGCGTTTGATCGCGCGCCGGTTCGACGGCGGCATCGTCTCCTCGGGGTCGTGCAGGATCGCGAGGTCGTAGCGGTAGCGCCGGGGGCTCGGCGGCTCGCGCCAGCGCCGGGCGAGGTATTTGGAGAGCGCCGCGCCGAAGGCCTCGCGCCCCGATGCGGGCAGCCGGTGCAGCGACTGGACGTGCACGGCGTGGATGCGCCAGTTGCCCTCGCGCCGGAACTCGACGCGCAGGAGCGGCGCGCGGAAGGTGTCGAACACCTCGCGCGCGAGATCCTCGAACGCGGGCTCGGTCGTGTCGCCGAAGTACACCTCGAGCCGGTAGCGGTCGCTCTCGAGGCCCCGGAGGAAGCGGCGGACCGGGGCGTCGAGCCCGTAGCGCGGCGCGAACGCGGCGGGGCGGCGCAGGTCCTGCCCGGTTCGCACCGAGGGGATCACGCGGTGGCCGCGCGCCTCGCCGAGCAGCGAGCAGTAGTAGCCGGTGCTCTGGTACTGCTGGCTGCGGCACAGGTTGATCACCATGAGGCCGCCGCGGTCCGCGAAGCTCGGCTCGGTCAGGTACTCCCGCGCGGTCGCGAGCCGCACCGCGGGAAACTCCGGCCGCCAGTCCGCGGCCTTCTCGACGAGCACAACGACGTCAGCCACCGGCCTTCTCCGTCCACTTCGGGTAGATCACCACCAGCGCGCGCAGGTTGGCACGACCGAAACGCGCCATCGCGGCGAACTCGCGCCGCAGCACCGGCATGTTGATGCAGTCGGCGATCGACTCGCCCTCCTCCTCGTCCACGAACGGGTCGTGCATGTAGATGTAGCGCTGCTCGAAGCCGGTGATCACCACCCAGTGCGGGAACTTCTCCTTGTAGATCCGGTAGGAGCTGATCAGCACCAGCGGGATGCCGCCCCCCACGAACAGCCGCTCGAGCTCGTCGGGCTGCACGGTGCGGTGGTGGATCGGCACGCCGAGCCGGTCGAGCTCCTCGATCATGTCCTCCTGCACGAGGCGCATGACTTCACGCTTCTCGCGGCTGCGCACCGTGGCCGACAGCAGCGTGCGGCGCGCGTTGACGTAGACCTCGACGGCGAAGCCGCGGTGGTGGGCGGCGAGCGCGAGGCCGTAGGGCCCGCAGCCGCCGTGCCCCGAGGTCATGAAGATCGTCGTCGCCTCGCGCCAGAGCCGCAGCTCGAGCTTGCGGTCGAGCGGCATCGACGGCTCGTGCGCTCCCATCGCCATCATCAGCGCCGCGGGCCCGCAGGTGAAGTCGAGCGTCTGCGCGTAGTAGGGCACGCGCACCATGCCGAGGCCCAGCTGCGGGGCGAGCGAGCGGTGGTAGCGGACGGCGTCCGCGTGGTCCTCGTAGTAGTCGGCCAGCACGCCGAAGCGGCGGTAGCCCAGGGACTCGTACAGCCGGATGGCGGCGGCGTTGTCCTTGCGCACCTCGAGGCGCAGCTCGCTGCAGTCCTGATCGCGCGCGGCCTGCTCCGCCGCGCCCATGAGCAGCGCGCCGACGCCGCGCCGGGCGGCGGCGGGGTCCACGGCGATCGAGTAGACGCGGGCCATCGAGGTGCCGTGGCTGAACAGCACCAGCACGTAGCCGAGCACGGCGCCGGCCCGCTCTGCGACCAGCGTGGCCGCGCGGCCACGCGTGAGGAGGTGGCGGAAGTTGCGGCGCGACAGCCGGTCGGTGTCGAAGCAGCGATTCTCGATCTCGACGAGGCCGTCGAGGTCGTCGAGACCGGCGGGCCGGACGGTCGGCACCGCCGTGGCGGGTCTAGTGCGCGCGGACGAAGAGCTCATACAGCGTGAGAACGATCTCGACCACGATGAGGATGACGATGTACCACTCGACGCGCAGGCTGCGGCGGTTGTGCAGCAGGTCGAGCAGGGTCTGCGCCGTGTCGCCGATCAGCTCGAGCTTCTGCTCGAGCGCCTGGCGGCGTTCGCCGAGCTCGTACTCGGCGTCGAGGCGCTGGAAGAGCCGCTCGAGGTCGGTGCGCTCCCAGAGGATGTCGGGCTTGTCGCCCACCTCGGCGCGGCCGACCGTTCGGTGCTGGATCAGCAGGATCTCGCCGATGTGACGGGTCAGCTCGACGTTGCTGCCCGTGCCGCGGCCGCCGCGCTGGAGCTGCTCGGCGAGCGGCTCGACGCGGTCGAAGGCGCTCGCGACGCGCGCCTCCTGCTCCGCGAGCAGCACGCTCTTGGCGAGGATGTCCGCGACCACCTGCAGGCGCGGCAGGTCGGCGTCGGGCAGGTAGAGGCCGGACTGGTCGAGGCCCTCGGGGCGGCCCGGGTCGACCACGATATCCAGCGCCTCGACCTCGGGCTGGGTGAGCGGCTCCACCGCGAAGGGCGCGAGCTTCTCGAGGAAGGACGCCTCCTCCATCGGTGCGACGCCGAAGAACACGACGGCCCCGAAGCGGAAGAGCATCGCCACACCCCCCCCTGCGACTTCGACCGTCAGCGGGGTCGTCGCGAGCGGCTGGACCTGCTGCAGCCGGCGCAGGTCGAGCCGGTGCGCGACGAGCGTCGCCCGGGCCGGGAGGGTGCGAATGGCAGGCGAGGCGTCCATCACGCGATCAATTTACGCCTGCCGCCGCGCGGGCGCATGCGCCCTCGTGTCCGGCGATCAGGCCGTGGCGCGCAGCGCCTCGTCCTCGAGGAAGCACACGCCGGTCTCGATCCGGCCGTCAGCGTGCAGATCCAGCCAGCGGTAGCCGGGCGGCAACGAGTCCAGCTCGAGGCGCTCGGTGCGAGTCGCGAACTGGATGCAGGTCGCCGGCGCACCGAGCAGCCGCACGCCCGCACGCTCGGCCGCGAACTCCTGGTGCACGTGGCCGAAGACGACGCCGCGCACCTTGGCGGCGTGACGGTCCAGCGTGGCGAACAGCGCGTCGGCGTTGCGCAGGGCGATGCGATCGATCCAGGGGCTGCCGACCGGCACCGGGTGGTGGTGGAAGAAGACGAGCGCGTGCGGCGCCGGGTGGCGCGACAGCGTCTCGTCCACCAGGGCGAGCTCCTCCGCCGCGAGGTGTCCCCATGGCTCGTTCAGGACAGAGCTGTCGAGCAGCAGCAGGACCCAGTCGTGGCGCACCAGTACCTTGGGGCAGGCGACGTTGCCGCCCGGCAGCGTGCGCAGGAGCAGGTCGGCGTCGTCGTGATTGCCCGGCAGGCAGTGGAAGCTGAAGGGGTAGGCGTTCAGGGTCTGCCGCAGCCGCAGGTAGGCCGACTCGGTCGGGTCCTGCGCGAGGTCTCCGGTGACGATCACGTCGTCGCAGCCGTGCTCGTGATAGTGGAGCGTATCGAGCACGCGCCGCAGGCTCGCGTCGGTGTCGACGCGGCTTGCGAGGATGTCGCCGGGCCGCTCGCAGAAGTGCGTGTCCGTGATCTGCAGCAGGCGAAAGGGGCGGCGGAGCTCGAGGGGGTGCACGGGGCGGCTTCTCCGGGGCGGGCGCGAATGGCCGCGCATCATACCCCAGCCCCCATGACCCGCATCTTTCCGCTGCCCCGGCGCCGGGCTCAGGCCCCGCAGGCACGCAGCCCCGCGACCTCGTCGGCCGTCAGCGCGCGCCACGCCCCCGGCGCGAGGGCCGGATCCAGGGCAACCGGCCCGACCTGCTCGCGGCGCAGGGTCAGCACCCGGTTGCCCACGGCGGCGAACATGCGCTTGACCTGGTGGTACCGGCCCTCGGTCACGGTGACGCGCACGTGGTCGGGGGCCAGGCGCTCGATGGCGGCCGCCCGCGTGTCCTCCTCCTCGCCGCGCAGCCGCACCCCGCGGCGCAGGGCGTCGAGCGCCGCGTCGTCGATGGCCTCGGCGAGGCCGGCGAGGTAGGTCTTCGGGCACTTGCGCCGGGGTGCCGTGACACGGTGCGACCAGGCCCCGTCGTCGGTCAGCAGCACGAGGCCGGTGACGTCGAGGTCGAGCCGTCCGACCACGTGGAGGCCGCCCCGCTCGGCCTCGGGCAGCAGGTCGAGCACCGTGGGGTGCCGGCCGTCGGTCGTCGCGCAGACGCAGCCCGCCGGCTTGTGGAGCATGAGGTAGCGCGGCGCGCGCTTCGCCACCGGAACGCCGTCGAGCAGGACCTCTGCCCCGTCCCCCAGCTTGCAGGCGGGGTCTTCGGCCAGTGCGCCGTCGACGGCGACGCGCCCGGCGCGGACGGCGCGCTGGGCCTGGGACCGGGTCAGTCCCGCGACGTGGCTCAACAACCGGTCGAGGCGCATGGGTCGGCACAGAATCCGTGGGGTCATCTTAATGCTCGCCGGCCCGCACCGCCCATGGGGCCTTGCGGTGCATCAATGTGGCACCGGGAGTGCGCCGGGAGAATGGCCCAATTCCGCTTCCGAGACCGGCGACCGCCTCTCGATGTCCCGCACCGACCGTTTCCTCTGGCTGATGGCCGTGCTGGCGCTCGCCACGGCGCTGACCTTCGTGGACGCGACGCTGCGCTCGCACGAGGCCTCGCCGCGGTTGGCCACGAGCGCAGCATTGGTGCAGGAGCTCGGTCTCACCGACCTCGCCCTGTTCACCGAGGCGCGCTACACGCGACACCTCTCCCAGGCAGACCTGCACACCGCCTTCCAGGATCACCCCCTCGCCTTCGAGCACTTTCCGAGCGGCAGCCTGCTCGCGCCGCCCGCGCATCTGTTCCCGACCCGCCATGCCGATCTGGCTGCAGCGACAGAAGTACCTGATTGACTTCACGCTCGCGTCGCTGCTGCGACGCCGCGCGAAGAATCTCGGGCTGCTGCTGGTCTACGCGCTCATCGTGTTCGCGCTCGCCTCGGTCATGCTCTACACGCACGCGCTGCGCCACGAGGCGGCGCACGTGCTCGCCGGCGCTCCCGAGATCGTGCTGCAGCGCATGGTCGCCGGGCGGCACGACCTGATCGGCGAGGAGCACATCGCCCGGATCGGCCAGGTGCGCGGGGTGCAGACCAAGGCCGGACGCCTGTGGGGCTACTTCTACGACCCGGCCGTGAAGGCGAACTACACGCTCATGGTGCCGCCCGACCGCGAGATCGCACCGGGCGACGCGATCATCGGCGCCGGCATCGCCCGCACGCGCGGCCTCTCGGCCGGCGACTACCTCACCCTGCGCGGCAGCGACGGCAAGGCGCACACGCTGCGCGTCGCAGGACTGCTCGACGCCCGCTCGGAGCTGGTGAGCAGCGACCTCGTGCTGGTCGCGGAGCCCTTCTTCCGCGCCTTCTTCGGCATCCCCGCGGGGCAGTACACCGACGTCGCGCTGCGCGTGCGCAACGCGCAGGAGGTGCGCAAGGTCGCCGAGAAGCTCACGCTGCTGCTGCCCGACACCCGGCCGATCCTGCGCGATGAGGTGCTGCGGACCTACGACGCGATCTTCAACTGGCGCCAAGGCGTGGTGGCGGTGCTGCTGCTGGGCGCCATCCTCGCCTTCGTCGTGTTCGCCTGGGACAAGGCCTCGGGGCTGTCGGCGGAGGAACGCCGGGAGATCGGCATACTCAAGGCGATCGGCTGGGAGACGAGCGACGTCATCCGCATGAAGTTCTGGGAGGGCGCGATCGTCTCGCTCACCGCCTTCCTGCTCGGCTATCTCGCCGCCTACGCGCACGTTTTCCTCGCCGACGCGGCGCTCTTCGAGCCCGTGCTCAAGGGCTGGGCGGTCCTCTACCCCCGCTTCGCGCTCGTGCCCACGGTGGACGGGCTGCAGCTCGCGACGCTGTTCTTCTTCACCGTCTTTCCCTACACCGTCGCCACCATCGTGCCGATCTGGCGCGCGGCGATCACCGACCCGGACACGGTGATGCGCTGATGATCGAGCTCGTCGACGTCCGCAAGGCCTTCAATCAGGGGCGCCCGAACGAGTTCTGGGCGATCCGCGGCGTGAGCCTCACCGTCGACGCGAACCGCGTCACGGTGCTCAAGGGTCCGAGCGGCTCGGGCAAGACCACGTTGCTGTCGATGATCGGCTGCCTGTCGCGGCCCACCGCGGGCCGGATCCTGTTCGAGACGCAGCTGCTGTCGGGCCTGCCCGAACGCTTCCTCACCGCGGTGCGGCGCGGGACCTTCGGGTTCATCTTCCAGCAGTTCAACCTGATCAAGGGCGTCACGGTCCTCGAGAACGTGATGCTGCCGGCCTATCCGCTCGGCGGCCCGCGCCGGCGCCTCGAGGCCCGCGCCCACGACCTGCTCGCGCAGTTCGGCCTCGCGGCCAAGGCGGGCTATCGCGTCGAGTGGCTGTCCGGCGGCGAGGCGCAGCGCACCGCCATCTGCCGGGCGCTGGTCAACGATCCGCGCGTGCTCGTCGCCGACGAGCCGACGGCCAATCTCGACACCCAGCTGTCGCGCGACTTCATGGGGATCGTCGGGGACCTCCGGGCGGCGGGGAAGACGGTGCTGCTGTCGAGCCACGACCCCGAGGTCTACGACAGCCCCGTCGTCGACCGCGTCGTGGAGATGCGCGACGGGCGCCTGGCCGGAGGCTAGCGTGCTGCTGAACCCCGCGGTCCTCGCCCTGCTCGCAGTCTCCGCGGTCGTGACCCTGCTCATGACGCTCGCCGCCGCCTTCGCCGTCCGCGTGCTGCGGCACTGGGACATCACGAGCGGCAGCGAGCGGCAGCTGCGCCTCGAGCGCCGCACCTACCTGATCGCCACGCTCGTCGCCTTCTGCTGCGGGGCCGAGGCCCTGTCGCTGCTGCTGTTCGTGTACAACGCCGAGGCGATGCACACGCAGTTCGTCGGCGCGATGTGCGCGACCGGCGTGCTCAACGTGAACCGCTGGGGCTGGCCGACCCTGTTCCTCCAGATCGCTGCGTTCTTCGCCGGGGCGGTGTGGCTCACGCTGAACCGCCTCGACAACCAGGGCTGGGACTACCCGCTCATCCGGGTGAAGTACGGCCTGCTGCTCGGCATCGTCCCCCTGGTGGCCGCCGGCGCCGTCGTGCAGGCGCTCTACTTCCTCAACCTGCAGCCGGACGTGATCACGTCGTGCTGCGGGGCGCTGTTCTCGCCCGACTCGGCTGGCGTGGCCGGCGAGGTCGCCGGCACCGCGCCGCGCGACGCCGCGGTCGCACTGGGCGCGAGCGGCGTGCTGGTCGCGGGCAGCGGCGCGTGGCTGCTGCGCCGCGGCTCCGGCGGCTGGGTCTTCGGCGGCAGCGCGCTCGCCGCCTTCCTGGTCGCGCTGGCGGCCGTGGTCTCGCTGATCGCCCTCTACGTCTACGAGCACCCGCACCACCACTGTCCCTTCTGCGTGCTCAAGGCGGGCCACGACCACGTCGGCTACTGGCTCTACCTGCCGCTGTTCGCCGGGGCTGCCCTGGCGCTGGGCGCGGCCGCCGTGGCGCCCTGGCGCGGCGTGCCCAGCCTCGCCGCCGCGGTGCCGGGGGAGACGCGGCGCCTGACGTGGCTCGCGCTCGCCGGCTTCGGGCTCTTCTACGCGGTCGCCGCCTGGACGATCCTCCGGTCCGGGCTCACGATGGTGGGCGTCTGGTGGTAGAGGGAGGCAGCCCGTGGGGGTACCGGCCGGTGCGAGTCGCGTGGTGACCGCGTCGCTGCGCGCGTGCCTTGTCGCGCTCCTGCTCGCCCTGGGCAGCTGCGGCGACGCCATACCGAAGCTCGAGACCGGCGCGGTAGTGCCGTCGTTCACGCTCGACGACCTCGCGCACCGCCCCGTGGAGTTCCCCGCCCAGGCACGCGGCGAGGTGGTCGCGCTGCGCTTCTGGGCCGACTGGTGCCCCTTCTGCGAGAGCGAGATGACCCAGCTCGAGCCGGTGTACCGCAAGTACCGGGACCGGGGGCTGCGCATCCTGGCGGTGAACGTGCGCCAGGACCCGGCGACCGCGGAGCGCTTCGTGCGCCGCCTCGGCGTCAGCTACGAGACGCTGCTCGACGTGGACGGGCGCGTCAGCCGCCGCTACGGCGTGATCGGCCTGCCCACCACGTTCTTCATCGACCGCGAGGGCCGGCTGCGGGCGAAGGTGCTCGGCGAGTCCACGCCCGAGGTCTTCGAGCGCATCGTCGCGGACCTGCTGTGAGCGAGCCCGGTCTGCTGCTCGCCTTCACCGCCGGCCTCGCCGGCGCGCCGCACTGCCTCGGCATGTGCACCGGCCTCGCGGGCGGGCTGTTCCTGCACCAGGGCCTCGCGCAGCGCGGCCTGCCCGCCGCCGTCTACCACGGCGCGCGCGTGTCGACCTACGTCGCCCTCGGCGTGGCGGGCGCCGCGCTCGGCCAGGTGATCGTGCAGGTCGGTGGCTTCGGCAAGGCGCAGGGCCTTCTGATGATCGTCGCCGGCCTGGTGATCGTCGTCCTCGGTCTGGGGCTGGCCGGCGTGCTCGGGGCCTCGGCACCGGCACGCTGTGCGGCCGTACCCGGCCCCGCTTCTGCGAAGCCGGGACGCCCGGACCTCTGGCGCTACGCCCTCGCCGGCGTCGGGAACGGGCTGGTTCCCTGCAGCCTCGTCTTCTCGGTCGCGATCAAGGCGGCGGCGACCGCGAGCCCGACGCGGGCGTCTGCCCTGATGCTGGCCTTCGGCCTCGGCACCGTGCCGGCGATGCTCGGCGTCAGCCTGCTCTCCGGCGCGCTCGGCAACCGGGCCTGCGGCCGAGCGCGGCACGTCGCCGGCGCCGTCGTCGTGGCGCTCGGCCTCTGGACACTTTACGAGGGCCTCGTCTTCTACGACGTCATGCGCGGCCTCGCCGGCTGACGACTGTGTGAAATGCCCCATTTCTACCGCCGGTTGGCGTCCAGAGCCGGCGTGCTTGCTCCCCATCAAGGGCGGAGGCCCGCTGCGCGTTGTATCTGACGCACCAGGTCCGACGGACCCGCGTTTCCCCACTCAGGAGCAGTAGAGATGAGCGACAACACCCACCTCGACCGCCGTCACGCGCTGAAGCTGCTCGCGGTCGGCAGCCTGGCCGGCTTCGCGGTCACCCAGGGCAGCACCGCGCACGCCGCCTGCGAGGGCGACGGCACGCCGATGCAGTTCGTGCCCAAGACCAAGCCCGACCCGGAGCCGCTCAAGGACGAGCTCGCGAAGTACCCGAAGTGCCCCTACTGCGGCATGGACCGCAAGCAGTACCACCACAGCCGGCACCTCGTGCAGTACGCCGACGACCTCGCCGATGGCACCTGCTCGCTGCACTGCGCGGCGATCAGCCTGGCCATCAACCTCGACCGCGGGCCGAAGGCGATCTACGCGGCGGACTTCGGCGCGGCCGCCGAGATAAAACCGCTGGTCAACGTCGACGAGGCCACCTACCTGATCGGCTCCAAGCTGCCCGGCGTGATGACGGCACGGAGCAAGAAGGCCTTCGGCAGCAAGGCGGTGGCCGAGGCAGCGCAGAAGGAGAACGGCGGCGAGCTCGGCAACTTCGACGCGGCGCTCAAGGCTGCGTATGCGAGCATGGCCGACGACACGCTGATGATCCGCAAGAAGCGGGCGGAGAAGCGCGCCAAGATGATGGAAGGCAAGAGCTGAGGCACGTGCTCTCGCGCCCGACGCTCGAGGGCGCCCGCCGCGCGGCGGGCGCCCTTCTTCTGGGCCTCGCGCTGGCGGGGCCTGCCCTCGCCCTGGACCTGCCGGGCCCCGGCGAGCGCGACACCTGCCCCGTCTGCGGCATGTTCGTGGCGCGCTACCCGGACTGGATCGCGACCGTGCTCTACCGGGACGGTCACGCGCACCACTTCGATGGCGCCAAGGATCTGTACAAGTACCTGCTGGACCTGCCGCGCTGGGCGCCCGGCCACCGGGCCGAGGACATCGCCGCCGTCGGCGTCACCGAGTACTACGGCGTCACGCGGATCGCCGCCAGGGACGCCTGGTACGTGATCGGGTCAGACACCCTCGGGCCGATGGGCCACGAGCTGGTGCCCTTCGCGACGCGGGCGGAGGCCGAGGAATTTCTGCGCGACCACAAGGGCACACGCGTGGTCCGCCACGACGACGTCACGCCGCAGCTCCTGAAGGACCTCGACGCCGGGCAGCTGAAGTGAGGGCCGGCTAGCCGACGGCGAGCCGTGCGGCCGGAACGCCCACCGCGACGTCCACGGGCCGCGTCTGGGGCCGCTTGGCCGTCGCCAGGCAGAAGCGCAGGTTGCTCGCCCGCCCGAGGGTCTGCCACTCGTCGACCTGCAGGCCGGCCTGGCGGATCGCGGCGACGAACTCCTCCTCGTACGTCACCCGGCCGAAGTGGATGGTCGTGATCCGGTGCAGCAGCGGCTTGAGCCGCTCCATCACCGGCGACTTCTTGGCGTGGATCGTCTGGGTGAAGTAGACGCGCCCGCCGGGAGCGAGCAGCCGCGAGACATGCCGCAGCGCCCGCACGGGCTCGGGCAGCAGCATGAAGCTGGCGCTGAAGTAGACCGCGTCGTAGGGGCCGTCGTGGTGGTCGTAGACGGACTCGAGCTTCACCGTGACGTGGCGGGCGAGGCCGGCGTCGGCCAGGCGCTGGCGGCAGCGCCGCAGGTAGGTGTCGTCGATGTCCAGGCCGACGACGTGCAGCCGGCGCTCGCGCACCAGTTGCGCGCTGCGCGCGAGCGACGCGCCGGTGCCGATGCCCACGTCGAGCAGCCGGGCCCCGCGCGGCAGCCGCTTGAGCACCTCGCGGTACCAGTTGGTCGTCAGGCCGGAGAAGGCCCTGTCGTATATCCAGGCGCGCACGGCCGGTATCCCCCGAAGACAGGGGCGGTATTGTGCCGCGACCGCCCCCCTGCTGGATAGCACCCGCCGCCAGGGAGTCTGCCGGTCCCGCTCTCGGCCCGGACCTCGTCGACGTCCCGGAAACCGTGAACCGGCTCACGCCCCGGCCCCGGACTGCTAACGGTTCGCAGGTTCCGGCCGAAGCGCCGTGGTGCCGCGGTCCGCAGTTCGGCGCCGCCGGCCGACGACAACGACAGAGGAGGAGTGTGATGGTCCCGATGCAGGTGCGAGGGCGGCAGCTCGACTTCAATCACATGGGGTTCATGGCCGATTTCTGGGCCTGGGACGACGAGGTGGCGCGCGGCCTTGCGGAGGAGGAGGGCCTGCAGCTGCAGGCCGGCCACTGGGCAGTCATCCGCTTCCTGCGCGACTTCTACTGCGGGCACCTGATCCCGCCGCCGGCCCGCGCCATGTACCGGGCGCTCGGCGAATCGCTGGGCCGGGAGCGCACGTCGGCCGGCGAGGCGATCGGCCGGCTCTTCCCGGACGGCGGCTGCGAGCAGGCGTGCCGGATCGCGGGCCTGCCGGACTACCTCTGCCGCTCGCTCTGACGGGGTCGCGGAACGGGCCCCGCGACGGTCAGCCGGGGATCGCACCGACTGGCAGTGTCGCGCGGGCCACGGCGAGCGCCCGCAGGGCGGCGCAGGCGGCGCCGTAGCCGTTGTCGATGTTGACCGTGACGATGCCCGGGGCGCAGCTCGCGAGCGCGGACCTGAGGCTCAGCTCGCCGGCCGCGGCCACGCCGTAGCCGACCGAGCTCGGCACGGCGATGACGACGCTGCCGACGAGCCCGCCGAGCACGCTGAACAGCGCGCCCTCCATGCCCGCGACCGCGATCACGACGGGGTGGGCGCGGATCTCCTCGATCCGGTCCATCAGTCGCCACAACCCGGCCACGCCGACGTCCTCGAAACGCCGGCTGGCGACGCCGTGGAACGCGAGCGTGCGCGCCGCCTCGCCGCACACGGGGGCGTCGGAGCTCCCCCCGCTGACGATGGCGACCTGCGGCGGTCCCGCGGGCGCCGGCACGGCGCGGTAGAAGGCGGTGCGCGAGACCGGCTCGTAGTCGAGCCGCGCGTGCCAGGCACCGTCCAGGGCCGCGTGCTGCTGGGGGGACAGGCGCGTCAGCAGACAGGGACGACCCCGCGCGTCGTGCTCGGCGAGCACGTGCTCGATCTGCGCCGAATGCTTGTGCGCGCAGTAGACGGCCTCCTCGAGGCCGATCCGCGCCCCGCGCGCGAAGTCGATCACGACCTGCGATCCCGGTTCAGCTGGCTGCGACAAACGCACTCCCCCGGCGGTAGGGCTCGAAGCGGATCTCCGGCGCGAGCCCGTTGGCTGCGGCAAGCGCGGCGATCCGCTGCCGCCACCCCTCTTCGTCGCCGGCGCGCAGTGACTGCAGGGCGGCCTCGTCCAGTTCGACCACGACGCCGTCGCGCCGGACGCGGCAACGGACGACCAGGGGTCCCGGACCTTCGCGCAGCGCCGACTCCACCGCGTGCACGAACGCCAGCGTCCCGGGCTCGATGCGCAGCCCCGTCTCGATCCGGCTGGACAGGCAGGGCGCCGCGGGCAGCGCCGCGATGTCGCGGTAGCCGAGGCTCGCGCAGAGGGCCCGCACCCCGGACTTGTCGATACCGCACTCGACGAACGGGTGGCGCACGCCGTGGTCCCGCGCGGCCGCGAGGCCGGGGCGATAGTCGTCGAGGTCGTCGGTGTTGGCGCCCGACAGCAGGAGGCCGCCGCCGAGCCGGGCCATCGCGCGATAGAGGTGGCTCTTGCAGTGAAAGCAGCGGTCGTAAGGGTTGGCGAGATAGGCCTCGTCAGCGAACTCGCCCGCGTCGATCACGTGCACCCGCCAGCCCTCGGCGGCCCCGACGGCGCGCACCCGGGCGGTCGCCTCGGCGGGCACCGCGGGGGAGGCGGCGTGCACCACCTCCACGGCGTCAGCGAGCTCCCGGCCGGCGACCAGCGCGAGCGTCATGCTGTCCACGCCGCCACTCACCGCCACGCGCACCGGCGCGAGCTCGCGCAGCAGCGCCGCGAGGACGGAAACGGGAGCGGAGGCTTCGGCACGCACGACGCCGATTATGGCCTCGCCGTGGCCGACGCGCCGAGCACGCAGTTGACGGGGTTTAGGCAGGCGGGCCCGCGGAGCCCGGCAGCTTCAGGACGAGCGCAGGCTCCGGCCGGCACCGGCCTCGCCGCGGGTGACCCGCAGTGCGGTGCGGGCCAACGAGAGCAGGGCCAGCACCCCCACGGCGATGGGCAACCCGACGGTGAAGGCGACAGCCGGCGTCAGGTCGAAGTGGGCGCTGACGACGATCAGCGAGAACGCCACCGTCCCGGCGAGCATGGCGAACGTGCTGAGGACCGCCCCGCAGACGCGGCATTCGGACGGCGCGGCTGCGTCGGGAAGACGGGGATCCAGCGAGTCGATCCGGTCCTGTGTCACTTCGGCCCCCTGCGGCATCGCCGCGCGGCCCGCCGCATGCGGACGTGCCTGACGGCGCAGGGAAAAATAGCGCGCGGCGGCGCGACCGGCCATGCGTGTATCCACTCAGTGTATCTACGTAGCGCAGCACGCCGGGCGCCGCTGCTCGCGCGGCGCACCCACGAAACGGCTTGGCCAATCCGCTCGCGTGCCCGTTATCTTCCGCAGCATCCGCGCGACAGCGCAAGGAACGGGGACACCCGGGGGCTCCCGATGACCAAGACGATCGAACTGCTGCACGCCGAGACGGCGTTCGACGGCTTCTTCCGGCTCGAGCGACTCAAGCTCCGGCACAGCCTCTACGCCGGCGGGCTGAGCCGCCCGCTCGTCCGCGAGCGGCTCGTCAGCGCCGACGTCGCGGCGCTGCTGCCCTACGACCCGGATCGCGACGAGGTCGTGCTGATCGAGCAGTTCCGGGTGGGGGCGATCGAGCGGGGACCGGACGCCTGGCTGCTCGAGATCGTCGCCGGCCGCATCGAGCGAGGCGAGCGGCCCGAGGACGTGGCGCGCCGCGAGTGCCTCGAGGAGACCGGCTGCCGGGTGACGCAACTCGTCCCCGTCGGCCGCTTCTACACCAGCCCGCACCGTTCGAACGAGACCACCCACCTGTACTGCGGCCTCGTGGACGCCGGCACGGCGCAGCCACACGCCGGTCTCGCCGACGAGGGCGAGGACATCCGCGTCCGCCGCGTCGAGGCGGCGCAGGCGCTTGCGCTGCTGCGCGACGGGGCGATCGACTCGGCGTGGCCGCTGATCGCCCTGCAGTGGCTGGCCCTCAACCGGGAAGCCCTGCGTCGCACCCCGCGCGGGCAGTGACCCCGCCGGCACGCCGGTGCCGGCACGCAGCGTGGCGCCGACGATGCGGATTCTTGACGGCTCCCGTGGCGCGCCGTCGGCCGGATCCTAAGCATGGTCGATCCCCGCGGGCGTCCGACCGGCGCCCGCGGGGCACCCCACCCGACCCCAGGAGGATCGCGACATGAAGCACATCCCGACGCTCGCGGCGGCCGCCGCACTGCTCTCCGCCGGCATCGCAGGGGCCGCCGGCCCGGCGGACGTCTGCACCAATCTCGGCGAGGCCCGCACCCAGCTCGTCGCGCTGCTCGGCGAGGCGGACGCCACCAAGTTCGACGGCTACAAGGCGAAGATACAGGCGGCCAGCAAGGCGGTGGACGCGGAGCTCGCCGCGATGGCGAGCGGACCCGACGCGGCGAAGGCGAACGCCTTCAAGCCGGTGTGGGACGCCTTCAAGGCGACCCGCGAGAACGAGATCGTCCCCGCCATCTACGCGGGTGACAAGGAGAAGGCGAAGGGCCTCGCCACCGGAGTGCAGGCCGGCCGCATGAAGGAGATGAAGGCGACCATGGGCTGCCCGTGACGGCGGGCAGGCGGCGGTAGTTGGCCCGAAAGACCGGGGAGCGGGGGCGGCGCCCCTGCTCCCCGCGCGTCCGCGTCACTGGGGCATCGGGGGCACGTAGCGCGGCGCGCCATTGAGGCCGGACTGGCACTCGTTCTGGTAGCGCTGCCAGAGCGCGTCGCGGCGCAACGGCTCGTACTTCATCCCGTCCAGCTGCTGCAGCATGGCCTGGCACTCGTTGCCCAGGCCCTTCCCCTGACCCAGGTCCCGCTCGACGAGCTGGGACTCCGACACCGAGAGGTTGAGGTTGCCGGGCGGCGGCGGGGCCTCCTGGAACTGAAGCGACTGGCCCGACTGAGCGAGCGCAGCGAGCGGGGCGAGCGCGAGCGTGAAGAGCAGACGGCGGCGCATGGCTAGGCTCCTGTTGCGTGGCGGCCTGGGGTGCGTGGCACGGCGCGGGCCCCCGGTCCGGCTACGGCGAGACGCCGCGCAACGCCGCGATCCGCTTCGCGGTGAGCGCCGCCCACTTGTCGAACGCGTTCCGCGCGTAGGCCCAGCTCTGGAACGAGTTGAGGTAGCCGCTCGCCCAGGTCTGGGCGGCGCCCACCGCGTTCGAGTCCAGGTCCGCCGCGTACTTGCGACCGATCTCGGTGTCCCGGCACTCGCCGAGGACCTTGTTCGTCTCCCCGTCGCGGAACTGCATCTCCATGCCGGTCTCGCCCATGTAAGGGGTGGATCCGGCGGGCCGGCCCGTGGCGACGCCCGAGCCCGCCTCGGCGATGAAGGCGTAAGGCACGACGGTACCCGTCACGCTCTCGGCGATGCCCGTCGGCGCGAGGTTCGTCAGCGCGATGCGCAGGACGAGCACGCCGCGGCCGGGCTTGTCCACCACCTTCATCTGCGGGCTCAGCGCCTTCACGAGCGATGCGTGGAAGTAGTCGGTCAGGGCCTTGAGATCGGACGGGTCGATGCCGTGCTCCTGGCCCGGTTTGAGCGTGACCGTCATCCGCGCGATCAGCACCTTGTCGTACTTCCTCGCGTCCAGCCCCGGGGCACGCCAGCACTGGATGCCCTGGGCCCAGTCCACCGGCGCGAGCCGCCCGTAGTCCGACAGGAAGCCCGAGCGGGTCAGGCGCGCCGGGTCGCTCGCCGTCACGCTGGCGCCGCTGCCGAGCACCGTCGACTCGAGCGACCCGCAGCCCGTGGCCAGCACGGCACCCGCCAGCACGAAACCAAGCCCCCAGCCTGCGACCCCTCGAAACGATCCTGACACGTGCACAGCCCTCCCCGGACGAATGGAGCGCCGCCGCCGGGACGGCGGCCGGCGCGCTCGGCGGTGATCATACGCCCCGGCCCGTGGGACCGGCCTCCGCAAATTGCCGGGGTGGCTTGACGCGGGCCGGACACGGGTCAGCCGCGCAGCGCGGCGGCCTCGGCGAGCCGGCGCAGGCGGCGTCGCTCGGCCTCGTCCGCCACGTCGGCGAGCGAGCGGCTCTCGACCTTCGCGGTCGCGCCGCCCGGGCGATCCACGACCTTCACCTGCATCCGCCGCCCCTCGACCTCGACCTCGACGAGGCGACGCGCGAGCACGACGCGCTCGACCGCGTGCCAGCGCAGGCCGATGGTCGTGGTGTCGCGCAGGCAACGGTCGATCGCCCCGCCCAGCGCCGCCGGGTGCAGCAGCGCGCGCACGCCCTGCACGAGGCGGCCCCGCTTGCCGAGCGACGCGACCACCTGCACGTCGACCACGCCGACGACGCCGCGCAGCCGTTCGAGCGCGTCGGCGAGGTCCTCTGCGGCCTGGTCGTCGACCTCGAACGCGAGCGCGAGCAACGTCTCGGTTGCGATCCCCGCGGAGGCGCGCTCGAGGCAGAGCACGCGCAGGCAGTTGGGCTTGCCGCCGAGCCGACGCGTCCCGTAGCCGACACCGGTCGCGCGCAGCGTCCCTGCGGGCATCACCGGCGACGGCGCGAGCGCGGCGAGAATCGCCGCCCCGGTCGGTGTCACGCGCTCGCCGCCGATCCCGTCGTCCTGCCAGGCAAAGCCCGCGAGCAGGGCGAGCGTCGCCGGCGCAGGGACCGGCAGCTCGCCGTGCGCCGTACGCACGGTGCCGCCCCCGAGCGGCAGCGCGCCGCAGCTGGCGGAGACCACGTCGAGCCCCTCGAGGAGCTGGGCGGCGCCGACGATGTCGATGATCGAGTCCCAGTCGCCGACCTCGTGGAACTCGACCGCGTCGACCGCGACGCCGTGCACGCGCGCCTCCGCCTCGGCGAGGCGGGAAAAGATCGCGAGCGCCCGAGCGCGCACGGCGGCATCGTCGAGCCGCTCCTCGAGCAGCGCGCGGATGTCCCGCCAGTGGCGGTGGCGGTGGTCGGGACGGCCGGGCAGGACGACGCGGAACCGGTGGCCACGGATCGGCTCGGCGACCTCGTCGAGCTCGATCGCCCAGCCGGCAGGGGGCTCGAGGGCGGCGACCGTCGCGCGCAGGCCGTCGAGGCGCTCGGGAAAGGCGTCGAGCAGCGCCGCGCACACCATGTCGCCGGCGATGCCGCCCACCGGGTCGAGTTGCAGGTGCAGTCCTTTGCTCACGTCGTGTCGCCCCCGATACCGCGTCAGCCGGACGAGCCCTTGAGCAGCATCTGGTTGGTCGAGGAGCGCGTCTCGCCGACCGAGCTCACGCGGATCGCCGGCAGGTCCTCGACCGGACACTTGTTCTCGCAGATGCCGCAGCCGATGCAGAGCTTCGGCTCGACATAGGGTCGCTTGAGCTCGATCGGCTTCCCGTCGCGGCCGGGTACCTGCGCCACCTCGTACCAGATCGCCTTGGGCGAAGTCGGGCACATCTCCTCGCAGACGATGCAGGGCACGTGCATCGCCCAGGGCAGGCAGCGGCCGTGGTCGTAGAACGCCGTGCCGAGGCGGATCGGCTGCGCGTGGGGCGGCTGGCCGCTCTTCTCGGCGACAGTGATGCGGCGGATCGCGCCCGTCGGGCACACCTGGCCGCAGAGCACGCAGTACTGCTCGCACCAGCCGACGCGATTGACGAGCACGGGAGTCCACAGCCCCTCGATGCCGGCCTCGAGCAGCGCGGGCTGCAGCACGTTGGTGGGACAGACGCGCATGCAGGCCGCACACTTGATGCAGCGGCCGAGGAATTCCACCTCGGCGAGCGAGCCCGGCGGCCGGATCACGGGCGCGGTGGGCACCGTGCTCGCGGAGACCGAGCTGCGCAGCATCGGGAAGGCCACGGCCGTGCCGATCGCCGTCTCGACCAGGCGCCGACGGCTGACGTCTATCGGCCGGTGCGCGGAGCTGCGCGGCGTCGCGAGGCCGTAGTGCAGCGCGTCCTCCGGGCAGTCCTCGAGGCAGTTCATGCAGACGTGACACTCCGCGACGCGCAGCTCGCGGTGCGGGTCGCAGGCCCCCTGGCAGTGCCGCAGGCACTTGTTGCAGTCGGTGCACTTGTCGAGGTCCCGCTGGATGCGGAACGGGGCGCGCCGCGACAGCACGCCGAGCAGCGCGCCGAGGGGGCAGAGCACGCGGCAGAAGAAGCGCGGCATGTAGCGGTTCGCCACGATGATCGCGAGGAAGAGCCCCGCGATCAGCGCGCCGCCCCAGAACACCGGCGGGTGCAGGTGCACCGGCGCGCCGACCCGGTCGAGCGCCGGCAGCACCGCCGCGGTGAACGAGCGCACGGTGAGCGCGATCGGGTCGAGCAGGCCGATCTGCAGCGACCCCCACAGGGCGAGGACGAGCAGCGCGGTCAGGAGGTAGTACTTGAGCGCGAAGACCGGCCGGTAGGCGTTCTGCTCCTGCTCCTGCGCCGGCCGCCGGCGGCTGAAGAGCCGGCCGGCGATCTGGTTCATGATGCCGAGCGGGCAGACCCAGGAGCAGAAGAAGCGTCCGAAGACCAGCGTCG
The DNA here is from genome assembly GCA_025458675.1 of Gammaproteobacteria bacterium. Classification (GTDB taxonomy): domain Bacteria; phylum Pseudomonadota; class Gammaproteobacteria; order Chromatiales; family Chromatiaceae; genus JALORY01. The sequence continues at coordinate 5,967 of JALORY010000005.1, read as the reverse complement.
GCACGAGGACGATCAGCGCGAGCGCGAGGCCCTTGTAGACCGTGCCGCTGGTGAGCAGGCCGCCGAGCGCGGTGAGCGGGTCGAGCTCGAGCAGCAGCGAGGTCTGCCAGCCCTGCATGCGGTGGTAGTCGGTGACGACGAGCAGGAACAGGAACAGGGCGAGGAAGAACACCGCCCACCAGCGGCGCAGGGTGCGGAGCTTGAGCGGGATCAGTCGCACGGGCTCAGCCCACCTGGCTCTCGACCCAGTTGAGCGAGCGCCAGTCGACCACGCCGAGGCCACGCTCCTGCCCCATCGCGAGGTAGCGCACCTTGTCGGGCGTGAGGCCGAGGAGTTGCAGGCTCCAGGAATCGATCGCGACTTCGTCCAGCCCCGCGACGATCGTGTTCTCGATCGCGACGTCGTCGAGGCTGCCGCCGGTCGGTCCGTTGCGCTTGAGCACGCGGATGGCGTCCATGACCGTGAGCGTCGGGCGCACCGCGTGCGCGAGGTCGACGATGGACGTGTGGATGTCCTGGTGCAGCTGGTTGCGCCGCCCGCCGAGCACGCCGTACCAGTTCTTCATCGCCAGCGTGCACCCGCAGAGCGAGTGGTGCTTGACGATCGGCACGTTGATGACGCGATCCACCTCGTGGAAGAAGCGCGACACCGGCCACACGCGCAGCAGGCTGCCGCCCATGTCGGTGGCGAAGAAGTCGTTCGCGCCGGGCAGGCGCACCTCGGCCCCGGCCCCCTGGGCCGCGGCCCGGATGCCCGAGCGCGCGAAGGAACGGGCAGGGTCGTTGAGCGAGACGTCACTCACCCACACCGTCGAGGCGCCCGCCTCGCGGCACAGCGCGACGACCGCGCCGACCACCTCGGGGTTGGTGTTCGCCGCCTGTTCGGGTTGACGGTCCCAGCCGACGTTGGGCTTCACCAGAACGCGCTCGCCCTTCTGCACGAAACGCCCGATGCCACCGAGACGGCCGACTGCCTCGCGCACCATCGCCTCCGGCTGTGTGCCGTGCACGACCGCCAGCAGCGGGTGCATGGTCGAGGCCGGCACGCGGAAGTCCGGCAGCCGGTGCACGACCTCTTCCTCGCGGCGCACCGGCTCGTCGCTGTAGGCGAGCCAGGCGAGGGCGCCGGCGCCTGCCGCGACACCGGCGAGCGCTCCCATCTCGAGCAGGAACTCGCGGCGCGTGAGCGGCCGCGCCTGCCGGCCGTGCTGCGAGCGGCGCTTCGGTCGTTCGCCCGAGGTCACGGTTTCACCTCCGCCTGCAAGTGGGCCGCGACGGCCTGCGCGAGCGCGTCGTCGGGCGGCGCAAAGGCGCCGACGAGCCGGCCCCCGCCGGCCGCGAAGAACCACTCGCCCTCATAGCGGTCCTCCACGTGGTGCAGCGTGACCGCGCCTGCCGTCACCGGGCGGTGCGGTATGCCCTCCGTCGCGAGAAAGGCGAGCAGCGCGCGCTGCACCTCCGCCACCTTCGCCGGCGCCGCCTCGACCACGAAGGCCGTCAGCTCGCCGCCGTCTCGCGCAAAGCGCCGTTCGACCACGTTGGCGAGCGCGTCGTAGCCGCGGTAGCCCTCCTTGACGAAGCGGGTCGCAAGCGCGGCGCCGAAGTCGGGAAAGGCGATCTCGGCCAGGCCGCCGCCCTCCCCCTTGCCGAGCGCCGGACGCAGCCCCGACGTGGCGGCGTTCAGGTCGACGCCCTCGGCAAAACGCGTCAGCTGCACGTAGCGTGCACCGTGCGCGAACGAGAGCCCCTTGGCCGTCTCGAGCACGGGCGGGTCGGCGACGCGGGCGGCCGCCTGCGGGCCCGCCTCGTCCATCAACACGCCCAGCGCGTGCAGCGGCCGGCCCATGTCCCAGAGGTTGGCGACGAGCAGCGGCTGGCCCTGGGAGTCGGCCCCGTACTCCACGACGAGCAGCCCCTCGAACCCGGCGGAGAGGTAGTACTCCGCATGGCCGTTCACGTACTCGTAGAGGTTGTCGCGCCGATAGTGGCGCGGCACGCCCGCCTTCGGCAGGCCGGCGAGGGTCTCGGGCAGGCGTGCCACGAGCGGGTCCTGCGCTTCCGTGCGCGCGCCCTCGAACGCGACGAGCCCCGCGTCGTGGTGCTGCGCCTGCCACCACAGCCCCGCCGCCAGCAGGGGCGGGAACACGAGCAGCGCGGCGCGTGCGACCGCCGGGGCCGGCCGCGGTTCCGCCATGGCTCAGACCCGCGTCCCGAGGTCGCGGTGCGCGGCGTGCAGCTTGGCCGCCACGGGCACGCCGTGCGGGCAGGCCGCATTGCAGGGCGACGGTTCGCAGCCGAGGCAGACGTCGGCCTTGCGCTCGAGCGCCGCGTACTCGGCCATCGCCCGCTTCTGGTCGCCGTAGTCGGTGAAGTACATCTGGAAACGCAGCACGGACGCGACCGGCACCCCCGCCGGGCAGGCCGGCTCGCAGTCGCTGCAGCCGGTGCGGCAGTAGTCGGTGCCGAAGGCGGCGGCATAGCGGTCGAGCACCCGCTGGTCGGCCGCCGTGAACGGCGCCCCCGAAGCCGGCAGGAACAGGTCGAGGTCGCTGACGCGCTTCATCGTCACGACGAGCCCCGCGACCTCCGGGTGCTTCAGCACCCACTTGAACGCCGCCTGCTCGAAGGGCACGTCCTGCGGGCCGAGCACCCCGGCGTCCTTCGCGCCAGCGAGCGTCTTCATCGCCACGACGCCGACATTGCGCTCCCTCGCCAGTCTGAGCACCTCCGGCACCTTGGGGAACTTGACGAAGTTGAACGCGGGCATGACGTAGTCGAAGTGCCCGGAGCCGACCGCGTCCGTCAGCAGACGCTCCATGTGGTAGGGCCCGTGGGACGAGACCGCGAGCCAGCGCACCTTGCCCTCCTGCCTGAGCTCCTGAAAGGCCGAGAGCATCGCCTCGTCGAGCAGCCGGCGCCGCTCCTTCTCGTAGTCGTTGACGCCCCCGATCGCGTGGACGAAGACCGCGTCGAGGTACGCGGTCTGCAGGCGCTTGAGGCTGCCTTCGACCGCCGACTTGTAGTCGGCCTTCGTCGCGCCGAGCTGCAGGTGGCTCACCCCTTCCTCGTAGCCCACCGGCCGGCAGAACTTCGAGGCGACGTGGACCTGCTCGCGCCGCGCCCCGAGCTTGGCGAGCGCCTCGCCGATGATCGCCTCGCTCTGTCCGTAGTCGGGCGCCGTGTCGAAGTAGTTCACGCCCTGGTCGACGGCGCGCAGCACCAGCGAGGCCGAGGGCACCTGGCCGGCGCCGAACGAGATATCGCTGATCCGCATGCCGGTCCGGCCGAGCACGCGGTACTGCTCGACGCGAGCCTTCTCGGGTGCTGCCCGCGCCGGCGCCGGGGACACCGCGACCGCGGCGGGGGCAAGGAGCGAGGTCTTGAGGAACTGGCGGCGCTTCATGGGGCCCTCCGGATCGACTGGCGGGCGCCACGATCGTGCCGCCCGCGCCGATTGAGTATAGATTTCGCCTCTGCCGGCCCGCCGCCGCAAGCTGGCGACGTGGCGGGCGATTGCCGGCCGTCAAGACGACGGACGGATACCCTGGGTAAGTTGCGGTTTTTCCTCGGAAGCAGAGCCGGATCGCCATGTCCTCCCCGCCCCCCTCTCCGATCGCCGCGGCCGGCGCGGCGCTGCTCGCGGGCGTCCTGCTCGCCGGTTGCGGGAGTACGCCGGAGTCGGGCACCCCGGCCGGCTACCAGCCCCGCGACCCCGCGTCCGAGATCGAGCGCGTGCCGGTGCGGCGTCTCGAGCGCTCGCCAGAGCTCCCCGCCCTGCCGGTGTCCGTCGCGGTGCGCGCGGCGGCCGGCCCCGACCTGGGGCCGGTGGACCGCAGCCGGGAGAAGATGGTCGAGGAGAAGCGCACGCTCGAGGGCGCCGGCGCCATCGCCACGGCGCTGGCCGCCGCGGCGCCACCCCTCTACGCGGGCACGATCGCGCTCGGCTCGCTGCTGGTGCCGGCCGCCACGGGCCTCGAGCTCTACGAGCGGCGCTACCAGAACACCATCGTGCGCACCCTGCAGGAAGTCGACCTGCCGTCGCAGCTGCGGTCGGCCCTGGTGCGGCGTGCCGCGCCCGCGGGGGGCGAGGGCCCGCCAGCAAACGTGACGGTCACGATCCGCACCTTCGGCCTCGCGCCGCGCAGCGGCACCTGCGCGAACTGCGCGATCTGCGTCGTCGTCGACGCCGAGCTGACGGTGAGCCACGAGGGCACCGAGCTGCTGCGCGACCCGCTCCTGCTCACGCCCTGGCGACGCAGCACCGACGCCCCGCCCCCGCGGTGCGCGACCATGAAGGAGTTCGCGGAAAACGACGGCCAACGGTTGCGCGAGGCGATCCTCGACACCGCGCAGGTGCTGGCCGCCATGACGACGCGCCGCCTGCCGGCCGTCGCCTGGACGGAGTGAGCAACGTGCGACCGATCCGACTCGCCCTCGCCGCCCTCCTCGCTGCCGCCCTCGCCGCCTGCGGCACGGGTCGCGAAGCACCCGCAGCCGGAACAGCCGCCGTACCCGCCGCGGCCGGCGGCGTCGGCCCGCTGCGCCGCCTCCTGGTGCTGCCGGTCACCTACGCGCCAGGGAGCTGCCAGTGGCCGGACATGGCGCCGCGGCTCGACCAGTCGGCCGTCCTGTTCGTCCGCGACTGGAAGGGTTACGACATCGTGCGGCCGCCGCGCAGCGACGCGACGCTCCGCCTGGCCCGCGGACTGGCGGAGTGGCAGCGCGCGGCGAGTGCCGGTGACCGTCCGCCGGCGCCGCTGCGCAGCGAGCTCGTGGCGCTGGCGCGCGACGCCGGCGCCGACGGCGTCCTGCTGCTCGACGCCGCGCCGGACTGCGCCGGCGTGACCGGCAAGACGCTGACCGCCCTCGCGGGCGTGGTCACTCGCCCGGCCGCGCCGCTCGAGACCGCGGCCTTCGACGGGCGCCACGGCACCCTGGTCTGGCGCAACGCGGTCCGCCCCGCCCTGTGGGAAGCGGAGCTGCCGCGGTCGGGACCATCGGCCTACGCGATGCAACGGGCGATCGAGGAGCTCTACCAGCCGATGGACAACGCGGTGCCGGCCGTCCTCGCGCCGGCGGCGCGCGAGGAGTGAGGACCGTGACGAAAGCTGCCCCGACCGCCCCCTCGCCCGTCCGCAACATCGGCATCGCCGCGCACGTCGACGCCGGCAAGACCACGCTGACCGAGCGCGTGCTCTTCTACACCGGCGCCTCGCACAAGATCGGCGAGGTGCACGACGGCGCGGCGCACATGGACTACCTCGCCGAGGAGCAGCAGCACGGCATCACGATCACCTCCGCGGTCACCCGGGCGCCGTGGCGGGATCACGTCCTGCAGATCATCGACACGCCGGGCCACGTCGACTTCACGATCGAGGTCGAGCGCTCGATGCGGGTGCTCGACGGGGCCGTGGTCGTGCTCGACGGCGTGCGCGGCGTGGAACCGCAGACCGAGACCGTTTGGCGGCAGCGCTCGCACTTCGCGCTGCCCGCGCTCTTCTTCATCAACAAGATGGACCGCCCCGGCGCGGACTTCGGGCACGCGCTCGAGAGCATCCGGAGACGGCTGCACGCCGAGCCGGTGCCGGTCACCGTGCCGGTGCCGGAAGACCAGGCGGTCGTCCACCTGGTCGATGGCACGCTCTTGCGCTTCGAGGGCGAACAGGGCGAGCGCGTGGTCGCACGGCCGTGTCCGGACGACCTGTGGCGCGCCGTCGCCCCCTACCGCGAGAGCCTGCTCCTCGCCGCGGCGGAGGCCGACGACGCCTTGGCCGACCGCGTGCTCGGCGGCGAAGACGTCGAGGGCGCCGCGCTCTGGGCCGCGCTGCGCCGCGGCACGCTCGCCGGCCGGTTCTTCCCCTGCTTCGGCGGCAGCGCCCTGCGCAACCAGGGCGTGCAGCCTCTGCTCGACGGCGTAGTCGCGCTGTTGCCCGGGCCACTCGACCGCCCGCCGGCGGTCGGACACCG
>JALORY010000103.1 GCA_025458675.1 Gammaproteobacteria bacterium | reverse complement strand
CATGCCGAGGATGCCGCTCTGCGGCGGGTTGAGGATCGGCGTCGACAGCATCGAGCCGTACACGCCGCCGTTCGAGATGGTGAAGGTGCCGCCGGTCAGTTCTTCGTAGGTCAGCGCGCCGTCCTGGGCCTTGCGGCCGAACTCCTTGATGGCCTTCTCGATCTCACCGAAGCCGAGCTGGTCGGCGTCGCGCAGGATCGGCACTACCAGGCCGCGCGGCGAGCCGACCGCGATGCCGATGTCGTAGTAGCCGTGGTAGACGATGTCGGCGCCGTCCACGGAGGCGTTGACCACGGGGAACCGTTTCAGCGCCTCGACCACCGCCTTCACGAAGAAGGACATGAAGCCGAGCCGCACGCCGTGCTCCTTCTCGAAGCGGTCCTGGTGGCGCTTGCGCAGGTCCTGCACCGCCTGCAGGTTCACCTCGTTGAACGTCGTGAGGATCGCCGCGGACTGCTGCGCCTGCACGAGGCGCTCGGCGATGCGGGCGCGCAGGCGCGTCATCGGGACGCGCTGCTCGGGCCGCTGCCCCGATCCCGGCGCCGGCGCCGCGGTCGCTGCCGGCGCGGCCGCGAGCGCGGACAGCTCCTGTTCGGTCTCGCTCGGCTCGCGCGAGTCGAGGTAGTTCATCACGTCCGACTTGAGGATCCGCCCGTCGCGCCCGGTGCCGCGGATCTCGCGCGGGTCGAGGTTCAGCTCCTTGATGAGCCGGCGCACCGCGGGCGTGAGCACCGGCTCGCCTTCCGCGGCGGGCGCCGTCGCGGTCACCGCGACGTCGGCGGGAGCGGCGGCAGCCGGCTTCTCGGCGCGCGGGGCGGGGGCCGCGCGCGCGGGCTCGGTCGCCTCGCCGACGAGGGCGAGAAGGGCGTCGGCCTGCACGGTGTCGCCGTCCTTGAAATAGATCTCCCGCAGCACGCCGTCGCCGGGCGCGGGCACCTCGAGGACGACCTTGTCGGTCTCGAGGTCGACGAGGTTCTCGTCGCGCCGGACGGTATCGCCGGGCTGCTTGTGCCACGTGAGGACGGTGGCGTCGGCGACGGACTCCGGCAGCGCCGGCACGCGGACTTCGATGCTCATGCGGGGATCCTGGCTCGGGTTTTCGGGTTGAGGTCGCCGGTCAGCGCCTGCTCGATCAGCGCCTCCTGCTCCTGGACGTGCTGCTGCCGGTAGCCGGTGGATGGGGCGGCGGCGGCCGCACGCCCGGCGTAGTGCAGCGGCAGCCGGTCCTCGAGCACGCGCAGCACGCGGTGCTTCACCTGGTCCCACGCGCCCTGGTTGCGCGGCTCTTCCTGGCACCACACCACCGCGCGGGCGTTGGGGTAGTGCGGCAGCACCGCCGCGAGCGCGTCCTTCGGGAACGGGTACAGCTGCTCGACGCGCGCGATGGCGACGTTGGTGATCGCGCGCGTGCGGCGCGCCTCGAGCAGCTCGTAGTAGACCTTGCCGGCGCACAGCACCAGGCGGTCGACGTGGCGCGCGTCGAGGTCGTCGATCTCGTCGATCACGGGCTGGAAGGCGCCGCGGCAGAGCTCGTCGAGCGTGGACACCGCGAGGCGGTGGCGCAGCAGGCTCTTCGGCGTGAAGACGATCAGCGGCCGCCGGTAGGGTCGACGCATCTGCCGGCGCAGCAGGTGGAACACCTGCGCCGGCGAGCTGGGCACGCAGACCTGGATGTTGTGCTCGGCGCACAGCTGCAGGTAGCGCTCGATGCGCCCTGACGAGTGCTCTGGCCCCTGGCCCTCGTAGCCGTGCGGCAGCAACATGACCAGGCCGCAGTAGAGACCCCACTTCGCGCCGGCCGAGGAGATGAACTGATCGATCACCACCTGGGCGTTGTTCGCGAAGTCGCCGAACTGCGCCTCCCACAGCGTAAGCGTGTGCGGCTCGGCGGTGGCGTAGCCGTACTCGAAGGCGAGCACGGCTTCCTCGGAGAGCACCGAGTCGATGACCACGAAGTCCGGCTGGCCGTCGGCGACGTGCTGCAGCGGGACGTAGCCGTTGCCGGTGCGTTGGTCGTGCAGCACGGCGTGGCGGTGGAAGAAGGTGCCGCGGCCGCTGTCCTGACCGGACAGCCGCACGGGGTGGCCCTCCTCGAGCAGCGTCGCGTAGGCCATGATCTCGGCGAAGCCCCAGTCCGCGGGCTGCTCGCCGAGCGCCATCTTGCGGCGGTCTTCGAGAATCTTGTCGACGCGCGGGTGCAGTTCGATCCCGTCCGGCGCCTCCGCGAGCCCGAGCGCGATCTCGCGGAAGCGGTGCGGCTCGAAGCTCGTGTGGGCGGGGTGGTCCCAGCGGGTGCCGTGGAAGGGCGACCAGTCGACGTGGTACGGCGCGTCGAGCGCGCAGAGCACCGCTCGGGCCTGCACCACGCCTTCGTCGAGGGACGCGCGGTACTTCTCGACCAGCGCCTGCGGCTCTTCGGCGGTCGCGAGCCCCTGCGCGGCGAGCTGCTGCGCATAGAGCGCGCGCACGGTCGGGTGGGCGCGGATCTTCCGGTACATCATCGGCTGCGTGACCGCCGGCTCGTCCGCCTCGTTGTGGCCGTGCCGGCGGTAGCAGACGAGGTCGATCACCACGTCCTTGCGGAACTGGTTGCGGAAGTCGAGCGCGAGGCGCGTGGCGAACACCACCGCCTCGGGATCGTCGCCGTTCACGTGGAAGATCGGCGCCTGCACCATCTTGGCGACGTCGGTGCAGTAGAAGGTCGAGCGCGCGTCCACCGGGTTGCTCGTGGTGAAGCCGATCTGGTTGTTGACGACGATGTGCACGGTCCCGCCGGTGCCGTAGCCGCGGGCCTGCGACATGTTGAGGGTCTCCATCACCACGCCCTGGCCGGCGAAGGCCGCGTCGCCGTGGATGACGACGGCGAGCACGCGCTCGCCGAGGCGGTCCTCGCGGCGGTGCTGGCGGGCGCGCACGGAGCCCTCGATCACCGGCCCGATGATCTCGAGGTGCGACGGGTTGAAGCCGAGGGCGACGTGGACGATGTTGCCCGGCGTGTCGATGTCGCAAGAGAAGCCCATGTGGTACTTCACGTCGCCCGAGGACATGATGCCGCGCCGCTTGGTGCGGCCCTCGAATTCGGCGAACAGCGCCTCCGGCGGCTTGCCGAGGATGTTGGTGAGCACGTTGAGCCGGCCGCGGTGCGCCATGCCGACCACGACCTCGGCGATGCCCTTGGTGCCGGCGCGCTGGATCAGCTCGTCGAGCATCGGGATCAGCGCCTCGGCGCCCTCGAGCGAGAAGCGCTTCTGGCCGACGTAGCGGGTGTGCAGGTACTTTTCGAGACCCTCGGCCGCGGTGAGCAGCGTGAGCAGCCAGCGCCGGCCCTCGTCGGTGATCTCGGGACGGGCGCGGTAGCCCTCGACGCGCTTCTGCACCCAGCGCTTCTGCGCGGTGTCGGTGATGTGCATGTACTCGCAGCCGAGCGTCCCGCAGTACACCTGCCGGACGAGCTCGACGATCTCGCCGAGCTTCATCCGGTCCGGCGCGTACAGCGAGCCGGTGTGGAACACCGTCTCCATGTCGGCCGGGCCGAGGTGGTGGAACGCGGGGTCGAGCTCCGGCACGGGCTCGCGCGGCCGCAGCTCGATCGGGTCGAGCCGGGCGTTCTGGTGACCGCGCACGCGGTAGGCGTTGATGAGCCGCAGGACCGCCGCCTGCTTCTCCGCCGCCGCCGGCGACAGGCAGGCGCCGGGCGCGCCCGGCGCGCGCCGCTCGCGGGCGAGACGGGCGAAGCCCTCGCGCACCGGCTCGTGCGGCACGTCGGCGCGCGGGCGGGGCAGGTCGCGCTGCAACGCCTCGAAGTGGGCGCGCCAGCCCGGGTCGACGCTGGCCGGGTCCTGCAGGTAGCGCTCGTAGAGCGCCTCGATGAAGGCGGCGTTGCCGCCGGAGTAGGCCGAGGTGGATCGCAGCAGGTCGAGGAGGGCGCTCATCGATAGTTTTTGGACGTTTGGCCTAGTTCCCGAAAGTCGTCTCGATGCGTGAATCGAGCGTAGCACAGCCGAAGAATTTGCAAGTTTCCCTGGATTGGGACGGTTATCCGGTGGATACGACCGCGCGCTGTCGCCGCCGGCGTGGCGTGCCACGGTCCGTGCTAAGGTTTCTCGGCAGACGGGAGCAGGGCAGGCGGGACGCGGATGGGGACGTCGCCAGGAACGGGGACCGGCGAGGCCGAGCGCCGGCGCCTCAACTTCACCGAACCGGGGCTCGAGGCCGACATCGCCTTCCTCGAGGCCGTCGCCGCCCTGGTCGGGCGCCGGCCGGCGACGACCTACCAGACCGCGCAGGTCCGGGCGTGCGCGACACTCGCCAAGGCGCTCACCACCATCCTGCACAAGGCGCGCAACCGGCGCCGGGCCGGCGACCCGCGTCGCCGCTAGGGAACGTCCGATCGATTCCTCGTCGCGAAGCGCCCACCCCCGTC
>JALORY010000049.1 GCA_025458675.1 Gammaproteobacteria bacterium | reverse complement strand
CTGCTGGGCGACGCGCGGCCGGCTCATCCGCAACACCTGGCGCAACTACTACGGCCCCGACCGCAACGACGTGTTCGCGGGCTTTCGCACCTGCGCGCTGTCATGAGCCGCCCGGCGATCGAGTTCCACGACCTGCACCCGACCCCCGCCGACTTCGCGGGTGAGGTGCTCGCCGCGCTGCGCCGCCGGCCGCGCTACATCCCGCCGAAGTTCTTCTACGACGCGTACTATCTGACGCGCGCGGAAGTCGAGGTGCTGGCCGCCAACGCCGGGGAGATCGCGCGGCGGGTGGGCACCGGCAGCCTGCTGGTCGAGCCGGGCGGCGGGAGCTGCTCCAAGGTCCGGATCCTGCTCGAGGGCCTGCGCCCCTGCGCCTACGTGCCGATGGACATCTCGCGCGAGCACCTGCGCGCCGCGGCCGAACAGGTGGCCGCCGAGTTTCCCTGGCTCGAGGTGCACGCGAGCTGCGCCGATTTCACCCGCGCCATGACGCTCCCCGAGACCGCCCCGGAGCCGCAGGGACCGCGTGTGGCCTTTTTCCCCGGCTCGAGCATCGGCAACTTCGATCCCGAGGGCGCCGTCGGCTTCCTCGCTGCCGTGGCGACGCTGGTCGGTCCCGGGGGCTTCCTGCTGATCGGTGCCGACCGGAAGAAGGACAAGGCAGTGCTCGACGCCGCCTACGACGACGCGGCGGGCGTCACCGCGGCCTTCAACCTGAACCTCCTCGAGCGGATGAACCGCGAGCTCGGGGCGGACTTCGACCTGGCTGCCTGGCGGCACCGCGCCTTCTACGACGAGGCCCGGGGCCGCATCGAGATGCACCTCGTCAGCGTGCCGGCGCAGACCGTGCACGTCGCCGGCGAGGCCTTCGAGTTCGCGGCGGGCGAGACGATCCACACCGAGAACTCGTACAAGTACGGCATCGAGGAGTTCCAGTCCCTCGCCGGCCGCGCCGGCTTCGCGCCCGAGGCGGTGTGGACGGATTCGCGCGGGCTCTTTGCCGTGCACCTCCTGCGTGCCGGCTGATCGTGGCGGGAGGCGCGCGCGGCGCGCCCGATGAAGAGAAGGACCATGCGCACAACGGGGACACCGGTCGTCAAGGATCTCGTGCTGGTCGGCGGCGGCCACGCGCACGTCTCCGTGCTGCGGCGGTTCGGCATGAAGCCGCTGCCGGGCCTGCGCCTGACACTGATCGCGCGCGACGTCCACACCCCCTATTCGGGGATGCTGCCGGGCCACGTCGCGGGGCTCTACACACACGACGACTGCCACATCGACCTCGGTCCGCTCGCCCGCTTCGCCGGCGCCCGCCTCTACCACGCCGAGGTCGAGGGCCTGGATCTGCGCGAACGGCGGGTGCTCGTCGCGGGCCGGCCGCCGGTCGCGTTCGATCTGCTGTCGATCAACGCGGGGTCGCGACCGCGCACGGTCGACGTGCCCGGGGCCGCCGAGCACGCGCTCGCGGTCAAGCCGATCGACGCGTTCCTGCGCCGGTGGGAGGCGCTGGTCGCGCGGGTGGAGTCCAGCAACGGCCCGTTCCGGATCTGCGTGGTGGGTGGCGGCGCGGGAGGCGTCGAGCTCGCCCTGTCGACCCAGCACCGGCTGCGCGGTGTGCTCGCGTCGCGGGGCGACGATCCGGCGCGCGTGCGCTACACCCTGCTGACCCGGGGCCCCGAGATCCTGCCCACGCACAACCCGGGCGTGAGGGCCCGCTTCGTGCGCGTGCTGGCCGAGCGCGGAATCGACCTGCGCGTCGACCACGCCGTCGTCGAGGTGACGGCCGCCGAGGTGCGTTCCGCAGGACGGGATCCGGTTCCGGCGGACGCGGTCCTCTGGGTCACCGACGCGGCGGCGCCGGCATGGGCCGGGGCGGCGGGACTCGCGGTCGACGAGCACGGTTTCATCCGCGTCGATGCCTGCCTGCAGTCCGTCTCGCACCCCGGCGTGTTCGCGGCCGGCGACAACGCCGCCCTGCCCGACCCGCGACCGAAATCCGGCGTCTTCGCCGTGCGCCAGGGGCCGGTGCTCGCGGACAACCTGCGCCGGGCCGCAACCGGACAACCGCTGAGGGCCTATCGTGCGCAGCGCCACTTCCTCGGCCTGATCAGCACCGGGGACCGCTACGCCGTCGCCTCGCGCGGCGACTGGTCGGCCGAGGGCGCGCTGCTGTGGCGCTGGAAGGACTGGATCGACCGGCGTTTCATGCGGCGGTTCAACGAGCTGCCGGCGATGGCGGGCGGCGATGGGCCCGCCTTGGCCGCAGGGCTCGCCGACGGCGAGGCGATCCGCGAGCTGTCGACGCTCGCGATGCGCTGCGGCGGCTGCGGCGCCAAGGTCGGCGCGACGGTGCTCTCGCGGGTCATCCAGCGCCTGCCGGTGGCGGGCGCGCGCCGGGACGACGTGCTGATCGGCCTCGACGCCCCGGACGACTGCGCCATGTACGCGGTGCCGCCCGGCAGGGCGCTGGTGCAGAGCGTCGACTACTTCCGCGCCTTCCTCGACGACACCTACACCTTCGGTCGCATCGCTGCCAATCACGCGCTGGGCGACCTGTTCGCGATGGGGGCGGAGCCGCAGTCAGCGCTCGCCATCGCCACCGTGCCCTACGGGCGCGAGCGGGTCGTCGAGGAGTCGCTGTACGAGCTGCTGGCGGGTGCGCTCGCGACGCTGGAGCCCACCGGCGCGGTCCTTGCCGGCGGCCACTCGAGCGAGGGCGCGGAGCTCGCGTTCGGCCTCGTGGTGAACGGCCTCGTCGACCCGGACGCGACCTGGCGCAAGGGCGGGCTCCGGCCGGGCGACGCGCTCGTCCTCACCAAGCCGATCGGCACCGGGACCCTGTTCGCGGCCGACATGCGCCACCGCGCCAAAGGCCGCTGGGTGGACGCGGCGATCGCGTCGATGGTGCTGTCGAGCCAGGCGGCGGCGAAGTGCCTGCGGCGCCACGGGGCGACGGCCTGCACGGACGTCACTGGCTTCGGTCTGCTCGGCCACCTCGTGGAGATGACCCGCGCGTCCGATGTGGACGCCAGCCTCTGGATCGAGGCCGTGCCGCTGCTCGACGGCGCAGCGGAGACCGTGGCGCTCGGCATCCTGTCGTCCCTGCAGCCGCAGAACCTGCGGCTGCGCCGCGGGGTGCGCGACCCGGAGACCGTCGGGCGCCACCCGCGCTATCCGCTGCTGTTCGACCCGCAGACCGCGGGCGGCCTGCTCGCGGGCGTGCCGGCTGCGGCGGCCGCGTCCTGCGTCGCGGAGCTGCGGTCGCTCGGCTACGTGGCCGCCGCCGTGATCGGCGCGGTCGAGCGGCGGAGCGAGGCGGAGGCACCGATCGCGATCGATGTCCGCGCCTGACCCCCAGCTCGCGCTCGCGCGGTACCGCGCCCACGCGGCCGGCTACGACGCCTCGGCGGCGCGCACGATGCCGCTGCGCCGCCGCACCATCGCGAAGCTCGCGCTGCAGCCCGGCGAGACCGTGCTCGACGTCGCCTGCGGCACGGGCCTGAGCCTCCCCCTGCTGCGCGAGGCCGTGGGCGAGGACGGTCGGATCGTCGGCGTCGAGCTGAGCCCCGACATGCTCGCGCTCGCCCGGGCCCGCTGCGCGCGGGAAGGCTGGCGGAACGTGACGCTGATCGAGGGGGCGTGCGAGGCTGCGGCGATCCCCGGGCCGGTGGACGCGGTTCTCTTCAACTACACGCACGACGTGCTGCGCTCGCCCGCCGCCCTCGCCCGCATCCTGGCGGCCACCCGGCCGGGCGCCCGCGTCGCGGTAGCGGGGATGAAGCTCGCGCCCTGGTGGCTCGCACCGGTCAACGTCCTGGTGCGCGCCCAGGCGCGCCCCTACATGACGACGCTCGAAGGCCTGCGCTCGCCGTGGGACCTGCTCGAGGGCCATCTGGCATCCTTCGCGCGGGAGTCGGTGCTGTTCGGCACCGGGTACATCGGCTGGGGAAGAGTGCGTTGAGGGACGCGCTTCTCCCGATCGGACGGTAGGAATGGCAAAGCGCCGAATTCTCGTGCTCTTCGCGCAGGAGTGGGACCGCCTCGCGCTCGCCGACCCGCGGCTCGCGGACCGGTACGCGTTCGTGCACGCGGGCTTCGACCTCTTCCGCTTCCCGCAGAACGTCCGCCTGCTGGCCTTCGACGCGCGCCGGTTCGTCGAGCGCATGGTGCGGCTGGCGCGGCGTCTGGGAATCGCCGGCGTCGTGAGCCCGCACGAGCAGTTCGGGACGCTGATCGCCGCGGAGGTGGCGCGGCGGCTCGGCCTGGCGGGTCCGGACCCGCGGGCCGTGCTGCGGACCCAGCACAAGTACTACGCCCGGGTGGCGATGGCGGCGGCGATTCCGCAGTGGACGCCGCGGTTCGGCGTCTTCCGGTTCGACGAGCGGCGCCCGGCGCGGCTGCCGCTGCCGTTCCCGGTCTTCGTCAAGCCGGTCAAGGCCACGTTCTCGGTGCTCGCCCGGCGGATCGACAGCAGCGACGAGCTCGCGCGCCACCTCCGCCTCGCGCCGTTCGAGCGTTTCGTCGGCGAGCGGCTGATCAAACCGTTCGACGACCTGCTCGCCGCCTACCCGGAGTTCACGATCGACGCCCATCACCTCGTGGCGGAGGAGCTGATCGAGGGGGTGCAGGTGAACGTCGACGGCTACGTCGATCGCGGGACCGTCAGAATCCTGGGCATCGTCGACGAGCTGATGTACCCCGGTACGATGGCCTTCAACCGCTTCGAGTACCCGAGCTCGCTGCCCCAGGCCGTGCAGGCGCGCCTCGCGGCCGCCGCGCAGCAGGCGATCGGGGCAGTGGGCTTCGACCACGGCGTGTTCAACGTGGAGCTCTGCTACGACCCCGGCACGGACGCGATCCGGGTCGTCGAGATCAACCCGCGGGTCGCCTCGCAGTTCCTGACCCTCTACGAGAGCGTCGACGGCATCCGGCTCTACCAGTTCGCGCTCGATCTCGCGTTGGGCGAGACGCCGCGGTGCGAGCCTCGACCGCAGCCAGACCGGTACGCCGCGAGCTTCGTGTTCCGCAAGTTCGACGGCCGTCCGGTGCGGCCGGTGCCCGACCGGGCGCAGCGCGCGCGGGTCGCCGAGCGGCACCCGGACGCCCGGCTCATGCTGTACCTCAAGCACGGCGCGGGCCTCGCGCGCGAGATGAAGTGGCTCGGCAGCCACCGGTTCGCGGTGCTGAACCTCGCGGGTCGCGACCGCGCCGACCTCTATACCCGTTACCGCGACATCCGCGACACGCTCGGCTTCACCCGGCACGCCGGCCCCGAGCCGGCGCCGTTGTGGGCGCCGGGGACCGCGGCGCCCGAGCCGTCCAACCTGCCCGCTGCGGCCGACCGGGGCTGACGCCGTGGCGAGCGGCCCGAGGGGCGCGCTGCCGGCGCTTCGCGCGATCGCCGCGCTGCTCTTCCTCAACGTCGCGCTCAGCTTCAACACCTGGTGGCCCACCCCCTGGGTCAAGCCCGACGCGCGGCTCGCGCCCGAGCTCGTCGCGCTCTGGCTGGTGCTGCTCGTCGCCGTGAAGGTGGCCGGGGAGGTGAGCCGGCGGCTCGTCGCCGTGCTCGCCGCGGTGTACGTGCTGCTGGTGGTGGGGCGCTATGCGGACGTCACGGCGCCGGCGCTGTTCGGGCGGCCGCTGAACCTGTACTCGGACGGCAGGCAGATCCCCCGATTCCTCGCGGTGGTGTCGCAGCACCACGCGCCGTGGGAGCTCGGTCTCGTCGCGCTGGCCGCCCTGTTCGGCCTGTGGGCCCTCTACCGGCTGCTGCGGCTCGCCATCGGGACCGTCGGGCGCGATCTCGCGCCACGCGCGCTGCGCTCGCGCGCCGCCCTGGCGCTGACCGCGCTTGCGGCGGCACTGGTCGTGGCGAACGCCGCGGGCGTGAAGGAGACCTGGCCGATCGTCGCGAGGCCCGTCGCACCGACCTATCTGCGGCAGGCGGAATTGCTCGTGACGGCCTTCTCCCCCCGCCTGCTCGCCGCCCGGCTGCCGCCGTCGCCCCCGTTCCGGTCGGACCTGGGGGCGCTCGGCGGCCGCGACGTCAAGATCCTGTTCCTCGAGTCGTACGGCGCCACCGTGTTCGACGACCCCGGCTTCCGCAACGCGCTGGCGCCGTCCCGTGCGGCGCTGGAGCGCGGAATCGCGGCGGGCGGCAGGCAGGTCGTCTCCGCCTTCGTCCGCTCGCCGACGTTCGGCGGCGCCTCCGACCTCGCGCACCTCGGCCTGCTGTCCGGGCTCGATCTCGGTGACCCGCTGCGGCACGACCTGCTGCTCACCACCCGCCGCCCGACGCTGCTCACGCTGTTTCGCGCCCGTGGCTACGAGACCTACGGCTTCTATCCCGCACTCAGCTGGGAGTGGCCGGAGCGCGCGTTCTACGGTTTCGACCACTTTCTCGACGGTCCCGGCCTGGGCTACCGCGGGCCGCACTTCGGGCTGTGGTGGATCCCCGACCAGTACGCGATCGCGCGTTTCGACGAGCTCAACCCGATCGGGCCCGACTCGCCGCCCCGCCTGCTGTTCTTCCCGACCATCACCACGCACATCCCGTTCCGGCCGGTGCCACCCTACCAGCCCGACTGGGCGCGCCTCCTGACGGCGGACCCCTTCGACGCCGCGGAGACGGCGCGGGCCCTCGCGGACGAGATCGACTGGCTCGACCTGCCGCCGGCCTACGCGCGCTCGATCGAGTACACCTACACCTGGCTCGCCGGCTACCTGGCGCGGCCGCCGCCACGCGACGATGTCGTCATCCTGGTGGGCGACCACCAGCCGGCGAGCAGCGTGAGCGGCGAGGGGGCGCCCTGGGACGTTCCCGTGCACGTGATCGCGTCGGACGACGTGCTCCTAGAGCGCCTGCGCGACGCCGGCTTCGCGACCGGCCTGGAGCCGCGGCGTCCAGGGCTCGGCGCCATGCACGACCTGACGCGTGTCCTGCTCGACGCGTTCGACAGCGACGGCCCCGCGCCGCCCACGTCGCCGCGGATACCCCAGGGACTGCGTCTTGCGGATCCGCGGGGTGGGGACGAGACTTCGGAGGAGGTGGTGCGGGGGGTGGGCTCGTGAGCGAACGGGAAGGCGAAGACGCGGCCGCGGCGGACGGGGCAACTCCGGCACCGCCGTCCGTCCCCGTCGTCCGGCGGCGGCCGATCAGCATGCACGAGAACGTGTCTCCCTGGGCGGATCACTGCTCCTGCGGGGCGGAGCCCTACTGGCTCGCGGTGGCCGAGGAGCTCGGCATCGACGTCGACGCGGGCAACGAGGAGGGAGCGGCGTGAGCGAGTCGAAGGTCTTCGAGTACCGGGGTGGCGCCATCGACGTGCAGTGGGACGGCCGCCTCTGCATCCACATCGGCGAGTGCGGCAACGCGAAGGGCGATCTGTTCGTCGGTGGTCGCGACCCGTGGTGCGTCCCCGACGCCTGCTCGGTCGCCGAGGTGCGCGACGTCGTCGAGCGCTGCCCGAGCGGCGCACTGACCTACCGCGACAGGAGCGGCGCCCCGGAGGTGCCGGCGGCGCACAACACGGTGCAGGTCGCGTACGACGGGCCGCTGTTCGTGACGGGCGACCTCGCGATCGCGGGCGCGCCAGCGGACATGCCCGGCGTCCGGTTCCGCGCGGCGCTCTGCCGGTGCGGCCACTCCGCCAACAAGCCCTTCTGCGACAACAGCCACCTCGAGGCCGGATTCCGGGATTTCGGCTCGGTCGGGGAGTGCGGGCCGGGCCTGGAGGCGACCGGCGGTCCGCTGGCGATCCGGCCGCTGCCCGACGGGCCCCTGCTCGTCAGGGGCAACCTCGCCATCCGCGCGAGCAGCGGGCGCCTCGCGTGGCAGGGCACGGAGGTCGCGCTCTGCCGTTGCGGGGCGTCGAAGAGCAAGCCGTTCTGTGACGGCAGCCACCGCGCCGCCGGGTTCAGGGCGGAGTGAATCTGCAGTACCACCAATCGGAGAGACGGGTATGGAACGGGGAGCGGCAACGCGGGGCAAGGTCGCGCAGGCAGTGGCGGGCGCCGAGGCGATAGAGATCAAGGCGACCATCCCGGACCACCAGATCGCGGCGGCGCTCGCCCGTTTCGGACTGAACAAGCGCAACGACGAGAAGCGCTACATTTATTTCTTCGACACCCCGGCGCTCGATCTTTCCCGGTCTGGCGTCATCCTGCGCGCGCGGCGGGTGGTGGGCGGTGCGCACGACAGCACGGTGAAATTCCGTCCGGTCGAACCGGCGGCCGTCGCGAAGAAGTGGAAGAAGTTTCCCGACTTCAAGATCGAGGCCGACGCGAGCGAGAAGGGCGTGGTGAAGTCGGCGTCGTTCTCGATGCCGGTGCCGAAGGGGCTCATCAAGCGGGTGGCCGACGGCAAGAAGGGCGTTGCCAAGCTGTTCACCCCGGAGCAGGAAGAGTTCCTGCTGCTGATGGCCGGTCGGCCGGTCGACTACGGCAGCCTCGCCGTGCTCGGCCCGCTCGAGGCGCGGCGCTGGAAGTTCGAGGATGAGGCCTGCCCGTGGCCGATCACGGCGGAGCTCTGGATCCGCGGCGACGGCGACAGGCTGATGGAGGCCTCGATCAAGGCGCCGGTGGCGCAGGCGGCGGTCGCCATCGGCGGCTTCATGGCCTTCCTCGCCGAGGTCGGCGCCGAGCGGGACACCGACCAGCAGACGAAGACCCGCTGGGCGCTCGACTACTACGCGGCGAAGCTGCAGGGCTAGGCCGCGGCGCCTTCCTTGCGGGACGCGGGCGTTGCGCGCGTCTGGGACCACTGCCGCAGCTGCTTGATCGGCTCTTCCATGGTGCGCGACAGCGGCACCATGCGCGCGGTGTTCCAGGTCACGTCCTTGTGGGTGAAGGACCGCCCCTCGGCGTAGGCCTTGATCACCGCGCCCTTGATCGCCTGCTCGATCTCGGCGCCGCTCCAGCCCTTGGTCGCCGCGATGAGAAACGGCAGGTTGAACTGCTCGGGGTCGCCGCCGTGCGCCGCGATGTGGATCGCGAGGATCGCGCGGCGCTCCTCGTCGGTGGGCAGGTCCAGGAAGAAGAGCTGGTCGAAGCGCCCCTTGCGGATCACCTCGGCCGGCAGGCGCTGGATGCGGTTTGCGGTGGCGACGACGAACACGGGGCCGGGCTTCTCCTGCATCCAGGTGAGGAAGCTCGAGAAGATATTGGCGTTCGTGCCGGTGCCGCCCTCGTCGTAGCCGAAACTGTTCTCCATCTCGTCGATCCACAGCACCAGCGGCGCCATGGTCTCGGCGACCCGCAGCGCGTGGTCGAAGGCGTACTCCGCCGACCCGTAGGCCCCCGACAGCACCAGGTTCATGTCGAGCCGCACCAGCGGCAGCTGCCAGGCGCCGGCGATGACCTTCGCGGCCATGCTCTTGCCGCACCCGCTGACGCCCATGAACAGCACGCCGGCAGGAAGCGGCACACCGGCCGCGATCGCCTCCCGAGTGAACAGCGAGCGGCGGCTGGTGACCCACTCCTTGAGGTTGTCGAGACCGCCGACCTGGCGCAGCTCGACGGCGTGGGGGATGAACTTGAGACACGCTTCCTTGATGAGCGCCGCGGCCTTCTCGTCGTGGATCTCGGGCAGGGCGGCGGCGAGATCGAGCTTCCCCTCGCCGACGAGCCGCAGGAACAGGTGGCGGATCTCGTTGAGCGCCATGCCGCGCATCGCGGTGACGCAGCGCGAGACCCACTCGTCCGAGACGCGGTCCCAGAGCGCGTGCTGCTCCACCAGCGCCTGCAGCTGCTGGTAGATCTCCTCCTCTGAAGGCAGCCCGAGCTCGACCACGTAGAGCTGGTGCGAGAGCGCGTCGGGGACCCGCAGCTGGGAGTGCGACAGGACGACGTAGCTGTCGCGCGACGCGAGCTCGCGGTAGAGGTCGCGCAGCCCGCGCACCACGGCGGGGTCGTCGAACAGGTCCGGGAAGTCTTCGAGCAGGTAGATGCCGTCGGGTGCCGACGCGATGTGCCGCAGCACGGCGAGCGCGTCACGCGTGCCCTCGACCGTCCCGGCGGGGCCGGCGAGACCGCGCGTCATCGTCCAGACGGCCGGCGTCACCGGCCTGCCGTAGTGATCGCTCGCGACGCGCCCGAGCAGTGCCTCGAGCCGGTCCTCCTCGCGGCACAGCGCGTAGAAGAGCGGGTTGTGCGCGAGCAGGCCCTTGCGGAGGCGCCGCTCGGGGGCGTCGAGGGTTGCACTGGCCGTCATCGTCGATCCCGGGTGGCTGGGCGGTCCCGCATTCTCCGCCGTGCCCCGCACTCCGTCCACGCGCCGCGACCCCCGGCTGCCGGGGCGACTGCGGCGCCGCGTTGATGCGACAATCGCGCCGCCACGCGCGCGTGCCGCGACGAGAACGCCCGGCCGTGGCAGGCCTGGGCACAGGCACTGGCGAGGAGGGAGCGATGGCCAAGACCACCAAGACGTCGAAGCCGGCGGCGCCGGGCGCAAAGCGCGGCGCCAAGGGTGCGCAAGGCGAGTGGGACGCGAGCTCGAAGGTCTTCATCAAACGGCTGCTGCGCTCCGACCAGATCGGCGACTCGGGAATTTCCTTCCTCGCCGGGAACGCCCCGTCGGCCAGCGGGCTCGACGCACCGGGGCCAGAGGTCCCCGCCCCGGCGGCATCGCCGCCCGCGATCACCGCCGAGGCGACGGCACCGGACCGGCCGACGGCGCCCATCGCCCCGGAGACGCTGCCGGCGCCCGCGCCCGATCTCGTTCCGCCCGCCGTCGCCGCGGCGCCCGAGCCCGAGATCCCGCCCGCGCCGCCACCGCCCGCCGCCGAGCCGGTCCCCGCTGCCGTACCGACACTGATCCGCGAGGCGCCGGCGAAGCCTGCGGCGGCCAAGCCCGCCAAGCCGGCGAAGGCGCCTCCCAAACGGGTCGCGCCGGCCGCTGCCAAGGCCAAGTCGAAGGCCCCCGCGACCGGCAAGGCACCGGCAGGCAAGCGGGCGGCGGCACAGGCCAGCGTGCCGAAGAAGCGCCCTGCCGCGCCGCCTGCCCGAAAGACGCGCCCGGTGCCGGAGGAGGCTGCGCCCGCACCCGAGATGGCGACTCTGCTGCGCGAGCCCGAGCCCATTGCCGAGCCGCCGGCCTACGACTGGCCGCCGCCCCCGCCACCCCCTCCCGCGGCGGCCGAGTCCGTCGTCCCGCCGGCGGTGCACTACGTGCCCAGGCGTCCGCCGGGTCGGGCCCGCCGCGCCCTGCGTCTCGCGGTGCTCGGCGCCGCCCTGCTGCTCGCCGGCATCGTCGGCGGCGGCCTGCTCGCCGTGTCGTGGGCGCCCTTCGGCGACACCGCCAAGTTGGTGACGGACACGGTCGCCTGGGTGGCCGAGATGGTGCGGCGCTCGCCGCCGCTGCGACCGGCCGAGACGGCTGCCCCCGCAGTGTCGCCCGCGCCCGTCGCGCGTCCGCCGACCGGGGCCCCGGGGTTCGCCGCTCCGCCGCCCCCGCCGCCCCGTGCGGAGCCGCCGCCGGCCACGCGTCCGCAGTTCGAGATGATGCTGACGCCCACGGCGCCCCCTGTTGCCGCGCCGCCGCCGTCCAACGTACGGTCGCCCGATGCGCCGCCGTCCAACGTGCGGTCGCCCGATGCACCGCTGAAGTTCGCGCCGACCGGGCCGAGCGCACCGGCTGCGCCGACGGCGATCGAAACGCCCGCGGACCGGGGCGCGTCGCCGCCGCCGCCTCCCCCCGCTCCGGCTCAGCCCCAGGCGCAGCCGCCTGCCGCCCAGCCGATCTACCCGTGGGGAACGACGCCCTACTACGGTCGCCCGGGGGGCTATTGAGACCGGCGCAGTCGCGGTCGTCGTCCGCCGGCGGGCCGGGGCCCGGCGCGCCCGACTTCGCGGACCGCGTGCTCGCCTGGCACGACCGCCACGGTCGCAAGGACCTGCCCTGGCAGCGGGACCCGACCCCGTACCGCGTCTGGGTGTCGGAGATCATGCTGCAGCAGACCCAGGTGCAGACCGTGATCCCGTACTACGAGCGCTTCCTCGCCCGGTTCCCGGACGCGGTCACGCTCGCCGAGGCGCCGCTCGATGCCGTGCTGCACCTGTGGTCCGGCCTCGGCTACTACGCCCGGGCCCGCAACCTCCACCGCGCGGCGCAGTCGCTTCGCGACCACCACGGGGGCCGCTTTCCGGAGACCTTCGCCGACGTCGCGGCGCTGCCGGGCGTCGGCCGGTCGACGGCGGGGGCGATTCTGTCGCTCGCGCTCGGTCAGCGGCACCCGATCCTCGACGGCAACGTCACGCGGGTCCTCGCCCGCTGCTTCGCGGTCAAGGGGTGGCCGGGCAAGGCGGAGGTGGCGAGGCGGCTCTGGACGCTCGCCGAGTCGCTGACGCCGCACGACCGGGCAGGGGCCTACAACCAGGCGATGATGGATCTGGGCGCGACCGTCTGCACCCGCACCCGGCCGGCCTGTCCCCTCTGCCCGCTGGTCGACGGCTGCATCGCCTCCGGTCGCGGCACGCCGGCGGCGTATCCGGAGCGCAAGCCCGCCGCCGTGCTGCCGCTGCGGACCACCCAGCTGCTCGTGGTGCGCGACGCCGACGGCCGGGTCCTGCTGGAGCAGCGCCCGCCGACGGGGATCTGGGGCGGTCTCTGGAGCCTGCCGCAGATCGAGGCCGGCGCGGACCCGGTCGCCTGGTGCGAAGCGCGCCGGGTCGGCGAAGGTGCGCGCGTCGTCGGCCACTGGCCGGCGCGACGCCACACCTTCAGCCACTTTCACCTGGATATGCGGCCCGTCGAGATCCGCCTGGAACGCGTGGGGTTGGGCGGCGTGGAGGAGGCAGGACGCGTGTGGTACAACCCCGCCGCACCCGACGCCCGCGGTCTCGCGGCGCCCGTACGCAGAATGCTCGCCGCGCTGGCGGGCAATGGAGGAGAGCCGTGAGCCGCACCGTGCATTGCGTGAAGCTGGGCCGCGAGGCCGAAGGACTCGACCGCGTTCCCTACCCCGGGCCGATCGGCCAGCGGGTCTTCGAGAGCGTGTCGAAGCAGGCCTGGGCCGACTGGCTCAAGCACCAGACCATGCTCATCAACGAGAACCGGCTGAGTCCGGTGAACCCCAAGCACCGCCAGTATCTCGAAGAGCAGATGGAGAAGTACTTCTTCGGCGAGGGCGCGGACCGCCCGTCGGGCTACGTGCCGCCGAAGGCCTGAGCCCCGAGCGGTCGGGCCGCTCCGCCAGCGTCCGCGAATCCGGGGGAGGCGGCGGCCGACTCTCCCCGGCGTCGCCGCGATGCCCAGCCTCTACGACCTGAAGCCCCGCTTCCAGCGCCTGCTGCGGCCGCTGGTCGATCGCCTCGCCGCCGTCGGCGTCACGCCGAACCAGGTCACGGTGGCCGCGGGGCTGCTGTCCGTCGCCGCGGGCGCAGCGATCGCGACCCGCCCGGCCTCCCACTGGCCGCTGCTCCTCCTGCCCGCCGTGCTGCTCGTGCGCATGGCCCTCAACGCCATCGACGGCCAGCTCGCGCGCGAGCACGCGCTGGGCTCGCGCCTGGGCGCGATCCTCAACGAGCTGGGCGACGTCGTCTCGGACGCCGCGCTCTACCTCCCACTCGCGCTCGTGCCCGGCGTGGGCGCGACGCCGGTCGTCGTCGTGGTGGTGCTCGCCGTGATCAGCGAGATGGCGGGCGTCGCCGCCCTCCAGGGCGCGGCACGCCGCTACGACGGCCCGATGGGCAAGAGCGACCGCGCGTTCTGGCTCGGGGCGCTCGCGCTGGCCGTCGGGCTGGGGGTCGACCCCACGGGCTGGGCTGCGGCGGTGCTCTGGGTGATCGCCGCGCTGCTCGCGCTCACGATCGTCAATCGCGTGCGCGGGGCCCTCGGTTCGTCACGCTGAAGGCCGGCGAGGCTCAGGGAACGTCTGATCGAGTCGTCATCGCGAGTGATCGAGTCGTCATCGCGAGGCCCGAAGGGCCGTGGCGATCCGGAAACTGGGTTCAATTCAACTGCCTGGGTTGCCTCCCGCCGCGGCCTTCGGCCTCGCGGTTCGCAATGACGGTGAAGCCGGCCCGATCAGACGATCCCTAGTTGCCCGCCAC
>JALORY010000004.1 GCA_025458675.1 Gammaproteobacteria bacterium | reverse complement strand
GTACATCGAGATGGTGAGCGACCTGCGCTTCGAGCTCGCCGCCGAGTACCTGCTGATGGCCGCGGTGCTCGCCGAGATCAAGTCGCGCATGCTGCTGCCCCGTTCCACCGAGGGCGAGGCGGAGGAGGTCGACCCGCGGGCCGAGCTCGTGCGGCGTCTGCAGGAGTACGAGCGCTACAAGCAGGCGGCGCAGGACATCGACGCCCTGCCGCAGGTGGGCCGTGACGTGTTCCAGACCGAGGTCGACTTTCCGGACCGGCAGGTGCTGAGGCGCCCCCCCGACGTCGCGCTGCGCGAGGTGCTGCTCGCCTTCCGCGAGGTGCTGCAGCGCGCCGCGCTCTTCACCAGCCACCACGTGCAGCGCGAGCCGCTGTCGCTGCGCGAGCGCATGAGCCGCGTGCTGGAGGCGGTGCGCGGCGGGGGGTTCGTCGAGTTCCCGCAGCTGTTCGACATCACCGAGGGACGCCTCGGCGTGGTCGTGACCTTCATGGCCCTGCTCGAGCTGATCAAGGAGTCGCTCCTCGAACTCGTGCAGACCGAGTCCTACGGTCCGATCCACGTGAAGGCCAAGGGCAACTGACGCCACGCGACGAGGGCCGCCGCATGAACGAAGGAACCAGCCTGAAGCACATCGTGGAGGCGGCGCTGCTGGCGGCGGGACGGGCGCTCGACCTGGACGCGCTCGCGGCGCTGTTCGACGAGGCGGGGGCGCCCGACCGCGCGACGCTGCGCGCCGCCCTCGACGAGCTGGTCGCCGACTACCAGGGGCGCGGCATCGAGGTGCGCGAGATCGCGAGCGGCTGGCGGATCCAGGTGCGCGCGAGCTATGCGCCCTGGGTCTCGCGCCTGTGGGAGGAGAAGCCCGGCCGGTACTCGCGCGCGCTCATGGAGACGCTCGCGATCATCGCCTACCGCCAGCCGATCACTCGCGGCGAGATCGAGGACATCCGCGGCGTGGCGGTGAGCACGAACATCGTCAAGACCCTGCTCGAGCGCGAGTGGGTGCGCGTGGTGGGGCAGCGCGACGTGCCGGGTCGGCCCAGCCTGTACGCGACGACGCGGCAGTTTCTCGACTACTTCGGCCTGCGCTCGCTCGACGAGCTGCCGACGCTGGCGGAGCTCAAGGACATGGAGTCGCTCGACGGCGAGCTCGTGCTCGAGCCGCCCGCCGAGGGCGCCGAGGCGGCGGACGCGCCGAGCGCCGCGGAGGCCGTGGACGCCGGCGCCGTCGATGCGCCGGCGGACGTCCCGGTGGCGGGGTCGCCCGCGTGACCGCCCCGGGCCCCACCGGCGAGCGGCTGCAGAAGGTGCTGGCGAACGCGGGCGTCGGCTCGCGCCGGCAGATCGAGGAGTGGATCCGCGCGGGCCGGGTCGAGGTGAACGGCAAGGTCGCGCAGCTCGGCGACCGCGTCGGCCCGCGCGACCGCATCCGCATCGACGGCCGCCTGCTCCCGCCGGCGAGTCGCGAGCCCGTGGCGCGCCAGATCCTCGTCTACAACAAGCCCGAGGGCGAGATCGTCACGCGCGTCGACCCGGAGGGCCGCAAGACCGTGTTCGAGAGCCTGCCACGGCCGAAGGGTGGCCGCTGGGTCGCGGTCGGTCGCCTCGACATCGGCACCTCGGGCCTGCTGATCCTGACGACCGACGGCGAGCTCGCCAACCGGTTGATGCACCCGTCCCGGGAGATCGAGCGCGAGTACGCCGTGCGCGTCCTCGGCAGCGTCGCTCCGGCGACGCTCGACCGCCTGTGCGAGGGCGTGGCGCTCGACGACGGTCCCGCGCGTTTCGACAGCATCGCCGACCTCGGCGGCGAGGGGGCGAACCACTGGTATTCGGTGGTGCTGCGCGAGGGCCGCTACCGCGAGGTGCGGCGGCTCTGGGAGGCCGTCGACGCCAAGGTGTCGCGCCTAAAGCGCGTGCGCTTCGGGCCCGTGGCGCTGACCTCGCGCGACCGGGTCGGCCACGTGCGGGACGCCACGGCCGCGGAGCGCGCCGCGCTCCTGGAGCTCGCGGGGCTGCCGCCGGAGGCGCCGGCGCGCCCGGCCCGGCGCCGCGCCCCGGGGAGCCGGGGTCGCCCGGCGTCGCGCCCGTCGGCGCCCGCCGCGCCCTACCGCGGCCCGCGTCCCCGCAAGGGCAGCTGACGCGTGGCGGGCCGTGCCCCGTCCGCGACGGCTCCTGCCCCGTTCCGCCCCGCGCGCAAGTCGCTGCGCACGGTCTACGAGCGCCTGCTCGCCGCGTACGGCCCCCAGCACTGGTGGCCGGGCGAGACGCCCTTCGAGGTGATGGTCGGCGCGGTGCTGACGCAGAACACCGCGTGGCGCAACGTCGAGCGGGCGATCGCCAACCTCGTGGGGGCCGATGTGCTGGAGCCCGCGCGCATCGCGGGGCTGCCGGCCGCGGAGCTGGCGGCGCTGATCCGGCCGGCCGGCTACTTCAACGTGAAGGCGCGCCGGCTGCAGGCGTTCTGCCGCTTCGTGGTCGATGCCGGGGGCGTCGAGGCGCTCGCCCGGCTCCCGACGCCGGTGCTTCGCCACCGCCTGCTCGCGGTGCACGGGGTCGGGCCCGAGACCGCCGACGACATCCTGCTCTACGCCTTCGGCCGGCCGGTGTTCGTGGTCGACGCCTACACCCGCCGGCTCTTCGCGCGCCTCGGCCTCGCGCGCGGCGACGAGGACTACGAGGCGCTGCGCGCAGGCGTCGAGCGCGCCTTCGGCGCCGACGCGGCCCTCTTCAACGAGTTGCACGGGCTCATCGTGCAGCACGCGAAGGCGGCGTGCGCGAAGGTGCCGAGGTGCGCCGGCTGCTGCCTGCGACGACGCTGCCCGGCGTCGTCGTGACCGCTGCTCAGCAGGCGGCCGCCGCGGCGGCGACCTCGTCGGACTCGACCCGGTTGCGGCCGTTCGCCTTGGCGCGGTAGAGCGCCCGGTCGGCGCGCTGGAACAGGGACTCCGGCGACTCGCCGGGCTCCAGCCCGGCCACGCCGACGCTGACGGTGACGCGCAGCGGCCGGCCGGCGACCGTCGCGATGGCGCCCACGTTGCAGCGCAGGCGCTCGGCGAGCTGCTGCGCGCCCACCGGCTGCGTGTGGCTGGCGACGACCACGAACTCCTCGCCGCCGTAGCGGTAGAGGGCGTCGCTGCGGCGGATCGTGTCGTTCAGCGTGTGGGCGACGGCGCGCAGCACGTCGTCGCCGTAGCGGTGGCCGTGCGTGTCGTTGATCGCCTTGAAGTGGTCGATGTCGATCATGAGCAGCGCGAGCGGCGTGCCCTGGCGGCGCGCCACTTCGGCCTCCCGCTGCAGGGCCTCGTCGAGCGCCCCGCGGTTCAGCGCGCCGGTGAGCGGGTCGCGGAACGCGCGCTCGACGGCGAGCCGGTATGTCAGGGCGTTGCGCAGCGGGTAGACGAGGGCGCACAGAAAGTTCTCGATGCGCTCGAGCTCGCGCGCGGCGAAGGGCTGGCCGCGCATCACGCGCAGTTCGCCGAGCTGTTCCCTGCCGACGACGACGTCGTAGCTCGCGCGGTGCAGCGCGTCGTCCTCGAAATCGACCCGGATCCCGAGCGCGGCGTTCTCGTACACGAGGCCGTCGACGTCGACGTGGCGCCGCAGCTCGCGGGCGAAGGTGTCGATCAGCGCGTGGATGTCGAGGGTGGTCTGCAGCGTGGCCGTCAGCTCGAGCACTGGGTTCTCGAGCTGGGTCGGGGGCTCGGGGGCGACACACCCGTGCACGAGCTGCGGGCTCATCGGCGGCGGTCTCTGCTCGACAATCTCAACGGACAGGCTCATGGCATCGGTCGCGGTATCGGTCTGCCGGACCCTATGCGAGAACGATGCCAAGCCGCGTAACTGCTTTACCGACAGGAGTTTAGACCCAGCCGCGGTGGAGCGGCGAGGGCGGTGACGCAATTTCGTCGCCGGCGCCGCCAACGGGCGGGAGGCCCGTTCCCGAAACGCCGGCGCGACGTCGGGCCGCTCAGCCCGCCGCCGGGGGCTCGCCCTCGAGCGGCAGGTCCCAGGGGTCGTCGCCGTAGGTCCACGCCCCGCCGGTGGCGCCCCGGCCGTCCGGACCGAGCAGCCAGAGGACGAGTGGCACCAGCGCCTCGGGCCCCTTCAGCGGCGCGGGGTCCTCGGCCGGATAGGCCTGCCGGCGCAGGGTCGTCCGGGTCGGCCCCGGATCGAGGGTGTTCACTCGGATGTTGGTGGCGTCGAGCTCGTCGGCGAGCACCTGCGCGAGGCTCTCGAGCCCCGCCTTCGACACCGCGTAGGCGCCCCAGTACGCGCGCCCGTGCCGGCCGACGGCGTCGGACAGGAACAGGACGGCGGCCTCCGGCGCGCGCCGCAGCAGGGGCAGGCAGGCCTGGGTGAGCATGAACGGCGCACTCAGGTTCACCTGCAGCACCTTGCCCCAGGTGTCGGTGTCCCAATCGTCGATGCGGCTCAGGTACGGGAAGCTCGCCGCGCAGTGCACGAGCCCGTCGACGCGGCCGAAGGTGGCGTCGAGGCGCTCGGCGAGCAGGGCGTAGTCGTACGCGGTCGCGCCCTCGAAGTCGACCGGGAAGATCGCCGGCTGCGCGCCGCCTGCGCCCTCGATGGCGTCGTACACGGCCTCGAGCTTGGCCAGCGTGCGGCCGAGCAGCACCACCGTCGCGCCCCGCGCCCCCGCGGCCAGGGCGACGGCGCGGCCGATGCCGTCGCTGGCACCGGTGACCAGAATCACGCGGTCTTTCAGCAGGTCAGGGGACGGGGCGTAGCTCATCGGTCGGGTCCTCGGCACGGCGTCCGGTCATTCTGACACCTCAGCCCCGCCACGCGATCCAGAGCTTGCGCAGCGGGGTGAGCGCGACGTGCGCGTCGAGCACCGCGAGGGGGTCGGCCGCGACCTCGTCGAGCAGCGCGCGGCGCAGTGCGTGCCAGCGTCCCGCCGGACCCGTGTGGCGCCCCGCGACGCGGGCGTCCGCGGCGACGCGCCCGAGCAGCGTCGCCAGCCCGGGGCGGCTGTCGGCGTGCCGGAGCCGTTCGGGCGACAGTCCGGCCTGCGCCAGTTCGGCGTGCGGGAGCCGGCAGCGGTTGCGGCGCAGATCGGCGCCCAGGTCGCGCAGGATCTCGGCCAGCCGCGCGGCCGCGCCGAGCCGCTGTCCGGTGCCGGGATCGGCCCCGCCCACGCGGGCCAGGAGCTCTCCGAAGGCGCCGCCGGCCAGGGCGCAGTGCGCCTGCAGCGCGTCGAGTGTTGCCGGCGTCTCGCCGCGCAGGTCGGCGTCGGTCGCCTCCGCCATGGCGTCGAGCCGGTCCAATGGCAGGGCGTGCGCGGCCGCGGCGGCGGCGAGCCGTCCCGCGAGGGGGTGCTGCGCCATGCCGGCGGCGGCGCGCTCGAGCTCCTCGCGCCACCAGTGCAGCTTGATGCGGGCGAGCCCTGCGTCGGACACGCCGGTCGCGATGCGGATCAGCTCGCGGCGCCAGGCGAACAGCGCGACCAGCGCGGCCTGCTCCCGCGGGGCCGCGAACCGCAGGACGTAGTAGGCGCTGCTGCCGACCGGCGCTGCGGGGCCCGGGAAGCCGTAGTCATCCATCGGCGGGCAGCCCGAGCCAGTCCAGCAGGTCGAGCGGGCTGGCGATCAGCCCGTCCGCGCCCCAGGCCGCGGGGTCGTCGTGGTCCTGCAGGTAGCCGAATCCCACCGCGAGGGTCGCCGTTCCCGCGCGCCGGCCCGCCTCGATGTCGCGCTGCGCGTCGCCGACGGTGACGCACTGCGCGGGCGGCACGCCGAGCTGGGTGCAGGCGTGCAGGATCGGCGCGGGGTGCGGCTTGGGTGTCGGCGTCGTGTCGCCGCTGACGACGCAGCCGGCGCGCGTCGCGAGGCCGAGCTGCGCCATCAGCGGGTCGGTGAGCCAGGACGGCTTGTTGGTCACGATGCCCCAGGTGAGGGCGTTGGCCTCCAGCGCGTCGAGCACCGCCAGGATCCCGTCGAACGGCCGCGTGTCGCGGCACAGGTTGGCCTGATAGACGTCGAGCAGCACCCGTCGCCGCGCCTCGAAGGCGTCGCTGCCGGGCTCGAGGCCGAAGCCCAGGCGGATCAGCGCGGTCGCGCCGTGCGACACGTGCGGGCGGATGCGCTCGTAGGGCAGCGCCGTGCCGCCGAAGCGCAGCAGCGTCTCGTTCAGCGCGTAGGCGAGGTCGGGCGCCGTGTCCGCGAAGGTGCCGTCGAGGTCGAACAGCACGGCGCGGATGTCGCGCGCCTCAGGCATGGGCCGGGCGGCGCGCGCACACCATGTAGTTGACGGAGACGTCGTCGGGATCGAGCGCGTAGGTTCCCGTCAGGGGGTTGTAGCTCAGCCCCGTCACGTGCTCGAGCTGCAGCCCGGCGCCGCGCAGCCAGCGGTCGAGCTCGGACGGCCGGATGAACTTCGCGTAGTCGTGCGTGCCCTTCGGCAGCAGGCCCAGGAGGTACTCGGCCCCCAGGATCGCGAACAGGTAGGACTTGGGGTTGCGGTTCAGGGTGGACAGGAACACCGGGCCGCCGGGCTTCACGAGCCGCGCGCAGGCCTCGATCACCGAGGCCGGGTCGGGCACGTGCTCGAGCAGTTCCATGCAGGTGACGACGTCGAAGCCGGCCGGCTGCTCGGCGGCGAGCGACTCGACCGACGTGCACCGGTAGTCGACCTGCAGCCCCGATTCCAGCAGGTGCAGGCGCGCGACCTCGACATTGGCCGCGCCAAGGTCGATGCCGGTGACGGCGGCGCCGCGCGCCGCCATCGCCTCGGACAGAATCCCGCCGCCGCAGCCGACGTCGAGCACGCGCCTGCCCGACAGGCCCGCGCGCTGGTCGACGTAGTCGAGCCGTAGCGGGTTGATCTCGTGCAGCGGCCGGAACTCGCTGGTCGGGTCCCACCACCGGCTGGCGATGGACTCGAACTTGCGGAGCTCGGCGGGGTCGGCGTTGAGGCGCGGTGGCGTCATGGGCGGGCGGCCGCAGGGAGAGCGGCGGACAGTATACCGGCTGCCCGGTCGAGGCCTCCCCGGGTTTCCCGGCGGACCCTGGTGGATCGGCCGGCGCGCGGGATAATGCGGCCGTGTCCAGCGCGCTGCTCGCCGACCTGGTGCTCGCCGTCCACGTCGCCGTCGTCCTCTTCGTCGTCGGCGGGCTGGGCGCGATCGCGCTCGGTGGCCCGCTGGGCTGGCAATGGGTGCGGGGCTTCGGCTGGCGCGTGCTGCACCTCGCCGCGATCGGTTTCGTCGCCCTGGGCGCAGTCGTGGGGTGGGTTTGCCCGCTCACGGTGTGGGAGGACGCGTTGCGCCGCCGGGCGGGCGAGGCCGCCTACGGTACGGGCTTCGTGCAGTACTGGCTCGAGCGCTTCCTCTACCACGACTGGCCGGGGTGGGTGTTCACCGCGCTCTACCTCGCGGTTCTGGCGCTGGCCCTGATCGGCTGGCGGCTCGTGCCGCCGCGGCGCGCCCGATTGCGCGACAATGCCCGCGTTCCCTCTGCCTGACCACGAGGAGTCGACGATGAAGGCGGCCATCACGCTCAACCGGCGTTTCGGGATCCCGGGCGAAATCGAGTTCAGGGTGGGGGCGCACGGTGCCCTCGCCGCGGAGGTCGCCAACGCCCACGGCACCGCCGCGATCGCCTGCCAGGGCGCGCAGGTGCTGACCTGGGCGCCAGCGGGACAGCCCGCCGTCGTGTGGCTCTCGCCGGCGGCGAAGTTCGCGGCGGGGAAGTCGCTGCGGGGCGGTGCGCCGGTCTGCTGGCCGTGGTTCGGGCCGCACCCGGACGACCCCGCGAAGCCGGGCCACGGCTTCGCGCGCAACCTCGACTGGGAGGTCGTCGAGACCGCGCGCCTGGGGGAGGCGGGGCGCGTGGTGATGCGCCTGGTGCCCGGCGAGGCGCAGCGGGCGCTCTGGCCGCACCGTGCGGAGCTCACGCTCGCGGTGACGGTGGGCGAGCGCCTGCACGTCGCGCTCGCGACGCGCAACACGGGCGACGCGCCCTTCGAGTTGACGCAGGCGCTCCACACCTACTTCCACGTCGGCGACGTCGCCGCTGCCCGTGTGGAGGGTCTCGACGGCTGCGAGTACGTCGACAAGGTGGACGGCGGCGCGCGCCGGCGCCAGTCCGGGCCGGTGACGATCGGCGGCGAGGTCGACCGCGTCTACCTCGGCTGTCCGGGCGAGGTTGCGATCGTCGACGCGGCGCTCGGCCGCCGCATCGTGGTGACGAAGACCGGCAGCACGAGCTGCGTGGTCTGGAACCCCTGGGCCGAGAAGGGGGCGAAGTTCGGCGACATGGGCGACGACGGCTACCGGAAGATGTTGTGCGTCGAGACGACCAACGCGGGCGACGACGTCGTGACGGTGGCGCCGGGCGCGACCTTCACTCTCGCGACGGAGTATCGCGTCGCGGCGCTCTGACTCAGCCGGCCGCGATCCGCGCGCGCCACGCCTCGGCGTCCTCGCGCGCCTTGTCGAGATCGATCGTCGTCAGGCGGCCCTCGACCAGCACCGGTCGCCCGGCGATCCACACGTGGCTCACCTGCCGCCGCCCCGCGGCGTAGACGAGCTGCGAGATCGGGTGGTGGACGGGCTGCGTCTCGGGAAACGAGAGGTCGACCGCCACCAGGTCGGCCTCCTTGCCGGGCACCAGCGATCCCACTTCGTCGGCGAGGCCGAGCGCCCTGGCGCCGTTCAGCGTGGCCATGCGCAGCGCCGTCGCGGCGGGGACCGCGCTCGGGTCGGCGGCCACGCCCTTCGCGAGCAGCGCCGCCGTGCGCAGCTCGCCGAACATGTCCAGGTCGTTGTTGCTCGCGGCGCCGTCGGTCCCGAGCGCGACGTCGACGCCCGCGTCCAGGAGACGCTGCACGGGGCAGAATCCCGACGCGAGCTTGAGGTTCGACTCGGGGCAGTGCACCACGTGTGCCCCCTTGGCGGCGAACAGCGCGATCTCCTCGTCCTCGAGCTGCGTCATGTGCACCGCGACGAGCGAGGGCGAGACGAGCCCGAGCCGGTCGAGCCGCGCGATCGGCCGCACGCCGTGGCGCTCGAGGCTCTGGGCGATCTCGTCGCGCGTCTCGTGCACGTGGATGTGCACCGGCAGCTCGAGCTCGTCCGCGAGCTTGCGCACCCGCGCGAGCGGCGCGTCGGAGACCGAGTAGGGCGCGTGCGGCGCGAACGCGGTGCGCACCAGCGGGTGGCCCTTGAGCTCGTCGAAGACGTCGACCGCGCGCGCGAAGTAGGCGTCGGCGTCGGCGGCCCAGGCCGAGGGGAAGTCGAGCACGATCAGGCCGACGACCGCGCGCATGCCCGCCGCCGCCGCGGCGCGCGCGGTGACCTGCGGGAAGAAGTACATGTCGTTGAAGCAGGTCGTGCCCCCGCGGAGCATCTCGGCGAGGGCGAGACCGGTTCCGGCGGCGACGAATTCCTCGCTCACCCAGCGCGCCTCGGCGGGCCAGATGTGCTCGCCGAGCCAGGTCATCAGCGGCAGGTCGTCCGCGAGGCCCCGGAACAGCGTCATCGCCGCGTGGCCGTGCGCGTTGACGAGGCCCGGGATGAGCGCGTGTGCGGGCAGGTCCACCTCGTGCGCGGCCCGGAAGGCGCTGCGCGCCCGCGGGCTCGGCTCGACGGCGACGATCCGCCCGTTGTGGACCGCGACGGCGTGGTGCGCGAGGACGCGGCCGTGGGGCTCGACCGGGACGACCCAGCGGGCGTGGACGAGCGTGTCGATCTGCTGCATGGGGCCTCCTACAATCCGCCCATTCTCGCCACTCCGGTGCCCCCCATGGAAGAAGTCCGCCTCGACCTGCGTGCCGACGCCAACCGCGCGATCCTCTGGCGCGACGGCGATCTCTACCTGCTCGATCAGCGCCAGCTGCCCCACGAGGAGCGCTACGTGCGCTGCCGGGACGCCCGGGCGACGGCCGACGCGATCCGCGCGATGGTCGTGCGCGGCGCCCCGGCGATTGGTATCACGGCGGCATATGGCGTGGCGCTCGCGGGGCGGCTGCGTCACGCCGCCCACGGCGCGGGCTGGAAGGCGGCGATCGCCGAGGACTTCGCGACGCTCGCGGCCTCGCGCCCGACGGCCGTCAACCTGTTCTGGGCGCTCGACCGCATGCGGGGGCGGGTCGTCGCGTTGCCGGACGGCGCCGACCCCGGCGCCGCGCTGCTCGCCGAGGCCCAGGCGATCCACGCCGAGGACGTGATCGCGAATCGCGTCCTCGGCGATCTGGGGGCGGCACTGATCGCGGGGCCGACCGACGTCGTCACGCACTGCAACACCGGCGGGCTCGCCACCGGCGGCCACGGCACGGCGCTCGGCGTGATCCGCAGTGCCTGGGCGCAGGGACTGATCGGTTGCGTCTACGCCGACGAGACCCGCCCTTGGCTGCAGGGCTCCCGCCTCACCGCCTGGGAGCTCGCGCGGGACGGCATCCCGGTGTCGCTGATGGCGGACGGCGCGGCGGCGGCGCGGATGGCGCGCGGTGGCGTGGGCTGGGCGATCGTCGGCGCGGACCGCATCGCGGCGAACGGCGACACCGCCAACAAGATCGGCACGTACGGGCTCGCCGTGGCAGCGCGGTACCACGGCGTCCGGTTCATGGTCGCGGCGCCGACGTCGACGATCGACCGCACGGTCGCTACCGGGGCGCAGATCCCGATCGAGGAGCGCGACCCCGCGGAGGTGCTGAGCTGCGGCGGACGGCGCGTCGGGGCGCCGGGCGTGGACGCCTGGAACCCCGTGTTCGACGTGACGCCGGCCGCGCTGATCGACGCGATCGTGACCGAGCGCGGCGTGGTGCTGCAGCCGACGGCGGAGCGCATCGCGGCGCTGTTCGACGCCTGAGCGTCCGACCACCGAGGCGTGACGGCGCGGGCACGAGCAGGGCGCGTCGCGCGCGCCGGACGGGCTAGCCGACGCGCAGGATCCCGGTCGACTCCGGCGTGACCTCGGCGAGCGGTCGCGGCTGGCCGATGGCCCAGCCCTGCGCGTAGTCGACGCCGAGGCCGCGCAGCGCCTGCAGCACCTTCCGCGTCTCGACGAACTCCGCGACGGTCTGGATGCCCAGCGCGTGGCCGATGTCGTTGATGGCGCGGACCATCGCGAAGCTGACCTCGTCCTCGAGCAGACCGCGCACGATGGCCCCGTCGATCTTCAGGTAGTCGACCGGCAGGTTCTTGAGATAGTTGAACGAGCTGAGCCCGCTGCCGAAGTCGTCGAGGGCGAACGAGCAGCCGAGGGCGCGCAGCTCGCGGATGAACCGCGAGGCCGTGCTGAAGTTCGCGATCGCCGCCGTCTCGGTGATCTCGAAGCACAGCGTGGCGGGCGGCACGCCGTGCGCGCCGAAGAGCCCCGCCACGTACTCGAGGAAGCCTTCCTCGCTGAGCGTCGTGCCGGAGAGGTTCACCGCGACGTGGAAGCGCGCCGGGTCCGGCTGGGCCGCGAGCCAGGCAAAGGTCTCGCGGACCACCCAGCGGTCGATCGACGGCATGAGGTTGTAGCGTTCCGCTGCGGGCAGGAAGGCGCTCGGCGGCACGAGCGCGCCGTCCTCGCCGCGCATGCGCACCAGCATCTCCATGCTCTGCGGCTCGTCCGCGCCCGGCGACACCGGCACGATGTCCTGGCAGTAGAGGACCAGGCGGTTCTCGGCCAGGGCCTTCGTGACGCGCGAGACGTACTGCATCTCGCCCCGTCGCCGCGCCAGATCGAGATCGCTCTCCTCGTAGACGTGCACCCGGTTCCGGCCGAGATCCTTCGCGGCGTAGCAGGCGACGTCCGCGGCGCTCAGCACGGCCTGGGTGCCGGGGCTCGCCGCCGTGATCGCCACCACCCCGATGCTCGAGCCGACCTCGAAGGTCTTGTCGCCCCAGACGAACCGGAAGTCGCGCACGGCCGAGCGCAGGCCCTCGGCGATGTCGCGGGCGTGTTCCAGCGGACAGCCCTCGAGCAGCACGCCGAACTCGTCGCCGCCGAGGCGGGCGAGGGCGTCGGATTCGCGCAGGTGGGCGCGCAGGCGGAACGCGATCTGCCGCAGCAGCTCGTCGCCCGCGGCGTGCCCGCAGGTGTCGTTCACGACCTTGAACTGGTCGAGGTCGATGTACAGGCAGGCGTGGGTCGTCGACTCGCGACGCGCGGTGTCGATCGCGACGGCCAGGCGCCGCTCGAAGGCGTGCCGGTTCAACAGGCTCGTCAGCGCGTCGTGCGTCGCCTGGTGCTCGAGGCGGTTCACCAGCAGGCGCGTCTCGCTCACGTCGTGCAGCACCACGACCGCCCCACGCTCGGCGCCCTCGCGGCTGCGCAGGGGCGACAGTGTCCAGGTGATCTCCGACTCGGCGCCGCGCCGGTTGCACAGGACGTAGTGCGCGTCGACGAGCCGCTCCGTGCCGCCGTCGCGCGCGAGCAGATCGACGGGCTCGCGGCCATCCGCGATCAGGATGGGGCAGACCTCGCGGATCGACCTGCCGCGGGCCTCGGCACTGAACCAGCCGGTCAGCTGCTCGGCGATCGGGTTCAGGTACTCGACGCAGCCCGCCGCGTCGGTGCGGACCACGCCGTCGCCGATGGACTGGAGGGTGACCTGCGCGAGCTCTTTCTCGCGAACGAGCGCGGACTCGACGCCCTTGCGCGCGGTGATGTCGAGCAGGTAGCCGTCGAGGTGGGTGACGCGTCCGGCCTCGTCGACCACGGGCACCGTGTAGTCGTAGACCCAGCGCGTGCTGCCGTCCGGCAGCTGGAGGCGGTAGTCCTGCTCCACGAAGAGCTCGCCGCCGGCGCCGCTCTGCCGGAACTCCGAGGCGACGACGCGCGTACGGTCGTCGGGGTGGACGAGGTCGCGGTAGGAGAAGGTGCCGCAGAGCAGGACGTCGCGGTCCAGGCCGAGCTGGCGCACGTTGGGCGACACGCTGCACACGGTCCAGGCGTCGTCGTTGCGCCACCGGAACACCGTCACCGGGCCGTCGAGGAACAGACGGCGCTCGCGCGCGAGCTCGGTCTCGGCCGCCCGGCGCTGCTCCACCTCGAGCTCGAGCTCGTCCTTGGCCGCGGAGATCCGGTCGACGAGGCGGCTCTTCTCCTGGGCGAGGTCGTAGGCGCGGCCGAGCGAGCGGGCGTAGGGGAGGGCGACGCTGATCATGGCGCCGCCGTACACCGCGACGATGACGCCGAAGAGCACGAGCGAGCTGTCGTCGCTCAGCAGCATGCGCCCGATCAACGGCGCCAGAGTCGGCACGAGGAAGACGAGGTAGGTGCTCAGCAGGGTGCCGTTGTTGGCGAGCGCGCCGGCGCACAGCCCGCCCAGGATCGTGTAGACGCCGACCTGGTCGACCACCGGCCACGCCGGGTCCACCATCAGGCCGAGCATTCCCCAGGTCGCGCCCGCGAGCGCGGTGCCCGCCACGTAGTAGCGGAGCCAGCGGCGGCTGTCGGGGGCCGGGGTGGTGCGATAGCGGGCGGCGAGCGCCAGCCGTGCGGCGCTGACGGCCAGCACGGCGGCGAACCAGCCGAGCAGGACGCCGTCGTCGACGTCGCCGTAGAGCAGGGCGACGGCGAGCAGGGCGACCGCCACGCTCGTCGCCATGGCCGACGGGGCCTGGGCGTACATCACCGCGAGCTTCGCCCGAAGCGTCTCTTCGCCGGGCGCTCTCTGCCCGTCACCCATTGCTACCGCCGACATCCCGGCTCCAGCGCCCGCCGGGCGCACGCCTGTCGCCGATGCCGCGTGGCATCGCTCAGAGGCGGGATCGACTGCGGCGGGGGATTCTTGAGCCGGGACGGCGCGATATCGTCCGGGGTGTCACCGGGGCGGGCTCGGCCGGTAGGGCAGAGGGCGGCCGAACGGCTGATTGCCGCGGGACCACGGACCGACCTCGCGGTCGCTCCGCGTGCGGGTGCGCGCCTCGAAGCCCATGCCGAACCAGGTCCAGGAGTCGGGCGTCCCGGGCGCGCTGGCCCGACCGGCGGCAGCGCTCCATTCCGGGCCACGTTCGGGCGCGGCCGTCGGCGGCGCGGCCGACACGGCCACGCCGACGCACCACAGCAACCCGCCCCACGCCGCCTTCACCCGGCCGCCTCCCGCGGCAGCCACGACGCTCACCGGCGCCCGCCGCCTCCCCCCATTCTAGGCCCCCCGCCGCCGCCCGACGGCGGCCGCGCGGGGGCCCAGGAGGGCTGGCGATCGTATCGGTACTGATCCTCGAACTGCCGCTGGTGCTGGTATTGGTATTGTCGCGCGCCCGGCTGCTCCGGCTGAAAGCGAAACTGCTGCTGTTCCCGGTACTGCCATTCGGGGCGCTGCGGCGCGGCGCTCCAGGTCGGCGGTGGCGCAGTCGGCGGGGCCGCGATCACGCCGCCCGCGGCGGCAACGAGAATGGCCACCGAAGCGGCTTGGCGGCTCGTGTCGGCGAGGCGCATGGTTCGGTCTCCCTGCAGTGTCTGATTGCTATCCTATACACGACGCATTTCCCAAGGGTTTCGGGGCGTGTCGGGCTCGTGACGGGATGTTGCAAGTCTGCCGCCCCTCGGTGCCGAGGCGCGAGATGGACGCCGAGCAGCCTTCGATCCTCCTGGTCGACGACGACCCGAAGCTCATCGAGCTCCTGGCACGCTATCTGGAGAAGGAAGGCTTCCGCGTGCGCACGGCGCGCGACGGCGTCGACATGGACGGGCAGCTCGCCGCGGCGCACCCCGATCTCATCGTGCTCGACCTCATGCTACCGGGCGAGGACGGGCTCTCGATTGCCCGGCGCCTGCGGGCCGGGAGCGACATCCCGGTGATCATCCTCTCCGCCCGCGGCAGCGAGCTCGACCGCATCGTGGGGCTCGAGGTCGGAGCCGACGACTACCTGGGCAAGCCCTTCAACCCGCGCGAGCTGCTCGCGCGCATCCGGGCGGTGCTCCGGCGTCAGCGGCCGATCGCCACGGAGGCCGCCGTGCGGCAGGTGTCGTTCGGCGACTTCGTGCTCGATCTCGACGCGCAGCGGCTGCTGCGCAACGGGCGCGAGGTCGACGTCACCGCCGGCGACTTCGCGCTGCTCGAGGTGCTGGCGACCCACCCCAACCGCGTCATGACGCGCGACCAGCTGGTGGATCGCCTCAAGGGATATGACCGCTCGCCGTACGACCGCAGCATCGACGTGCGGGTGACCCGCGTGCGCAAGAAGATCGAGGCCGACCCGGCGAGCCCGGTCTTCCTCCGCACCGTCTGGGGCCGCGGCTACATGTTCACGCCGCACGGCGACCAGCCCGTGCCGTGAGGCGCCGCGGGCCGACCCTGCTCGGCCGCACGGGCCTCACCATCGCGGCCGGGCTCGGGATGTTCGTCGCGTTCAGCCTCGTCGTCGTACGCCTCGCCATCCTCGAGCCCGTGACGCAGCTCGCGGCCAGCGACCTCGCCGCCCTGCTCGAGCTGTCCGCCAAGGTGTGGGTGGAGCTTCCGCCCTGGACGCGCGCCGACTACGAGAGCGAGCTGCGCGAGGCGCACGGGCTGCGGGTACGCGCGCCGGTGACGGACCTGCCGCGCCTCGGCCTGCGGGCAGACTATCTGGATCACGTCGAGGAGGACGTCGCGGCGCGCGTCGGGGCCGAGACCTGGATCGTGGTCGATCCCGCGGAGCCCGGCTGGTACTGGATCGACGTGCCGCTCGGCAACCTGACGCTGCAGTTCGGGTTCCGGGAGAACCGCTTCGGCGACGAGTTGCCCACGGCGGTGATCCTGATCGGCGTCGCAGGCGCGCTGTTCGTGTTCGCGACCTCGCTCTTCGTCGTGCGCCGCATGACCACGCCGCTCCGGGATGTGCAGGATGCCCTGCAGAAGCTCGGCCGCGGCCAGCCTTTCGAGCCGCTGCCGGAGGAGGGGCCCTCGGAGCTCGCCGCGCTCGCCGCCCGCGTCAACCGCGCCGAGCGCGAGATCGTCGCGCTGCTCGGCGGCCGGACCACGCTGCTCGCCGGCGTCTCGCACGACCTGCGCACGCCGCTCACCCGGATGCGGCTCGCGATCGAGCTGATCGAGGACAGGCCGGAGGCGCAGCTGCTCGACGGGCTGCGGCGCGACATCGAGGAGATGGAGGAGCTCATCGAGCGCGCGATGGAGCTCGGCCGCGGCCTCGAGCGGCCGGAGCGGGCCAGCGAGCCGCTCGTCGACATCCTGCGTGCGGTGCGCGACGACTACGTGCGTGCCGGCCACGCGGTGGACGTCGATGCGCCGACGGGCTGCGTCACGCCGGTGCCGCCCAAGGCCTTCCGCCGCGTGCTCGGCAACCTCCTCGACAACGCCGTGCGCTACGGGGGCACCGGGCCGGTCAACGTCGCCGTCGAGTGCCGCACCGACCGCGCGATCGTCCGCGTCACCGACCACGGCCCCGGCATCCCGCCCGAGGAGCGCGAGGCGGTGCTGCAGCCGTTCTACCGGCTCGAGGGCTCGCGCAGCCGATCGACCGGTGGCAGCGGGCTCGGGCTCGCGGTGGTCAAGCAGATCTGCGACGGCAACGGCTGGACGATGGTGCTCGCGGACGGCCCCGGCGGCGGGCTGGAGGTGCGCGTGGAGATGCCGCGGGCCGCGTGACGGCCGGCGCGGGCCCGTTCCCGACCGTGTCAGAGCCCCGGGCGTTGCGACGCCGTGGGCGGCGTCCGGGCGCCCGCGTCCCGTCGCGTCTCCCGGGCCTGTTCGACCGTCCGCACCAGCGCCTCGAGCACGGTGGCGCGCCGCTCGGCGGGCAGCGCGCGGTAGTACTCGAGGAGCGCCAGCTCGTCGTCGGTCACCTGCTCGAACAACTCGGAGTCGACGTCGGGCAGATCGCTGAAGCTCGGCGTGCGCATCTGGATTCCCCGATTCGGCCGGCCGCCTGCGGGTGCCGGCGGCCGGTGGGGAGCGTACCCCCCTGTCCCGGAAGCTAGCAGGCGGCCGGCATCCGTTGCGAGCGAGGCGCCGACCGGCAGCGGGTTCCGGACGAGCGGCGGAACCTCCCTCCGGCGCGCGGCGCTCACCCCGCGCGCGTTCGCCGCCCTCGGACCCCGGGTCGATCGACGAGGAAACGCCGGGGAAGGGCATCTGCCTCGACCCCGGCGTTCCGTCAGCGGCGCGTCAGGCGTTGCGCCCGACGGGCCGGTTGCCCCAAGTCAACGCGGCTTTCCGCCACCCGCACCCGGCGGCTTGCCGCCTCCACCGCCCGGCTTGCCACCGCCGGCGGAGCCCACCACGATGTCGACGTATGTGCACTTGCTGTAGTCGCAGATCGACGCCTTCGTGTCCGCGACGTGAACGATGTGCGCGGTTCTTGGCGTGAACGTGAGCCGGTACTTGCCGTTGGCGGGCGTGCCCGTATTCTTGATGCCCCAGTTGTAGCCATAGACGACCGCGCCCGTCGAGTTGACCTCGCCCCCCATCGGCCCGTTGTAGATGGGCGGTGACTCGAGCTTGCTGCAGTCGTCGCCCACGCAACGGGCGATCGTCAGCTGGGCGCCCTCTTCATACACGGCGAAGCTCGGCAAAGTCGTCGCGCCGTTCGTCCCGTACGTCGCTAACCGATCTTCCACATCCGGCGTCAGCTTGGTGATCGGGAAAGAGACGCCCGTCGTCTCCGAAGCGGTCGAGCTCAGGCGCATCTCGACCCGGATCGGACGGCCGGCACTCAGACGCCCGTCTCCCGTCAGGTTGTCGCCCCAGTCGGCGCTAACGTCCATGTTGGGTGAGCCGTTGGCGCAGGTCGCAGACCAGGTCGCCACGGATTTCTGGAGCCAGTACAGGTCGTCCTCGTACGGATACCACGCGGCGATGCCGTCCCACCCGGGCGCCTTCGGCGTATTCGCGCACGGAATGCGTAGCGCTGGCCCAGTGCCCACGAACAGGGTTGGAACCGACAGGTTGTTGCCCAGGGTTTCCTCCTCGCCACCGCCACCGCCCTTGCCGGGCGGCGGGGCCGCCAGCGCCGAGCCGGCTCCGAGGGCAGTCGCTACGGCAATTATCAGGATCTTGCGTTTCATGATCGGACTCTCCTCTCCCCGACAGCCCCCTGCCGCAACGCCTTGCCTCGGGGAATCGGACTCCGCCTGAAGCGGCGGGGTCGTTGCGGCTCCCCTCTCGTCTGCGCCCCGCGCCGTGGCGCTCCGCTGTGGAATCACAGCATCGCGGCTGGCCGTTGCGCTCCTGTGAAGGGAACTATGAAGGACGGGTGAGACAAGTTCGTAACACGATCTTTCAAGACGTTCCCATACCAGAGAATCGCTTAAAGGAGATGTTCGCAAGTACCTAATAAAAAAAGAGTTGCGTAAACTTTACAGCGGGCGAAAACGTTGATAGAGGTCAAACGCAATGGGGTGTGTCGATAATGGTGCACCGAGCCATCCCTGGGGTCGCTGATGTGTGAGTCACGCGCCAGCGGTTGCGAATTCTCAAGACCTGTCTAAGTATCAATACGTAGTTATTAATGCGGATGAACGACCCCCTCGACCGTCGTTCCCGGGTGCTGCGAGAAATTGAAACAACTCGTAACAGCCGCCCCGGGCGCGGGAAACCGCGCCGAAACCGCTCGCCGTTAGTATTTCCACTGAAAGAGAGGCGACGCCTCGGGCCTTTCGGGACCGGCCCGGAAGGCACTACCCAGGAGGCCTTATGAAAACCCTGACGCTGACACTCTGCGCGGCCGCCGTGGCGCTGGCGACGATGCCGGCGACAGCGGACCACAACAGCCCGGGCGGCATCGGGACGGCGAACATGCCGAACGACATCCATAACGTGCGCCTGGACGTGCGGCTGAGCGACGCCGACAACAGCTACTTCACCGACTTCGTGCAGTACGGCGACGGCGCGGACAGCGTGAACCGCTGCCTGTCCGAGGACCCGGACGACTGCGTCGTGTACCCGGTGCCGTGACCTGACCGTTTCACCGCAGGCCGGTTACTCCTCGACATCCTCCTCCGACCGGTCTGCATTGCAGGGGCCCCCGCAACAGGGGCCCCTCTTTTATGCCCCCTTGAGTGAGGCGTAGCGCGCGAGCGCGCGGGCGCGAGTGGCCTGCAGGTCGACGACCGGGGTCGGGTAGTCGTGATCCAGGCGCACGCCGGCTGCCGCGAGCACGCTTGCCGGTGCCTCCCACGGGGCGTGCACGTGCCGCGCGGGCAGGCCGGCA
The DNA here is from genome assembly GCA_025458675.1 of Gammaproteobacteria bacterium. GTDB lineage: Bacteria > Pseudomonadota > Gammaproteobacteria > Chromatiales > Chromatiaceae > JALORY01. Next base: position 24,778 of record JALORY010000004.1, on the reverse strand, counting down.
AGCTCCGGCACCCAGCGCGCGACGTAGCCGCCGGCGGGGTCGAAGCGCTGGCCCTGCAGCACCGGGTTGAAGATGCGGAAGTAGGGCGCGGCGTCGGCGCCGCAGCCGGCCGTCCACTGCCAGCCGAGCGTGTTGCTCGCGAGGTCGGCGTCGACCAGCGTGTCCCAGAACCAGCGGGCTCCCTCCTGCCAGGGGACGAGCAGGTTCTTCGTCAGCAGCGAGGCGACGATCATGCGCACGCGGTTGTGCATCCAGCCCGTGTGCCAGAGCTCGCGCATCCCGGCGTCGACGATCGGGATGCCGGTGCGGCCGCGCTGCCAACGCTCGAGCGCGCCGCCCCGGTCGTCGAGCCAGGGGAAGCGCGCAAAGCGTTCGTCGAGCGGCGCGTCGGGCGTGTGCGGGAAGTGCCAGAGGAGGTGGTGCGCGAACTCGCGCCAGCCGATCTCGCGCACGAAGGCCTCGGCGTTCGTCAGGAGCCCCGCCGCGGTGTGCTCGGCGGTGTGGCGGCGGATGGCTGCGACGAGCTGGCGCGGGCCGATTTCTCCGAAGTGCAGGTGCGGCGACAGGCGCGACGTGCCGGTGATGTCCGGGCGGTTGCGGTCCTCGCCGTAGTGCGCGACGGCGTCGTCGAGGAACTGCGCGAGCGTTGCCGACGCCCCCGCCTCGCCGGGCTGCCACGCGTCCCAGAATCCGCGGTCCCAGCCGATGGGCGGGGCGAGGCGCAGGGTGTCGACGGCGACGCCGCCGAGGCTTTCGGGGACGGGCGTAAGGCGGCCGGGCTCCGGTGCCGGCGGGGCGTCGACGCCCGCGCGCTGGCAGGCCTTCCAGAACGGCGTGAAGACGCGGTAGGGGGCGCCGTCGTCGCGCGTCACCGCCCAGGGCTCGTTGAGCAGCGCCGCGTTGGCGCTCTGGGTGACGAGCCCCGCCGCGCGCAGCGCGGCCTTCACCCCCCGGTCGCGCGCGACGAGGGCGGGCTCGTAGAGACGATTCCAATAGATGTGTGTGGCGCCGGCTTCCGCGGCGAGCGTGCGCAGGGCGTCGAGCGTCGGGCCCCGGCGGACGACGAGCCGCGAGCCGCGCTCGCGCAGCGCGGCGTCGAGCGCCTGCAGGCTGCGGTGCAGCCACGCGTCGCTCGCCGCGCCCGGGCGCCAGGGTGCCTCCTCCTCCGGCGCGTGCACGTAGACGGGGACGACCCGCGCGCCGCCCGCGACCGCGGCCGCAAGGGCGGGGTTGTCCGCGAGCCGCAGGTCGCGGCGGAACCAGACGAGGCCGACAGTGTCCATCCGCCGCTTTTTACCACGGCGGGCGAGGCGCAACGCGGCGCCGCCCGGCGGCGCGCCCGGCGGGCCCTAGGGGCGCGGGGTCGAGGCCGCGGCGGTCCCGCGGTTCGCGCGGTGCAGCGACCGGCCGAGGCGCCGCAGCAGGCCGAGCAGGTCGTCGACGTAGGTGAACACGACCGGGATGACCAGCAGCGACAGCAGGGTGGAGGTCAGCAGGCCGCCGATCACGGCGATCGCCATCGGCGCGCGGAAGCTCGGTTCCGCGCCGATGCCGAGGGCGATCGGCAGCATGCCGGCGATCATCGCGATCGTGGTCATCAGGATCGGGCGCGCGCGCTTGCGGCAGGCGTCGACGAGCGCCTCGTGGCGGGGCAGGCCGTGCTCGCGCCGCGCCATCACCGCGTACTCGACGAGCAGGATCGAGTTCTTGGTGACGATGCCCATCAGCATCAGCAGGCCGATCACCGACGGCATCGAGAAGCTGTTGTGGGTGAGCAGCAGGGCGGCGATGGCGCCGCCGACCGACAACGGCAGGGCCGCGAGGATCGTCGCCGGCTGCAGGAAGTCGTGGAACAGGAGCACGAGCACGATGTAGATGGCGAGGATGCCGGTGAGCATCGCCGAGCCGAAGCCGCTGAACACCTCGGCCATGCGCTCGGCGTCCCCCGACGTCGGCCGGCTGATGCCGGGCGGCAGCGTCGCGAGCGAGGGCAGCCGGTTGACCTCGGCGAGCACCTCGCCGACCGGCCGGCCGGCGAGCTCGACGTCGATGGTGACGTTGCGGTTGCGGTCGAGCCGGTCGATCTGCGCCGGGCCGCTGCGCAGGCTGACGTCGGCGACGGCGCTCAGCGGCACCTGCCCGGAGTGCGACGCGACGCGCAGCTGTGCAATCGCCTCGAGGTCCTGGCGCATGCCCTGGTCGAGGCGCACGCGGATCGGGATCTGCCGCTGCGGCAGGTTGAGCTTCGGCAGCTGGACCTCGAAGTCGCCCGCGGTGGCGACCCGGACGGCGCTCGCCATCGCGGCGGTGGTCACGCCGAGGTCGGCCGCGCGCCCATAGTCGACCGTGACGTGGATCTCTGGCCGCTGCAGGCTGGCGTTCGACGTGATGTTGCCGACGTTCGGCAGCGTGCGCAGCTCGCGCTCCACCGCCCGGCTGGTCCGCTCCAGGAGATCCGGGTCGTCCCCCGCGAGCACCACCTGCAGCTTCTCGCCGACGTCGCCCATGCCCACCGACACCCGCGCCCCGGTCAGCGCCCGCAGGCGCTCGCGCAGCTCGGCCTCGACGCCCGCCTGGGTGCGTGGCCGGTCGTGGCGGTGCGTGAGCATGATCGTCAGGGTGGCCTTGCGCACGTCGGTGCTGGCGCCCTCGCCGAAGGGGCCGGCGCCCGTGGTCGAGCCCACCGTCGTGAACACCCGCGTGACGTCGCCGACCGGCGCGATGAGACTGCGCGCCCGCTCCGCGGCCGCCAGCGTTTCGTGCAGCGTGCTGCCCGGCGGCAGCTCGATCTTCACCGCCGTCTGGCCGCGGTCGGCGGCGGGCACGAAGCCCTTGGGCAGCAGCGGCACGAGCGCGATCGAGGCGACGAAGAACGCGAGTGCTGCCGCGACGGTCGTCTTGCGGTGCGCGAGGCACCACTGCATGACGCGCAGGTACCAGCGCATCGTGCGGGTCTCGCCCTCCGCCGCGGGGAGCGGCCTGAGCGCGTAGGCTGCCATCATCGGCGTCAGCAGGCGCGCGACCGCGAGCGAGGCGAACACGGCGACCGCTGCGGTGACGCCGAACTGGCGGAAGAACTTGCCCGGCACGCCGCCCATGAAGGCGGTCGGCAGGAACACGGCGACGAGCGTCAGGCTGGTCGCGATGACGGCGAGGCCGATCTCGTCCGCCGCCTCGGTCGCGGCCTGGATCGGACTCTTGCCCTGCCGCAGGTGGCGCACGATGTTCTCGATCTCGACGATCGCGTCGTCGACGAGGATGCCGACGACCAGCGCCAGCGCGAGCAGCGTCAGGATGTTGAGGCTGAAGCCCAGGTAGTACATGGCCGCGAAGGTCGGGATCACCGACAGCGGCAGCGCCGCCGCGGCCACCAGGGTGGCGCGCCAGTCGCGGAGGAACCACCAGACGACCAGCACGGCGAGCACCGCGCCCTCGTAGAGCAGCTCCATCGACCCGCGGTAGTTGTCGAGCACCGGGGCGACCGTGTCGTAGGCCTCGCCGATCCGCACCTGCGGGTGACGGGCGCCGAGCTCGGCGACCGCCGCGCGCACGGCGGCAGCGACCGCGACCTCGCTCGCGCCCTTGAGGCGCGTGACCGAGAAACCGACCACGGGCTGGCCGTCGAGCAGCGCGTAGGCGGTGCGCTCCGCGACCGTGTCGCGCACCCGGGCGATCTGGTCCAGCCGGACGTTGCGCCCGCCGCCGAGCGGGATGTCGAGGGCACCGATGTCCTGGATCGTGTGCACCGCGCCGAGGGTCCGCACCGACTGCACCCCGGCGCCGATGTCGCCGCGACCGCCCGAGGCGTCCTGCTGGACCTGCCGCAGCCGCGCCGAGATGTCCGCCGCCGTCACGCCGAGCGCTGCCATCTGCGTCGGGTCGAGGTCCACGCCGACCTCGCGGTCGACGCCGCCCACCCGCTTGACCGCGCCGACCCCCTTGACCGCGAGCAGCGCCTTGCTCACCTCGTTGTCGACGAACCAGGACAGGTCCGCCTCGTCGAGCCGGTCCGACTGCACGGTGAAGGTCACGACGGCGCCGCCGGCGGTGGTGATCTTGGAGACCACCGGGTCCGTCATGTCCTGGGGCAGCTCGCCCCGCACGCTGTCGACCGCGTTGCGGACGTCGTTGAGCGCGGTCTCCGTGTCCTTGTCGATGTCGAACTCGACCCGGATCGTCGCGCTGCCGTCGCCGAGCGTCGTGCGGATGTGCTGGACGCCGCCCAGCGTCGCGACCTTGTCCTCGATCTTGCGGGCGACTTCGGTCTCGAGCTGGGAGGGTGCCGCGCCCTCGAGGCGGGCGGTGACCGTCACCGCGGGCAGCTCGATGTCGGGGAAGTTCTGGATACCGAGCGATCGGAAACCGCCGATGCCGACGACGGTGAGCAGCCCGAACAGCAGGACTGCTGGGACCGGGTTGCGGATGGACCAGGCGGAGACGTTCATGGCCGGCCGGCCTGGGCCCCGTCCTCCACGCGCACGGCGTCGCCGTCGGCGAGGAACGCACCGCCACGGGACACCACGCGCTCGTCCGTCCCCAGCCCGGAGACCACCTCGACGCGGTTGGTCGCGCGCCGCCCGGTCGCGACCTCGCGGCCCGCGACCCGCCGCTCGGGGCCGACGACGAACACGTAGCTCTTGCCGTCGCGCAGCACGACCGCCGACTCGGGCACCGTGAGTGCGGGCGCCGCGGCCACCAGGATCTCGCCGCGCGCGAACATCCCGGGGCGGGCGGCCCCGGCGGCCGGCAGATCGACGTAGACGAGCGCCATGCGCGTGGCAGGGTCGAAGGTGGGCGAGGCGACGCGCACCGTGCCCTCGACGGTTTCCCCGCCGGCGAGCCGGACGCGGGCCGGCTGGCCGGGCTGGATACGGGCCAGCTGCTCGGCCATGACCTCGGCGCGCCACTCGACGCGGTTCTGCCGCACGAGGCGGAAAAGCTCGGTGCCGGCCTGCACGACGGCCCCGAGGGTGGCGGCCCGCGTCGCGACCACGCCGTCGTCCACGGCGCGGATGTGGGTCTGGTCGAGGCGGATCTGCTGGCTGCGCAGCTGGGCCTCGGCGGCGCGCAGGTTCGCCTTCGCCGACTCTTCGCCCACCAGGTACTGCTTCGCCTGCTGCTCCGACATCGCGGGTCGCCCCGAGGCCTCGCGGGCGCGCTCGGCGTTGGCCTGCGCCTCGGAGAGCGCGGCCCGCGCCTGGGCGACGCGCGCCTCCTGCAGGGCGACGTCGGCGAGCACGGCGTCCTGCGACAGCTGGGCGAGCGCCTGGCCCTGGCGCACGGTGTCTCCCACGTCGGCCAGCAGCGCGACGACGCGCAGGCCACCCGTCTCGGCCGCCACGATCGCCTCCTGCCAGGCCGCCAGGTTGCCGTGGGCCGGGATGCTCACCGGCCAGTGCTCGACCCGCGGGGCGACGGTCGAGACGGTCAGGGCGGCGGCCGGCGGGGCGTCGGCCGCGGTGCCGCCGGGGGCGGCGATCACGGCCGCCAGGGCCGCGACGAGGATGAGGGGCGCTCTCTCAAGCATGGGCGTTCTCCGGGGCCGCCGGGGCAGGGGCCGGCGCGATGCCGATCGCGCGACTGACGAGCTCGGTCACGATCGCGCTCACCCGGGCGACGCGCGCCGCGGTGTAGCCGTCCCACGCGAGGTGTCGCCAGAGCACGGCGCGCGCGATCGCCAGCTCCGCGACCATCCCGGTGAGCGCCTGGGCGCGGATGCGCGCCGCCTCCGAGGCCGCGTCCTCGCCGAGGGCGGCGAGGATGGCGAGCATCGCCCCCAGCAGGGGGGCGGCGCGGCGCGCGTAGATGAGGTCGAAGGCCTCGCTGGGAAAGGCCATCTCGCGGATGACCAGCACGGTGAGGCCGCGCGAGTGCTCGTCCCCGGTGAGGCGGCCGAGCAGGCTGTGGACGAAGAGTTGCACCGGGGCGGCGAGCCGGGCCGGCTCGCCGCCTGCCTGCCGGACGAGCGCGTGGAGGGCGTCCATGGCCTCGCGAAAGCGCGCCTCGTCGGCGTCCAGGGCCGACTCGAAGATCGCGTGGTACAGGCCGCGCTTGCTGCCGAAGTGGTAGCTGACCGCCGCGACGTTCGCCCCGGCGGCCGCACTGAGCTCGCGCACCGAGACGCCGCGGTAGCCGTGCTCGGCGAATAGCCGCACCCCTGCCGCGAGCAGCCGCTGCCGGGTCTGCGCGCTCTGGGGGGCGATTCGTTCGGTGGCGGGCATGGGCGGGTCGGTCCGGTGGGGGATGCGGGACGGGCATGTTAAACGAACGTTTTAATAAGTGAAACGATCGTTCGACGTGCGGCGCGGCCACGCCGTCGCCGGCCGGGCGGCCGGCCCCCGCCCCGGGGACACCCCGGGCCGTGCAGCGGGGCGCCCCGGCGCGTATGATTTCGCCTTTGTTTCAGCAGGATGCGGGTGTTCGCTGCAGTGCGGGCCGCCGCCCTCGCGCGACACCGGACGCCATGACCGAATTCGCCAAAGAAATCCTTCCCATCCACCTCGAGGACGAGATGCGGCACTCGTACCTCGATTACGCCATGAGCGTGATCGTGGGCCGGGCGCTGCCGGACGTCCGCGACGGGTTGAAGCCCGTCCACCGCCGGGTGCTCTACGCCATGAGCGAGCTCGGCAACGACTGGAACAAGCCGTACAAGAAGTCGGCGCGCGTCGTCGGCGACGTCATCGGCAAGTACCACCCGCACGGCGACACGGCGGTCTACGACACCATCGTGCGCATGGCCCAGCCGTTCTCCATGCGTTACATGCTGGTGGACGGCCAGGGCAACTTCGGCTCGGTGGACGGCGACGCCCCGGCGGCGATGCGCTACACGGAGGTGCGCCTCGCCAAGATCGCCCACGAGCTGCTCGCGGACATCGACAAGGAGACCGTCGACTTCGCGCCCAACTACGACGACTCCGAGCGGGAGCCGACCGTCCTGCCGGCGCGCATCCCGAACCTGCTGATCAACGGCTCCGCCGGCATCGCGGTCGGCATGGCGACCAACATCCCGCCGCACAACCTCTCCGAGGTGGTGGACGCCTGCGTCGCGCTCATCGACGACCCCGCGGTCACCCTCGACGACCTGATGCGCATCGTCCCGGGGCCGGACTTCCCGACCGCGGCGATGATCAACGGCGCCGCCGGCATCCGCGAGGCCTATCGCACCGGCCGCGGCCGGATCTATGTGCGGGCCCGCGCCGAGACCGAGGAGGACGCCGCGACCGGACGCCAGCGCATCGTCGTCACGGAGCTGCCCTACCAGGTCAACAAGGCCCGCCTGCTCGAGAAGATCGCCGAGCTGGTGAAGGAGAAGCGCCTCGAGGGCATCACCGAGCTGCGCGACGAGTCGGACAAGGACGGTCTGCGCGTGGTCATCGAGCTGCGCCGCGGCGAGATGGCGGAAGTGGTGCTCAACAACCTCTACCAGCACACCCAGCTGCAGAGCGTGTTCGGCATCAACGTCGTCGCCCTGGTCGACGGCCAGCCGCGCACGCTCAACCTGAAGCAGCTGCTCGAGTACTTCCTGCGCCACCGGCGTGAGGTGGTCACCCGCCGCACGCTGTTCGACCTGCGCAAGGCCCGCGAACGGGCCCACGTCCTCGAGGGCCTCGCGGTCGCGCTCGCCAACATCGACGAGGTGATCGCGCTGATCAAGGCCGCGGCGACGCCGGCCGACGCCAAGGTCGCGCTGATGGGGCCCGTCTGGCGCTCCCCGGTCGTCGAGGAGATGCTCGCGCGAGCGGGCGCGGCGACCTCGCGCCCCGAGGACCTCGCCGCCGAGCTCGGCCTGACGGCGGACGGCTACCGCCTCAGCGAGGCCCAGGCCCAGGCGATCCTCGACCTGCGCCTGCACCGCCTGACCGGCCTCGAGCAGGACAAGATCCTCGCCGAGTACGGCGAGATCGTCGAGCGCATCCGCGGCCTGCTGGAGATCCTGTCGAGCCCCGACCGGCTCATGCAGGTGATCCGCACCGAGCTGCTGGAGGTCAAGACGCAGTTCGGCGACCGGCGCCGCACCGAGATCGTGCTGGACCACCACGACCTCACCCTCGAGGACCTCATTCCCGAGGAGGACGTGGTCGTCACGCTGTCGCACTCGGGCTACGCAAAGGCGCAGCCGGTCACTGCGTACCAGGCGCAGCGCCGTGGCGGCAAGGGCAAGCTCGCGACGGCGACCAAGCAGGAGGACTTCGTCGACAAGCTGTTCGTCGCCAACAGCCACGACACCATCCTCTGCTTCTCGAGCCGGGGGCGGGTCTACTGGCTCAAGGTGTACGAGCTGCCGCAGGCGGGCCGCAACGCGCTCGGCAAGCCGATGGTCAACCTGCTGCCGCTCGAGAAGGACGAGCGGATCAACGCCGTGCTGCCGGTACGCGACTATCCCGAGGACCGCTTCGTGTTCATGGCGGCGGCGTCGGGTACGGTGAAGAAGACCCCTCTCGCCGACTTCTCGCGCCCGCGGCCGAGCGGCATCATCGCCGTCGACCTGCGCGAGGACGACCGGCTGGTCGACGTGGCGCTCACCGACGGCTCGCAGCAGATCATGCTGTTCACCAGCGCCGGCAAGGCGGTGCGCTTCGACGAGCGCGACGTCCGCCCGATGGGCCGGACCGCCTGCGGAGTGCGCGGCGTCCAGCTCGACGAGGGCCAGCGCGTCATCGCGCTCATCGTCGCCGACGGCGGCAACGTGCTGTCGGTCACCGAGAACGGCTACGGCAAGCGCACGCCCGTCGAGCAGTTCCCGCTGCGTGGGCGGGGCGGCAAGGGCGTGATCTCGATCCGCACCAGCGACCGCAACGGGGCGCAGGTCGGCGCCATCCTGGTCGGGGACGACGACGAGGTCATGCTGATCACCGACGGCGGCACCCTGGTGCGCACCCGCGTGGCCGACATCTCGGTGCTTTCCCGCGACACGCAGGGCGTCAAGCTGATCAGCCTCGCGGAGGACGAGCGGCTGGTCGGCATCGACCGGGTCGCCTCGCTCGGCGGCGAGGACGAGCCGCCCTCGGACGAGGCCGCCGAGCACCTGGGCGAGGGCGACTCGCCGAACGAGTAGCGGCTGCGCCGACGATTTCGCATTCCATCCACCAACGGACGAAGGATCATGTCACGCGTATACAACTTCAGCGCAGGGCCGGCGGTGCTGCCGGAAGAGGTCCTCGAGCAGGCGCGCGAGGAGATGTCGGACTGGCACGGCAGTGGCATGTCGGTGATGGAGATGAGTCACCGCGGCAAGGAGTTCATGTCCATCGCCGAGCAGGCGGAGGCCGACCTGCGCGAGCTGATGGCGATCCCGGCGAGCTACAAGGTGCTGTTCCTGCAGGGCGGCGCGTCGCAGCAGTTCGCGATGGTGCCGATGAACCTGCTGCGCGGGAAGACGGGGGCGGACTACGTCAACACGGGCGCGTGGTCGAAGAAGGCGATCTCCGAGGCCAAGCGCTACGGTGCCGTGAACGTGGCAGCGACTTCCGAGTCGAGCAAGTTCACCACCGCGCCGAAGCAGGCGGAGCTCGCGCTACGGGCCGACGCGGCCTACGTGCACTACACGCCGAACGAGACGATCGGCGGCGTGGAATTCCCGTACGTGCCCGACACGGGCGACGTGCCGCTGGTGGCGGACATGTCGTCGACGATCCTCTCGCGCCCCGTCGACGTGAGCCGCTACGGACTCATCTACGCCGGCGCGCAGAAGAACATCGGCCCTGCCGGCCTCACCGTGGTCATCGTCCGCGAGGACCTGGTGACCGAGGACGTGGTCGCCGGCACGCCGACGATGCTGCGCTACGCGACGCACGCGGCCGAGGGCTCGATGTACAACACGCCGCCGACCTACGGCTGGTACCTGGCGGGCCTCGTCTTCCAGTGGCTCAAGCGGCAGGGCGGACTCGCCGGCATGGCGGAGATCAACCGCCGCAAGGCGGAGAAGCTCTACGCGGCGATCGACGCCTCGCCCTTCTACCGGAACCCGGTCGACCCCGCGTGCCGCTCGTGGATGAACGTGCCGTTCACGCTCGCGAATCCGGAGCTCGACGCCACCTTCCTCGCGGAGGCGAAGAAGGCGGGCCTCGTCACGCTCAAGGGACACCGCTCGGTGGGCGGCATGCGCGCGAGCATCTACAACGCGATGCCGGAGGCGGGCGTGCAGGCGCTCGTCGACTTCATGGCCGACTTCGAGAAGCGCAACGGGTGACCCCATGTTCAAGATCCTCACGCTGAACAACATCTCCGTGAAGGGGCTCGAGCGGCTGCCGCGCGAGCAGTACGAGATCGCCTCCGAGATCAGCCACCCCGACGCCATCCTCGTGCGCTCGGCCAAGATGCACGACATGGAGATCCCGCCGACGGTCAAGGCCATCGGCCGGGCGGGCGCGGGCGTCAACAACATCCCCGTGGCGAAGATGACGGCGCGGGGCGTGCCGGTGTTCAACGCGCCGGGCGCCAACGCCAACGCGGTGAAGGAGCTCGTGCTCGCGGGCATGCTGATGGCGGCGCGCAACATCGGCCCCGCCTGGACCTTCGCGCGCAGCCTCGCCGGCACCGACGAGGAGATCAACAAGGCGGTCGAGGCGGGCAAGAAGCAGTTCGTGGGGTCCGAGCTGCCGGGCCGCACCATGGGCGTCATCGGGCTGGGCGCCATCGGCGTCAAGGTGGCGAACACGGCCCGCGCCCTCGGCATGCGCGCCGTCGGCTACGATCCGACGATCACCGTGCAGCGCGCCTGGCAGCTGGCCTCGGACGTCGAGCAGGCCCTGTCGGTCGACGACCTGCTGGCCCGCTCGGACTTCGTGTCCTTCCACGTCCCGCTGACCGACGCGACGCGTCGCATGATCAACGAGCCGCGCATCAAGCTCATGCGCAAGGGGGCGGTGCTGCTCAACTTCTCGCGCGACGGCATCGTCGACGACCGGGCGGTGGTGGCGGCCCTCGAGTCCGGCCACCTCGGCGCCTACGTGTGCGACTTCCCGAGCAACCTGCTCAAGGACCACCCGCGCTGCGTCACGCTGCCGCACCTCGGCGCCTCGACCCGGGAGGCCGAGGACAACTGCGCGATCATGGTGGCCGACGAGGTGCGCGACTGGCTCGAGAACGGCAACATCACCAACGCGGTCAACTTCCCGGAGATCGCGCTGCCGCGCAACGGCGGCTACCGGGTCGCCATCGTCAACAGCAACGTGCCCAACATGGTGGGCCAGATCTCCACCGACCTCGGCGCCGCCGGCATGAACATCAGCGACATGCTGAACCGCTCGCGCGACGACGTCGCCGTCACGCTGCTCGACCTGGACCGCGCCCCCCCGGACGAGGTCCTCGCCCAGATCGGCGCCATCCCGGGCGTGCTGTCGGTGCGCTGCCTCGGCTGCACCCGGGACAACGGCTGACCGGGCGCATGGGCGACGAACAGGAGCTCAAGGCGATCCGCGAGGGCATCGACGCCCTCGACGAGCAGATCCAGGAGCTGATCACGCGGCGCGCCGAGCTCGCTCAGCGCGTCGCGCACATCAAGCTCGCCGCCGACCCGCAGGGCTTCTTCTACCGGCCGGAGCGCGAGGTCGAGGTGCTGCGGCGGGTCAAGGCACGCAATCGCGGCCCGCTGGGCGGCGAGGAGATGGCGCGACTCTTCCGCGAGATCATGTCCGCCTGCCTCGCGCTCGAGCAGCAGCTCAACATCGCCTTCCTCGGCCCCGAGGGCACCTTCACCCAGGCCGCGGCGCTCAAGCACTTCGGCCACTCGGTGCGGACCCAGCCCTACGGCGCCATCCCCGACGTCTTCCGGGAGGTCGAGTCCGGGTTCTGCCACTACGGCGTGGTGCCGGTCGAGAACTCCACGGAAGGGGTGATCAGCCACACGCTCGACACGTTCCTGAGCTCGCCGCTGCACATCTGCGGCGAGGTGATGCTGCGCATCAACCACTACCTGATGGGACGGAAGGCGGATCTGTCGGCGGTCAAGGTCGTCTACTCGCACTCCCAGTCGCTGGCCCAGTGCCGCGGCTGGCTGGACCGTCACCTGCCGCGCGCCGAGCGCGTGGCCGTGGGCAGCAACGCGGAGGCGGCGCGCCTCGTGAAGGACCGCGACGACGCGGCGGCGATCGCCGGCGAAACCGCCGCCGAGCTGTACGGGCTCGCGCTCATCGCGCGCAACATCGAGGACGAGCCGGGCAACACCACGCGCTTCCTGGTCATCGGCCGGCAGGCGGTCCCGCCGAGCGGCAACGACAAGACGAGCCTGCTCTTCTCCACCAAGAACGAGGCGGGGGGGCTGCACCGGCTGCTCTCGCCGCTGGCCGAGCACGGCGTCAGCATGACGCGCATCGAGTCGCGCCCGTCGCGCCGGGGCATCTGGGACTACGTGTTCTTCGTGGACATCGAGGGCCACCAGGCCGAACCGCCGGTCGCGCGCGCGCTCGCCGACCTCGAGCGCGCGGCCGGCATGTACCGCGTCCTCGGCTCCTACCCGAGGGCGGTCCTCTGATCCCCAACGCAACGGTCCTTCCACGGTCGACGCCATGACGAGAAACAGCACCATCGACATCGCCGCGCCCGGCATCGCCGGGCTCAAGCCCTACGTGCCCGGCAAGCCGGTCTCGGAGCTCGAGCGCGAGCTCGGGATCACGGGCTCGATCAAGCTGGCGTCGAACGAGAATCCGCTCGGCCCGAGCCCGCGGGCGGTCGCGGCCGCGCAGGCGGCGCTGGCCGAGCTCGCGCGCTACCCCGACGGGGGCGGCTTCGAGCTGCGCCGCGCGCTCGCCGAACGGCACGGCGTCGACATGGCCTGCGTCACGCTCGGCAACGGCTCGAACGACGTGCTCGACATGGTCGCGCGCGCCTTCCTCCACCCCTGCGTCGAGACGGTGATGGCCGAGCACTGCTTCGCCGTCTACCCGATCAGCGCGCAGGCCGTGGGCGCCACGATCCGCGTCGCCCCGGCACGGGACCGCGGCCACGACCTCGACGCCATGCGCGCGCTCGTGAACGAGCACACGCGCGTCGTCTGGGTGGCCAACCCGAACAACCCGACCGGCACCTGGCTGCCGCGCCAGCCGCTGCGCGCCTTCCTCGACGGGCTGCCGGCGCACGTGATCGCGGTGGTGGACGAGGCCTACGTCGAGTACGTCGACGCGCCGGATTACCCCGACGCCTCGCAGTGGCTCGTCGAGCTGCCGAACCTCGTCGTGACGCGCACCTTCTCGAAGGCCTACGGGCTCGCGGCGCTGCGGGTCGGCTACGCGCTGTCCAGCCCCGCGATCGCCGACCTGCTGAACCGCGTGCGCCAGCCCTTCAACGTCAACAGCGTGGCCCTCGCGGCTGCACACGCCGCGCTCGGCGACCAGGAGCACATCCGCCGCGGCGTCGAGCTCAACCGCCAGGGCATGGCGCAGCTGGTCGCCGGGCTGGGTACCCTCGGCCTCGGGTACATTCCCTCCGTCGGCAACTTCCTCGCGATCGATCTCGGCCGGCCCGCCGCCCCGATCGACCAGGCCCTGCTGCGCGAGGGGGTGATCACCCGCCCGATCGCCAACTACGGTCTGCCCAACCACCTGCGCGTCACCGTCGGCCTGCCCGAGGAGAACGCGCGCTTCCTCGCCGCGCTCGCCAGGGTGCTCGACCGGTGATCGTCCGCCGGCTCGCGGTCGTCGGCGTCGGCCTGATCGGCGGGTCGCTCGCGCGGGCGCTGCGCGAGGCCGGCGAGGTGGGCGAGGTCGTCGGCTGCGGGCGGGGCAGGGAGAACCTCGAGCGCGGCGTCGCGCTCGGCGTGATCGACCGCTGGACGCACTCGGTGGCGGAGGCGGTGGATGGCGCCGACCTGGTGTTCGTCGCCGTGCCGCTCGGCGCGATGCGCGGCGCCTTCGCGGCGATGCGCGACCACCTCGCGCCCGACGCCGTGGTGACGGACGGCGGCAGCGCCAAGGCGAGCGTCGTGACCGACGCGCGCGCGGCGCTCGGTGCGCGCATCGCGTCCTTCGTGCCGGGGCACCCGATCGCGGGGACCGAGCGAACCGGCGTGGAGGCCTCGTTCGCCGCGCTCTACCGCAACCGGCGCGTCATCCTGACGCCGTTGTCCGAGACGGCGCCGGCAGCCACGCAGCGCGTGGAGGCGATGTGGCGGGCCTGCGGCGCCGAGGTCACGACCATGAGCGTGGAGCACCACGACGAAGTGCTCGCGGCCACCAGCCACCTGCCCCACATGCTCGCCTTCGGTCTCGTCGATGCCCTTGCGCGGCTGAAGGAGAACGACGAGATCTTCCGCTATGCCGCGGGCGGGTTCCGCGACTTCACGCGCATCGCCTCGAGCTCGCCGGTGATGTGGCGCGACATCTGCGTCGCGAACCGGGACGCGCTGAGCCGCATGCTCGAGCGTTTCGCGGAGGAGATGAACGATCTGGCGGACACCATTCGCCGCGGTGACGGCGATCACCTGCTCGAGATCTTCGGTCGGGCAAAGGCGGCGCGCGACCGCTACGTCGACGGCATGCGCGGCGAGGAATGATCCTGCGCGTCCTGCTGGTCCCCGCGTTCTTCGCCTGGCTCGTCGCCGCGCTCCTGCGCGCCCAGTCCTGGTGGCGCGGCGAGCTGGTCGACGCCGGTCTGCTCGACTGGCTGCTGCTCGCGAGCCTGCCGCTGCTTGGCTGGGTCTACGTCCGCTACCTGTCGGTGTTCGGCAAGGGGCGCGGGCAGTGCCTCCTGCCGCCCGACGGGCGCTCCGGCCCGCCCGGCGGGGGACCACCCGCGGGCGGCGCGTAGTCCGCGCCGAGCGCCCCGTCGCGGCTGTCGCATGTCCACCGCCCCGTTGCGCCCTCACCCGGCGACGCCCGCCCCCTGGATCGACGACATCGTCGTGCGGGTCGCGGCTGGCGGCGCGGGCGCCGTGGCACTCTTGTTCCGCGTTCGAGGCGACGTCGAGCGCGTGCGCGTGCCGTCGCCGCGTCCCCCGGCGCGCGCCGACGGCCTGTGGCGTCACACCTGCTTCGAGGCGTTCGTGCGGTCCGGCGACGGCCCGGCCTATGTCGAGCTGAACTTTTCCCCCACGGGGCAGTGGGCCGCCTACGCCTTCCGCGGCTACCGCGACGGCGGCGTCCTCGACGTCCCGCTCGATCCCGCGATCGTCGTGCGCCGCGGTCCCGGCGAGCTGACACTGGAGGCGGCGATTCCCGGCGCGATGCTGCCGCCGACCGACGCCGGCGTCGGGCTGCAGCTCGGGCTCTCGGCGGTCATCGAGGACCTCGCGGGGAACCTCTCCTACTGGGCGCTGCGGCACGGCGCCGGGCGCCCGGACTTCCACCACCCGGACGCGTTCGCGCTGCCGGTCCACGGGGTGTCGTCATGAGGCTCGGAATCGACCGCTTCGTCCACGACGCGGCGCTGCGGCGGGCGCTGCGCGGCCGGCGCACGGCGCTGCTCGCCCACCCCGCGTCGGTGACGCGCGACCTCACGCACGCGCTCGACGCCCTCGCGGTCCTGCCGGAGGTGGAGCTGACCGCCGCCCTCGGGCCGCAGCACGGACTGCGCGGCGACAAGCAGGACAACATGGTCGAGTCCGCCGACTACGTGGACCCGGTCCACGGCATCCCGGTGTTCAGCCTCTACGGCGACGTGCGCCGGCCGACGCCCGCCATGCTGGACGCGTTCGACGTGCTGCTCGTCGATCTGCAGGACCTCGGCTGCCGCATCTACACCTTCGTCACGACGCTGCGCTACGTCCTCGAGGCCGCCGCAGCGGCCGGCAAGCGCGTCATCGTGCTGGACCGGCCCAATCCCGCCGGTCGCCCCGTCGAGGGCCTGCGGCTGCGGCCGGGTTGGGAGAGCTTCGTCGGCGCGGGGCCCCTGCCGATGCGCCACGGACTGACGATGGGCGAGCTGGCGCGGTGGCTCGTCGCGACGCTGCGGCTCGACGTCGAGCTCGAGGTCGTGGCGATGGAGGGGTGGCGGCCGGCGGCGGCGCCCGGCTACGGCTGGCCGCTCGGCGAGCGCGCGTGGGTCAACCCCAGTCCCAACGCCCCGAACCTGTCGATGGCCCGCTGCTACGCCGGCACCGTGATGCTCGAGGGCACCACGCTGTCGGAAGGGCGGGGCACGACACGCCCGCTCGAGCTCTTCGGCGCGCCGGACCTCGATCCCGGGGAGGTGCTGGAGACCATGGCGCGCCTCGCGCCCGACTGGCTGACGGGCTGCCGGCTGCGTCCCTGCTGGTTCGAGCCGACGTTCCACAAGCACGCGGGCGCTCTGTGCGCGGGCGTGCAGATCCACGTCGACGATACGGCCTACGACCACGACGCGTTCCGCCCCTGGCGGCTCCTCGCGCTGGCCTTCAAGGCGCTGCGCCGCGAACGGCCGGACTACGCGCTCTGGCGTGACTTCCCGTACGAGTACGAGCACGAGCGCCTCGCGATCGACCTGATCAACGGCTCCGTGCTGCTGCGCGAGTGGGTGGACGACCCGGCGGCGACGCCTGCCGACCTCGATGCCCTCGCGGTCGGCGACGAGGCGTCGTGGCGCGAGGAGCGGGCCGGTTTCCTGCTGTACGACTGACGACGCGCGGCGGACGGTCGATCCGGCCGCTGGCCCCGGTGGTCACATCATGCGCGGTGCGGCGCTGCAGCGACGGCGCAGGCCGTCCTTGCAGAGGATCCGGATCCGGCGGCTGTCGATCGCGATCACCCCGTCGCGCGCCAGGCCGTGCAGCTCGCGCGAGAACGTTTCCGGGGTGAGGTGCAGGCTGGAGGCGACCACGGCCTTCGCGGCGGGCAGCACCACCTCGGGGGTGCCGGCGGGGACGCCGGTGCCCTCGGCCTCGCGCAACAGGAAATCCGCGACCCGGCGCGACGCCGAGTGCAGGCAGCAGGCCTCGAGGTCCTCGGTGAGCCGGTGCACTCGCGCCGCAAGCGTGCGCAGCACGCAGTGCGCGACCTCCGACCAGCGGTCCACCGCTTCGCGCAGCCGGCTGCGGCTGACGAAGAGCAGCTCGGAGTCGGCGAGCGTCTCCGCGTAGGTCGCCAGCGGCTGGTCGAGGAATGCCGACGCCTCGCCGAACGAGCTGCCCGGCAGCACGATGTCGAGCACCCGCTCGGTCCCCTCCTCGGAAAGCACGGCGAGCTTGACGCGGCCCGTCACGAGGTGAAACAGCCCGTCGATCTCGTGTCCCTTGCGACAGACGACGCGTCCCTTCTCGGCCGTCCGCAGCTGGCAGCCCCCGGCGAGGAAGTGCAACGGTTCCGGCCCGAGGTCCCGGAACATCGGCACCTGGGCGAGAAGCGACAGAAAGGCGTGCTCGGGCTCGGCCAACGGAGTCGGGCTGCAGGTGGCGCGGCTCGCTTTTGCGAGCGAAGGACCTCAGTCTATGGAGGCGCCCAGGCGGCACAAGACGGGCCGCGCCCGCGACTTCGGGTCGCCATACCTCCAAGGAGGTAGTGGGGGTAAGGCGCCAACCGATTGATCGATAATCGATTGTGTCGCCCTGCCGGGGTCGGGGGCTTGCCTGCGCGGGCCGCCCGGGGCAGTGGAGGTATGCACTGTTGCTCCGTCCCCTCAGCGGGTAGACAGACAGCGATGAAGAACAAGCTGCGCCAGTACGTCGAACGCTCCCTCCTGCTCGAGATCGGGCTGCTGATGTCGGTCGTGGTGCTGCTCGCCGTGGTGAGCATGGTCAGCTCCGCCTTCATCGCCCAGACGTCGCAGGGCCTGGCGGCGGCGATCAACCAGTCCGGCTCGCTGCGCATGCAGTCCTATCGCATCGGCGTCGCCCTGGCGGACGAGAGCGTGTCCGCCCCGCAGCGGGCCGTGCGGGCCGACGCGCTGGCACGGGAATTCGAGGCGCGCCTGACGAGTCCACGCCTCGTCGACGCCGTGCCTCGGCGCGCCTCGCCGGATGCGGCGCGTGCCTACGACCGGGTGCGCGACCTGTGGGCGGGACGGATGAAGGGGCCGCTGACGGAGGAGATCCGCCTGCTCGCGGCGGACGCGGCGCGCCCGCAGCAGACAGCGCCGCGCCGGGAGTACGTCGCCGGGGTGGACGCCTTCGTCGCCGAGATCGACTACCTCGTGCTGCTGCTCGAGGACTACGCGGAGCGGCGCATCGACCTGCTGCGCACCATCCAGGGGGTGTCGCTGCTCGTCACCATCGGCATCGTCGTCTTCACGATGGCGCTCGTCCTCCGTCGCGTCGTCCGCCCCCTCGGCGAGCTGCTCGCGAGCGCCGACCGGGCGCGGCGCGGCGACTTCTCCGCGCGCGTCGGCGCCACGGGGCCGGACGAGCTCGGGCGCGTGGGGTCGGCCATGAACCTCATGGCCGAGAGTCTGTCCGCCCTCTACGACGCGCTGGAGCAGCGCGTCGCCGAAAAGACGCAGGATCTCGCCCGCAGCAACCACGCGCTCGAGCTGCTCTACCGCACGAGCAAGGCATTGAACGAGGCGCCCGTTTCGGAGCCTCTCCTGCGCGATGTGCTGAGGCAGGTCGCGGGGGATCTCGGCACCGGCCCCGTGACCCTGTGCCTGCGGGACGAGGACGCGCCTGGTCGCGGCACCGTGCTGGTCACGACGCGTCCCGCGGGCGAGGCGGGTTGCCTCTGCTGGGGCGGCGGCTGCCGCGCCTGCGAGGACCTGTCGCGGCCGGGTGCTTTCGACGTGGCGCAGCCGGAGGGGGGCGCCGCGACGGTCCTGTCTTTCCCGGTGACGGTCCAGGACAGGCGCTTCGGCGTGCTGCTCGTCGACCTGCCGGCGGGCGCTGCCCCCGACCCGGACCAGCGCCGCCTGCTCGGCACCCTCGCCGGGCACATCGGCACGGCGCTCGACCTGCAGCGTCGCCTGCGCGAGAGCCGGCGCCTGGCCCTGCACGAGGAGCGCGGCGTGATCGCCCGCGAGCTGCACGACTCCCTGGCCCAGTCCCTCTCCTATCTGAAGATCCAGGCGACGCGGCTCGCGGCCGCGCTCGCGGACGGGGCAGACGCGGCCGCGCCGCGCGCGGTGCTCGAGGAACTGCGCGAAGGCATCAACAGCGCCTACCGGCAGCTGCGCGAGCTGCTGACGACGTTCCGGCTCAAGATGGACGACCGCGGGCTCGCCCGCGCCCTCGAGGCGACCGTCGACGAGTTCCGCGCCCGCGGGGCGGTGGACATCCGCCTCGACAACGCGCTGCCGTCGACCCTGCTCGGCGCCAACGAGGAACTGCACGTGCTGCAGATCGTGCGCGAGGCCTTGTCCAACGTGATCCGCCATGCCGGCGCGTCGCACGCGGCCGTCACGCTGCACAGCACGCCGGCGGCGGTGGAGGTCGAGGTCGTCGACGACGGGCGCGGTCCCGGCCCGCGGGACGACCGCGCGCCCCACTACGGCCTGACGATCATGCGCGAGCGCGCGGCGAGCCTCGGCGGCGCGCTCGAGGTCGGACCCGCCGAGGGCGGCGGTACCCGGGTCCGTGTCGCGTTCCGCCGCGGCGCGGCGCCCGCGGCCGCCTTTCCCGAGCCCGTCGTCATGCGAGCCGTGCCATGACAGAGCCCGACGTCGATTCCGTCATCGTCATCGACGACCACCCGCTGTTCCGCAAGGGAGTCGCCGACCTGATCGCCATGGAGCCTTCGCTGCGCCTCGTCGGCGAGGCGACGAACGGCGAGGCCGGCATACGGCTCGCGCAGGCGACCGACCCGGATCTGATCCTGCTCGACCTCAACATGAAGGGCATGGACGGCCTCGAGACCCTGCGGCAGCTGCGCGCGGCCGACGTCGACGCGCGCATCGTCATGCTCACCGTGTCGGACAGCGAGGAGGACGTGGTGGCCGCCCTGCGCGCGGGCGCCGACGGCTACCTGCTCAAGGACATGGAGCCAGAGGACATCCTCGACAGCCTGCGCCGCGCCACCGCGGGGCGGATGGTGATCAGCCGCCAGCTCACCGAGCTGCTCGCCCGGGCGCTGCGCGACGAGCAGCGCCCGCAGCGCCCCGAAGAGGCCGGCCTGACGGGGCGCGAGGAGGAGATCCTGCGACTCATCGCCAAGGGCTACAGCAACAAGCTCGTCGCCCGCGAGCTGGATCTCGCGGTCGGCACGGTCAAGGTGCACGTCAAACACATCCTGAAGAAGCTACGGCTCAGGACGCGGGTCGAGGCCGCGGTGTGGGCCGTGAGCAGCCAGCGCTGAGGAGGGAACGCGATGAAGCACGCCATCCGGAGAGGGGTTGTCGCCTGCATTGCCGCGGCCGTGGTTGCGGGCTGCGCCACCGAGCACGCCGCGCCGCTGCCCACGGTGGAGGCCGTGGACCTGTCGCGCTACGTGGGCACCTGGTACGAGATCGCGCTGGTGCCGAACCGGTTCCAGGCGGTCTGCGCCGCCGACACCCAGGCGCGCTACCGGATGGACGGGGACGTCCTGCGCGTGACCAACCGCTGCCGTCGCGCGGACGGCGGGGTCGAGGAGGCGAACGGCGTGGCGAAGGTCGTCGAGGGCAGCGGAAACGCCAAGCTGCGGGTCAGCTTCTTCCGGCCCTTCTACGGCAACTACTGGGTCCTGGCGCTCGGTCCGGACTACGGATGGGCGCTGGTCGGCGAGCCGGGCCGCGCGTACGGCTGGGTGCTCTCGCGTACGCCGGTGCTCGACGACGCGGCGCTCGGCGTCGCGCTCGACCGGGCCGCGGCGCTCGGCTACGACCGGACGGCCTTCCGCCGCACCCCGCAGGGCCAGCCGCTCGACTGACGCGGCGCCCGGCCTCAGCGGCGCGACGGGACAGGGAGGGTGCCGCCGCGGCCGGCCGCGACCACGCCCGCCACCACGAGCGCCGCGCCCGCGAGCTGCACCGCCGACACCGGCTCGTCGAGGACGAGCCAGCCGAGGCCGATGGTCAGCACCGGCCCGATGGTCCCGACCAGCGACGCGGTCGTCGCGCCCACGCGGCGGATCGCCTCGGCCTGGAACCAGATGGGCAGGAGCGTCGAGAACACCGCCAGCCCGAGTACGACGAGGTAGGCGGTGGGCGGCAGCACCAGCGCGGACAGCGGGCGCACGGCGAGGAAGTGGCCGATCGTGAACAGGCAGGCGAACGTCGACGCGTAGGCCGTGAGCCGCAGCGCGCCGACGCGCGCCACCACGCGACCCGCGCCGATGAAGTAGATGGCGAAGGTCGTGGCGCTGGCGAAGACCCACAGGCTGCCCGTGACGACGTCGCCGACATCCCCGACCGCGCGCAGGTCGTGGCCCAGCGCGAGCGCGATGCCGGCGTAGCTCAGCGCCAGCGCGACGAGGACGCGGGCATCGACGGGGTGACGGAGGAAGAGCGCCGAAAACAGCAGCACCAGGGTCGGGTAGAGAAAAAGGATCAGCCGCTCGAGCCCCACCGAGATGTACTGCAGGCCGAGGAAGTCGAAGAGGCTCGACAGATAGAAGCCGAGCAGGCCGAGGACGGCAAGGGCGAGCCAGTCCCGCAACGACAGCCCGCGCGCGCCCGTCATCCAGGCGAGGACCAGGAACATGGGCAGCGAGAAGCCCATGCGCAGCGCGAGCAGGGTGATCGCGTCGCCGCCCTGGGCCAGGCCGAGCTTGACGAAGATCGCCTTCAGCGCAAAACCGAAGGCCGAGAGAACGGCGAACAGCAATCCCGCCGCGTGCGGCGAGCGGATGGCGGAGGGGCCGGTCACGCGACCCCTTATGCCAGATCAGTGATAGCGGCGCATCTGGCCGACGAGGACGCCCTGGATCTGCACCTGTCCTGGCCGGTAGGCCATCGGCTTCAGCGTCGGATTGGCCGCGTGCAGCAGGACCTTGCCGGGCCGCTGCTCGATGCGCTTCAGGGTCGCCTCGCTGCCGTCCACCAACGCCACCACGATCTCGCCGTTGCGGGCGTGGTCGCGCTGCTCGATCACCACCCAGTCGCCGTCGAGGATGCCCTCGTCGATCATCGACTCCCCGCGCACCTTCAACACGTAGCACGGGCGATCGGTGCGCAGGTGCGGCGGCACGCGCACCGCCTCGGGATTGGCGACGGCCTCGATCGGCCGGCCCGCGGCGATGGTGCCGAGCAGCGGCAGGGCGTCGGCCTCCGCCGCCTCGGCCTCCTCGGTGGCGACCAGCCGGATGCCGCGCCGCAGGTTGTTCATCGGCTCGACCAGGCCTGCGTCGACCAGCGCCTGGATCTGCTTGTGCAGCGATCCGCGCGACCTGAGCCCGAGCGCGTCGCAGAGCTCGTCCAGCGTGGGCGGGTGGGCGAAGCGTGCGAGCTGGACCTTCAGGAACTCGTAGATCTCCATCTGGCGGCGGGTCAGGGCGGGGGGCATGCGGGCCTCCGGAGTTTGCAGGTTTTCTTCTCGTTCTATACTGTCGCCAGTATAGAACAGCAGGAGAACCTTGGCGATGAGCCTGCCCGCGGAGCGTCTGCCGCTCGATCCCGTCCCGGCGGCCGACGCCGCGGCGCGCCTCGCCGCGCGCCTCGCCCGCAAATACGCAGGCCGCATCACCGGCGAGCTCGTGGTGCCCGCGCGCGACGGCCGCTACGCGCCGCTGCCCGACGCGCTCGAACCGCGGCTGCGCCGTGCGCTCGCGGCGCGCGGCATCCACCGGCTGTACTCGCACCAGGCCGCGGCCTGGGACGCGGCGGCGGAGGGACGGCACGTGGTCGTGGTGACGCCGACGGCCTCGGGCAAGACCTACAACCTGCCCGTGCTCGACGGCGTGCTGCGCACCGGCGCGAAGGCCCTGTATCTCTTCCCGACCAAGGCGCTGGCGCAGGACCAGGTGGCGGAGCTTGCCGAGCTCAACCAGGCGGCGGACCTCGGCGTGCGCGCCTTCACGTTCGACGGCGACACGCCGGGCGACGCGCGCAAGGCCGTGCGCACGCGGGGCGACGTCGTGGTGTCCAACCCCGACATGCTCCACCAGGGGATCCTGCCGCACCACACCAAGTGGGCCCAGTTCTTCGAGAGCCTGCGCTACGTGGTGATCGACGAGCTGCACAGCTACCGCGGCGTGTTCGGGTCGCACGTCGCGAACGTGCTGCGCCGGCTGCAGCGCGTCTGCCGCTTCTACGGGGCGAGCCCGCAGTTCATCTTCGCCTCCGCGACGATCGCGAACCCGCAGGAGCTGGCCGAGCGCCTGGTCGGTGCGCCGGTCACGGCGATCGTCGAGAGCGGCGCGCCGGCGGGCGAGCGCCGCCTGCTGCTGTGGAACCCGCCGATCGTGAACGCCGACCTCGGCATCCGCGCCTCGGCGCGCTCGCAGAGCACGCGCATCGCGCGCCTGGCACTGCGCATGGGCCTCAAGGCGATCGTGTTCGCGCGCAGCCGCCTGATGGTCGAGGTGCTCACCAAGTACCTCAAGGACGTCTTCGACAAGGATCCGCGCCGCCCGGCCCGGGTCTCGGCCTACCGCGGCGGCTACCTGCCCACCGAGCGGCGGGCGACCGAGCGCCGGCTGCGCGCCGGCGGGCTCGACTGCGTGATCGCGACCTCCGCGCTGGAGCTCGGCGTCGACATCGGTGCGCTCGACGTCTGCGTGCTGAACGGCTACCCGGGCACGATCGCGGCGACCTGGCAGCGCTTCGGCCGCGCCGGGCGGCGCAACCGCGCCTCGCTCGGCGTGCTGGTGGCGAGCAGCGAGCCTCTCGACCAGTACATCGTCCGCAATCCGGAGTTCTTCCTCGGCGCCTCGCCCGAGCACGCGCGCATCGCGCCGGACCAGCTGCTCATCCTGCTCGACCACGTGCGCTGCGCGGCCTTCGAACTGCCGTTCGCGCAGGGCGAGTCCTTCGGCGGCGAGAACCTGGTCGAGCTGCTCGCCTACCTCGAGGAGCAGGGCGTGCTGCACCGCGAGGGCGAGCACTGGCACTGGACGGCGGACAGCTATCCGGCGAACGCGGTGTCGCTGCGCTCGGTCGCCGAGGGCAACTTCGTCGTGATCGACGTCACCGACGGCGGGCAACAGGTGATCGCCGAGGTCGACTACAGCTCCGCGCCGATGACGCTCTACGAAGGCGCGATCTACCTGGTGCAGGCGTCGCCTTACCAGGTGGAGCGGCTCGACTGGACCGGCCGCAAGGCCTACGTGCGGCGCACCCAGGCCGACTACTACACCGACGCGATCGACTACACGCGCCTCAAGATCCTCGAGCGCTTCGAGGCGGCGGGCGGCGACGCAGCGCGCGCCGCGCACGGCGAAGTGCATCTCGTGCGACGCATTCCCGGTTACAAGAAGATCCGCTACTACACGCACGAGAACGTCGGCTACGGCAACATCGCGCTGCCGGACCAGGAGATGCACACCACGGCGGCGTGGTGGGAGGTGGCTCCGGGGCGGCTCGAGGACGCGTTCCAGAGCCGCCTCGAGGCGCTCGACGGCTTCCTCGGCGCGGCCTACGCGATGCACCACGTGGCGGCGCTGCGCACCATGTCCGAGCCGCACGACCTCGGCCGCGCGGTCGGCGACGGCGACGCGCAGTGGTTCGCGACCGTGGGGCCGAATGGCCGCGGCCAGCTGCGCTCGGCCGAAGGCGCCGAGCTCGCGCCGGACGCGGTCGGTCGCTTCCGGCCGGCGGTGTTCCTCTACGACAACTATCCGGGCGGCGTGGGGCTCTCCGCGCCGCTCTTCGACCAGCGTGCGGCCGTCGTGCGCTCGGCGCTCGAGATGGTCGCCGGCTGCGACTGCCGCTACGGCTGCCCCGCGTGTGTCGGGCCCATCCTGGCCAGCGACGAGGCGCGCGGCTATGCGCCGAAGGCGGCCGCGCTGCGCGTGCTGGCGATGCTCGGCGAATGAGCCTGCACGCCCGGCTGAACCGGCTGCGCCGCGAGGTCGGCGCGCGCGACGGG
>JALORY010000138.1 GCA_025458675.1 Gammaproteobacteria bacterium | reverse complement strand
CGCCCGACCGAATTCCAGGCCCTGTTGGCGCGCTACGGCGTGACGCAGTCGCGTTTCGGCCGGCACGCCGTCGCTGTCGCCGAGGTCGACCGCAGCCACCCTTACCTGCGCTTCGACGCGGCGCAGTGCGTCCACTGCCACCGCTGCATTCGCGCCTGCGACGAGGTGCAGGGCAGCCTCGTGCTCGCCATGCGCGGGCGCGGGCACGAGAGCCGCGTCATCCGGTCGCTCGACCAGGATTTCCGCCGCTCGGACTGCGTCTCGTGCGGACGCTGCGTGCAGAGCTGCCCGACCAACGCGCTCAGCGACCGCTACCAGGCCAAGACGTTGATCGCCGACCGCACCGTGCGCACGACCTGCACCTACTGCGGCGTGGGCTGCAACCTGGAGGTGCTCGTGAAGGACGGCGAGATCCGCGCGATCCGCGGCGCGGACGGCGCGGTCAACCACGGCCACACCTGCGTCAAGGGCCGCTACGCCTTCGAGTACTACCGGCACCCGGACCGACTGCGCACCCCGCTGATCCGCGAGCAGGGCGCGCTGCGCCCGGCCACCTGGGACGAGGCGCTCGACCTCGTCGCCCGCCGCCTCGGCGAGATCCGCGCCGCGCACGGACCCGACGCCATCGCCGGCATCTCCTCGGCACGCTGCACAAACGAGGAAAACTACCTCATGCAGAAGCTGATGCGCGCGGTGGTCGGCACGAACAACATCGACGGCTGCGCGCGCGTCTGCCACGCCCCGACGGCGTTCGGCATGCAGCAGACCCTCGGCACGGGCGCGGCAACGAACTCCATCGACGAGATCCCGCTGGCCGACTGCCTGCTGGTGATCGGCGCCAACCCCAACGAGGCGCACCCCGTGACGGGTGCGAAGATCAAGCAGCGCGCCATGCAGGGCGTGCCGCTGATCCTGATCGACCCGCGCGCGATCGAGCTGGCCCCCTACGCCGCCGTGCACCTGCAGCCGCGTCCCGGGACGAACGTCGCGCTGCTCAACCTGCTGCTGCGCGAACTGCTCGACCTCGGTCTGACCGACGACGACTTCATCGCGCGGCGCACCGAGGGTTTCGCGGCCTTTCGGACCGCGCTGCTCGCCGAGGACCCGGACCGGCTGGCCGCGATCGCGGGCGTCGACCGCGCGGCCGTGCGCGAGGCGGCCCGCCTCTACGGGAGCGCTGGGCGGGCGATGGCCTTCCACGGCCTGGGCGTCACCGAGCACTACCAGGGATGACCGGCCAGGTCGGCCGGCCCGGCACCGGCATCAACCCGCTGCGCGGCCAGAACAACGTCCAGGGCGCCGCCGACATGGGGGTCCAGCCGCACCAGGGCCCCGGGTACCTCGACGTGCGCGACCCCGAGGTCCGCGCCCGTTACGCGCGGGTCTACGGGCGCGAAGTGCCCGGCGCGCCGGGGCTGCGCATCCCCGAGATGTTCGGAGCCGCCCGCGAGGGCAGGCTGAAGGCCCTGTGGGTGATGGGCGAGGACCTGCTGCAGACCGACCCGAATTCCTGCGAGGTCCGCTACTCGCTGTCCCGGCTCGACTTCCTGGTCGTCCAGGAGCTGTTCATGACCGAGACGGCGACGCTCGCCGACGTCGTGCTGCCCGCGTCCTCGCACTTCGAGAAATCCGGGACCTTCACCAACGGCGAGCGGCGCATCCAGCGCGTCAACCGCGTCGTCGAGCCACTGGCCGGGACGCTGCCCGACGGGCAGATCGTGGTCGAGGTGATGCGCCGCCTCGGCTACCCGGAGCCTGACTACGAGCCCGCCCGCCTGTTGGAGGAGATCGCCGAGGCCGTGCCCTTCTTCGCGGGGGTGCGCTGGGACCGGCTCGGCGACGACGGCCTGCAGTGGCCCGTCCTGCCCGACGGCACGGACACGCGAATCCTGCACCGCGAGCAGTTCAAGCGCGGGAAGGGGCGATTCCTGCATTTCCCCTACGTAGAGACCCCCGAGGTGGCGGGCGACCGAGCAGACTATCCTTACATTTTGACCACCGGCCGCGTGCTGGCTCACTACAACTGCGGGACGATGACGCGGCGCACCCCCAACCGCGAGGTGGTGGACCGCGACGTCCTGCTCATCCACCCCGAGGACGCCGCGGCGCACGGCATCGCCGACGACGACACGGTGGAGGTACGCTCGCGGCGCGGGGCCACGCACTTGAGCGCGCGGCTCAGCGAGCAGGTAAGGCCGGGGGTGCTGTTCACCACATTCCATTTCCCGGAGGTGGCGATCAATCACCTGACGAGCGGCATCTTCGACCAGGACAGCATGACGCCCGAGTACAAGGTGGTCGCGGTGGGGATCTCGCGGGCGGGATGACGGCCACCACGCCGTCCAGGCGGAGATTCAGACTTACGCACGGCCCGCAGCGAGGCCCACGGAGGATCTGCAGATGACCGATCCGAGCAGTTCAGGCCCTTTCAAAGAGTTCGTCGTCGATGCCACGTCGCCGGGCTCGGAGCCCCACGTCCACCCGGAGGCGGGGCTCAGGGTGCTGATGCCACGTCCACCCGGAGGCGGGGCTCAGGGTGCTGATGGAGGACCGCCATCACCGCGTCCAGGTGGCGGCCTATTTCCTCGCGGAGCGCCGCGGCTTCGCGCCGGGTCACGAGCTGGACGACTGGCTCGACGCCGAGGACGCCATCGAGGCGGAGGACGCGGCGCGCGCTGCCGAGGACTGACGCGCCCCCCTGCGCGGGCGTCGGGCGCGGCCGAATCCCCGCAGCGGCGAGATCCACCCTCTCGCACCACGGGCAGTGGTGTCAGCCCCGCGGGGGCGGCGAGCCGAGCGCGCGCGTCTCGGTCGCCCATCCGGTTGATCAACCTGGACGGCGCCGCGAGGAACCGCCTTCGTCAACGCGGAGCGCGGCTCGGCGTTGAGCCGGTAACGGACTCGCCGGCCCCGGCCGCGCATTGCCGCGTGGTGAGGCCGGCGACCATCGAAGGCCATCGCCCTCCAATCGCCGAGAGGCCAGGGGACGGCGACGAAGCGGCCGCCGCGTGGGTTATCAGCCAACCATCTGAAGAGGTGAAGAAATGAGGCGTCGAATCGTCGCTCTGGGGTTTTGCGCAGTGCTGGTCACGCTTCCCCTGCAGGCCCATGCAGACCGCTACTACGGCGTCGACCCGTTCGTCGGCGGCGTGGTGGGGGGCGTCGTCGGCGGCCTCATCGGCTCCGCCATCGCGCCGCGCCCCGTCTACGTCGCGCCGGCGCCGGTCGTCGTGCAACGGTACGCACCTGCGCCGGTCGTGGTGGAGCGGTACGCGCCCGTCGTCGTCGAGCGGTACCCCGCCCCGCCGCCCGTGGTCGTGCGGCGCTACGGCCCCCCGGCGGTCGTCTACTACCCGTAGCCTGACCCGTCGCGGCCTAATCCGGGCAGGGCTCGCCGCAGTTCCAGCAGACCAGGAGGCCGTCCTCGACGACCTCGCCGCAGCGCGGGCAGCGCCAGCGCTCGGGTCCGCGGCTCATTGCGAGAAACTCGGCGAGCCGCGCCTTGGCCGGCGCGAGGTCGGCATCCTCGACGACCCACACGACGGGGAAGTTGAACGCGGCGAGCTCCCCGACCCCGCCGGCGAGGTACTGCCCCAGCACGACGGTCTCGATGCGCCGGTCGGCGAGGAAGTCGCTCAGCAGCTGGGCCTCGAGGGCGTCGCGGGCTTGGTAGAGCCGTTGCATGAGGGATCTGCCGCGCTCGCGGTCACTCCCACTCGATCATCAACGGCGACCTGACCATTCGGATTCTTGGGCGTCTCACGTCAGTCCTCTCCCCAAACCCTTCAGCACACTCCGCGGCAAGCCTTTTGGTCTTGCCTACCCAAGCCCGATGCTGCCGGACCCGATCTCACCGCCTGCGCAGCAGGTCGGCCAGCGTCGAGAACGCATCGGCGATCCG
>JALORY010000102.1 GCA_025458675.1 Gammaproteobacteria bacterium | reverse complement strand
CGTCGCGCTCAACGAGGTGTTCGTGCCGATCCTGCAGAAGCAGTTCCCCGAGATCGCCGACTTCTACCTGCCGCCCGAGGGCTGCTCCTACCGGCTCGCTGTGGTGAGCCTGAAGAAGCAGTACCCGGGGCACGCCAAGCGCGTGATGCTCGGCGTCTGGTCCTTCCTGCGCCAGTTCATGTACACGAAGTTCGTCATCGTCACCGACGACGACGTGAACGTCCGCGACTGGAAGGATGTGATCTGGGCGATGACCACGCGGATGGACCCGGCACGCGACACGGTGCTCATCGAGAACACGCCGATCGACTACCTCGACTTCGCCTCGCCGGTGTCCGGCCTGGGCTCGAAGATCGGATTCGACGCGACGAACAAGTGGAAGGGCGAGACCGCGCGCGAGTGGGGCCGCCCCATCCGCATGACCGATGCCGTCAAACGCCGCGTGGACGAGATCTGGGATTCGCTGGGGATCGGCGCCGGCTGAGTCCGGCGGTCTGCTCAAGGCCGCAGCGGGATCGTCAGGCGCGCCTCGAGCCCGCCTCCTTCGCGGTTGGCGAGCGAGAGACTGCCGCCATGCAGGCGGGCGATGCGCTCGGCGATGGCGAGCCCGAGCCCGGCGCCGCCCGCGTTTGCACGGGCCGCGTCGAGGCGGTGGAAGGGGCGCTTGACTGCCTCCAGGTCCGCGTCCGGTATGCCGGGGCCGCGGTCGAGCACGGCGATCTCCACCGAATCGCCGGCCCGCGCCGTGCGCAGCACGATCTCGCCGCCGGCATAGGCCGCGGCGTTCTCCAGGAGGTTCAGGATCGCCCGCCGCAGCGCCTCGGCCCGAATCGGCGCCGGCGGCAGGGGCTCGAGCGCCGTCTCCACCCTGATGCCGCGTGCCGCGAGCTGCTGCACGAGCTTGGTCGCCACGGCGTTGACGTCGGTCGGGGCGGCCTGCGCCCTGTCGGGCCGTGCGAAGTCGAGGAACTGGCCGATCGTGCGGTCCATCGAGTCGAGGTCCGCCGCCATCGCCTCGCGCTCGGCGTCGTCGCGGCAGTTGAGCTCGATGCCCAGCCGAAGGCGCGCGAGCGGGGTGCGCAGGTCGTGCGACACGCCGGCGAGGAGGAGGGCGCGATCGCGCTCCTGCTCCGCGAGGTCGTGCGCCATCTGGTTGACCGCGCGGGCGAGCGCGCGCGTCTCTGCCGGGCCGCGCTCGGCCACGGGTGGGGCAGTCTCGCCGCGCCCGATGAGGCTGGCCGCGCCGGCCACCTCGGTCAGCGGGCGGTTGATGCGCGCCACGAGCGCCCAGGCGCCGAGCAGTGACAGCAGGGCGACCACGCCACCCCAGCCGAGCCACTGCCAAGGGAGCGCGTCGTCGGACTTCAGACGCGGCATGACGACCCAGTAGCCGTCCTCGCCGACGTCGAAGCTGACCCACAGGGCCTCGACGTCATCCTGGTCGAAGGCGACCTCGGTCGACTCGCCGAGCGCGACGCGGATCTCGTCGGCCACGCGCCAGAAGAGCGGGTCGTCGGGGATCGGCGGTATCAGCTCGTCCGCCTCGATGGGGTAGACACGGATGCCCTGCGTGCGCGACAGCTCCTCGAGCAGCCCACGCCGCCGGTCCGGGTGTGCGGCGAGCAGTGCCGCGCGCGTCAGCGTCACGACTGCGACCGCGCGCTGCGCGACCTGGCGGGCGCGTGGCTCGCGCTCGTAAGCGCGCCACAACTCGAACCAGGCCGCCTGGCTCGCGAGCAGGAGCACGGCGATGGTGAGCACCGTGCGTGCCAGCAGCGAGCGTGGCAGCAGGCTCACCGCAGCTCACCGTCCGGCACGAAGACGTAGCCATAGCCCCACACGGTCTGGAGATAGCGCGGGCGCGACGGGTCGGACTCGATCAGGCGCCGCAGCCGGGAGACCTGGACGTCGATGCTGCGGTCGTAGGCCTCGTAATCGCGGCCGCGGGCGAGCTCCATGAGCCGGTCCCTCGACAGCGGCTGGCGCGGGTGCGCGGCGAAGGCCTTGAGCAGCGCGAACTCGCCGGTGGTCAGCGGCAGCGGCTCGTCGCCTCGTCGCAGCTCGCGCCTTCCGAGCTGCAGCACGAAGGGCCCGAATCGGACCTCGCCGTCTCCCGTTGACGGGGCCCCCGGTGGGCTCGAGGCCCGGCGACGCAGCACGGCACGGATGCGCGCCAGCAGCTCGCGCGGGTTGAAGGGCTTGGGCAGGTAGTCGTCCGCGCCCATCTCCAGGCCGACGATGCGGTCGATCTCGTCGCCCTTCGCCGTGAGCATGATGATCGGCAGGTCGCTGCCAGAGCCGCGCAGCCGCCGGCAGATCGACAGGCCGTCCTCGCCGGGGAGCATGAGATCGAGAACGAGGAGGTCGTAGCGACCGCGATCGAGGGCCTGGTCCATGGCCGAGGCGTCGCCGCAGGTGCGGACCTCGAACCCCTGCTCGCTGAGGTAACGGGTCAGCAGGTCCCGGAGACGGACGTCGTCGTCGACCACCAGGATGCGGGTCGTCTGCTCGCTCATGCGCGACTGAATACCACGCCTGGCCGGTTGCGGGCACGACGGTTGTAACCGTCTGTCTGGTCTCTTGGGGCTCGCAACATTTGCTTACACATCGGCCGCACGCCTCCGTGGCGGCCGCAATCGCGCGCAGTTAACCTGCGTTCGTCGCTCTCCGACTCCGTCACGGCCGATGTTCCTTCGCCACTGCGTGCTCGCGGTCCTCTTCGCCCTGCTGCCGGGCGCCGCGGCCGGCGCATCGCCGGTGACCGACGGCCTGGAGGCGACGCTCAGCGGCGAGGACCGCTCGCAGCTTCGGCGCGACCTCGACGCGTGGGGTCCGGATCTGTACCGCGACCATCCCCCGCGCGGGGAGCGCCTGCGCCGTGCGGGAGAGGCCCTGCGCGAGCGGTTCCGCGAGGCGGATGCCGACGGCGACCAGGCCCTGGATCGAAAGGAGTTCGCGCAGTTTGCGCCGCGCCAGACGCGCCACTTCGACGCGATCGACGCCAACCACGACGGACAAGTCGACCCGGACGAGCTGCGCCAGACGGTTCGCGAACGCATCGAGCGCCGCGTGGAGCGGCGGCTGGAGAACGGCCAGCCGCGGCGGTGAAACCGTCGAATGATGTTGCCGCCGACGCGGGCCGTGCGCCGGGTGCCGCGAGCCGCCCCGTTCCGCGTCCCGCTCCAAGGGGCGGCCGCGCACGTCCCTGTGCGCTACTCGCGGCACCACGGCGCCGGCCCGCCGGCCCGGCCGGGCCAGCGAGACTCCGTGTTTGTTTCATCGGATCAGACCGCTCAGAAAGCTGCTTCAAGTTACTCGACACTTCGAGCACGACACCGTGACCAAAGATGCGCCGGCTGGCCGCGACGTCAGCTGCGTGTCCGAACGTTGCCGCGTCCGCCCCGCCGCAACACTCGCTTACAAACGCCCCGTTGTCCCACACAGACCGCTTACATCCGGCTCTTATCGTTGGATCCAGCTGACCGGGATGCCGGCAGCGCGAAACCCACCAACGACCCAGGAGTCAGTCATGAAGCGCAGCATCCTTCTTTCCCTCGTCGTCCTCTCCGGCGCTCTCGCGGCGCCTGCCGCCAACGCGGCGCCGGCGCCCGGGCACCGCTGCTGCGGCGCGCCGCTTGCCGTGCGCGATCCCGCCGTCAATCGCCGCCAGCACGTCCAGGGCGACCGCATCCGCCAGGGCGCCCGGTCCGGCGAGCTCACCCGTGCCGAGACGCGCGGCCTGTTCCAACAGCGACGCGGCATCCGCCAGGACGAGCGGCTGTACAAGTCCGACGGCGTCCTCACGCGTGCCGAGCGTCGCGACCTCCACGGCCAGCTGAACGGCCTGTCGCGCGACATCTACGCCCAGAAGCACGACGCGGAGCGCCGGCCGCGAGCCTGGTGAGCCGCAGCTAAAGAAAACGCCCCCCGGCGCCGAGACCCGTGAAGGCCGGCGCCAGGGGCATCTCGCATCGAAAGCCCGCGTTCGAGGCCCGTCGCCGGCGGGAACGAGGATCGCGGATC
Organism: Gammaproteobacteria bacterium; assembly: GCA_025458675.1. GTDB lineage: Bacteria > Pseudomonadota > Gammaproteobacteria > Chromatiales > Chromatiaceae > JALORY01. The sequence continues at coordinate 779 of JALORY010000102.1, read as the reverse complement.
GGTGCGCCGGCGTTGGCCCGGGGTCCGGTCCGGGTTATTTTCTGCACCTTCGAAGGAAAGGGACACCGGTTCGCGATGGATCAGATGGGGCGTCAGTCGCCGGCAGCATGGGCTCGAGCGCTTGGAGCGGCGACGCTCGCGCTCGCGTGCGCGGCCACCGTTGCCGGCACCGCCCGCCCCGGCGGCGAGCCCGGCTGGTCCTGGCTGATGGAATCGGCCTCCGCGAAGCAGCAGGTGGACTGGGGGCAGCGCTACGAGCACGGGGAGGGCGTCGCCAAGAGCCTGCGCAAGGCCGCGGCCCTCTACTGCAAGGCGGCCGAGAAGGGCGATGCGCTCGCCCAGTACAACCTCGGCTGGATCTATGCCAACGGGCGGGGCACGCCCCGCGACGACGCGCTGGCCGTCGCCTGGCTGCAGAAGGCCGCAGCGCAGGGCGACCCCAGGCCACGTGCCGGCTGCCCACGGACGGCGGCAGCGTCGGCGGTGCCCGCGTCTACCTGGCGAGCCTCGCGGCGATCAACAGCCCGCACCGCAAGGCCGTCGAGCAGGCCGTCGGCGAGCTGGCGCCGGGCTTCGGTCTCGACCCCTCGCTCGTGCTGGCAGTGATCCATGCGGAGTCGGCCTTCAACCCGAATGCGGTCTCGCCCAAGGGTGCGCAGGGCCTGATGCAGCTGATGCCCCAGACGGCCGACCGGTTCGGCGTCGCAAACCCGTTCGACCCGGCGGACAACCTGCGCGGCGGCATGACCTATCTCGCCGAGCTGCTCAAGTACTACCAG
>JALORY010000048.1 GCA_025458675.1 Gammaproteobacteria bacterium | reverse complement strand
GCACAACCCGGCCCTGTTCCTCGGGCTGCTGGTCCTTTTCCTGCTGCTCGCGGCCTGGCTACTGCCCCGCATCTGGGGCGGGGTCAAGCGGATCGCGCGGACGGTCGGCGGCTGGTTCACGCGCCGGGAGGTCCGGCGCCCGGAGACCGCAGCTGCAGAGGCGTCCGTCGAGGAACCGCGCAAGGCCCCGGCGGAACGGCCGCCGCGCTGAGGGCTCGCGCCCGGCAAAAGCAAGAAGCCCCGCCGGGCATCCGCCCGGCGGGGCTTCGGATCTGTTGCGGCCGGATTCGGCCCGACTCAGCCGCAGCCGCCACCGCCGCAGCCGCCGCTCCCGCAGCCGCCGCCCCCGCCGCCGAGGGACGGAAGGTTGTTGAACACGAAACTGGCGTTGCCGTTGCCGCGGTCCACGAAGTCGATCTCTACGCCGCGGATGTACTGCAGCGTGTTGTCGTCGACGATCACCTTGAACGCGTCGTAGGCCCGAACGCCGTCGTTGCCATTGAGCTGGTCGGTGAAGGTCATGCCGAAGCTGATGCCGCTGCAGCCACCGGGTACCGCGTAGACCCGGACCCCCTGCACGCTGTCGTCGACCTGCGCGAAAAGCTCGGCGAGCTTGCTGCGGGCTGCGGACGTGAGGGACAGGTCGGTGTCGCTGAGCGTGGCGTCGATCGTTGCGGTCATGGGCGGTCTCCGAAGGGAAATGCGCCGAAGTCTATCAGCGGACCGCCGTCCGCGTCACGAAACCGCAGAACCTAGGCGGTTACTGGTCTGCAGCGCGTACAGGTGCCGCTCGGCGTCGAGCAGGTGCTGCCCCCAGTGCACCCGGTAGCCGGTCCGCCAGCCCTCGAACGCACTGCGGGGGTCATCCGGCTGCAGGTCCAGCAGGGTCAGGCCGTACTTGAGCTCGCAGTAGATATCGGTGAGATCGTCAGCCAGGCTGCCGCTGCGGCACTGCTCGTCGCCGGCGTCGTACTCCATCCAGTAGCTGTCCCGTTCGCCCAGCAGGGCGCGCAGCCGGGTGTAGAGCTCGAAGCGCGCGTCCAGGTTGGGCTCGAGATAGTGCGGATCGAGGACGGCGGTGCCGTCGAGCGCCGCGATGGCGGCGTGCAGCCGCGGCAGCAGACCGACGAGGCGCCCGAGCCACTCGTCGGCATCGTGCTCCAGGCCCTCGATGAGCCGGCAGTACTCCTCGGCGACGTCCCGCATTCGCGCCAGCTCCCGCGTCACGCGTCCTCCAACCGCATCGGCCCGGCCTGTCGGCCAAGTTTAGCCAATAATGGAGGTCGCACCGGGGAAGGCGCGGGCGGACCGGCGCTCAGTCGTCGATGGGCTCGAAATCCTCCCGGGACGCTCCGCAATCCGGGCACTTCCAGTTGAGAGGAAGGTCCTCGAACGCGGTCCCGGGGGGAATGCCGTGCTCCGGCAGGCCCGCGGCCTCGTCGTAGATGAAACCGCAGATGACGCACATGTACCGCTTCATTCCCCGTCTCCTCGTCGGATCGTCCGTGCACCGGGGCGCCGAGGGGATTGTCGCACGCCGGCGCAACGACCGCCGCGCCCGCGACGAGGCCGAGGCGCAATGAACGACCTGCCGGTGATCCTCTGTATCGGCGGCCACGACCCCAGCGGCGGGGCCGGCATCCAGGCGGACATCGAGACCGGCGTCGCCCTCGGCTGCCACGTCGCCACCGCGGTCGCGTGCCTGACCGTCCAGGACACCCAGGACGTCCGTGAGATCCACCCGGTCGATCCGGGGCTCGTGGCCCGGCAGGCCCGGGTCGTGCTCGACGACCTCCCGGTGCGGGCCGTGAAGGTCGGCCTGCTCGGCTCGGCCGCCGTCGCCCGCTCGGTCGCCGCGGTGCTCGCCACGGCCCCCGGCATCCCCGTCGTGCTGGACCCGGTGCTCGCCGCGGGCGGCGGACGCGATCTCGGCGGCGACCCGCTGATCCTGGCGCTGCGCGAATCGCTCCTGCCCTGCGCGACGCTGCTGACGCCGAACTCGGTGGAGCTGCGCCGCCTCGCCGGGCAGCAGGGCGTCGCGGAGGCCGTGGCCGACCTCCTGGCGCTCGGGTGCGGGGCAGTGCTGGTGACCGGGGGGCACGATCCCGGCGAGCGGCTGGTCAGCCGCCTGTTCCGGCCCGGCGAGCCCGAGCGGCGGTTCGAGGTCGCACGGCTTGCCGGCGAGTTCCACGGCACGGGCTGCACCCTGGCGACGGCCACCGCCGCGGGCCTCGCGACGGGGCGCCCGCTCGAGGACGCGATCGCCGCCGCGCACGCGTACACGGGCAACGCGGTCGCGCGGGCGGTGCCGCTCGGGCACGGTCAGTGGCTGCTGCGGCGGGGGGGAGCGGATGCCGGGCCCCGCTGAGCGCCTTCGCGGGCTGTACGCGATCACGGACCCGACCCTCGCCGTGGGCGGGAGTCTCGTCGATGCCGTCGCGCAGGCGCTCGCCGGCGGCGCGCGCGCCGTGCAGTACCGCGACAAGGGTGCGGACGTCGCGCGCCGGCAGGCCGAGGCGGCCGCCCTCGCGTCGCTCTGCCACGCGGCCGGTGCCCTTTTCATCGTCAACGACGACGTCGAGCTGGCGGTCTCGGTTCACGCCGACGGGGTGCACCTCGGGCGAGACGACGCGGCGATCAGCGCCGCGCGGGCCCGGCTCGGCCCCGATCGACTGGTGGGTGCCTCCTGCTACGACCAGTTCGCGCTCGCGGAGGCCGCGGTCGCGGCCGGCGCCGACTACGTCGCCTTCGGCAGTTTCCACCCGTCCCCGACCAAACCCGACGCCGTGCGCGCCGACACCGGACTGCTGCATCGCGCCCGTCGCGCCCTGGCCGTGCCGCTGGTTGCGATCGGCGGTATCACGCCCGAGAATGGCGCGCCGCTCGTCGCCGCCGGCGCCGACATGCTGGCCGTGATCCACGCGCTGTTCGGTGCCTCGGACGTGCGCGCCGCGGCCACCGCCTTCGCCCGTCTTTTCGACTGCCAGGAGACCGCATGAGCCGTTCGCACGACCTCTACGTCGAGGCGCAGAAGCACATCCCCGGCGGCGTCAACTCGCCCGTGCGCGCCTTCCGCGGGGTCGGCGGCGAGCCCGTCTTCTTCGAGCGCGGCGAGGGGGCCTACGTCCACGACGTCGACGGCCGACGCTACATCGACTACGTCGGCTCCTGGGGGCCGATGGTGCTCGGCCACGCCCACCCGGACGTGATCGCGGCCGTGATCGAGACGAGCCGGATGGGTCTGTCCTTCGGGGCGCCGACCGCCCTCGAGACGCGCATGGCGGAGAAGGTGTGCGAGCTCGTGCCCTCGATCGAGATGGTGCGCATGGTGAGCTCCGGCACCGAGGCGACGATGTCCGCGATCCGCCTCGCGCGCGGCTACACCGGGCGGGACAAGATCGTGAAGTTCGAGGGCTGCTACCACGGCCACGCCGACTCGCTGCTCGTCAAGGCCGGCTCGGGCGCGCTGACCCTCGGCCAGCCCTCCTCCCCCGGGGTGCCGGCGGCGCTCGCCGAGCACACCATCACGCTGGACTACAACGACAGCGACCAGGTGCACGAGACCTTCGCCCGTCTGGGCGAGCAGATCGCCTGCGTGATCGTCGAGCCGGTGGCCGGCAACATGAACTGCATCCCGCCGGTGCCTGACTTTCTCGAGACGCTGCGCGAGGCCTGCGACGAATTCGGCGCGGTGCTGATCTTCGACGAGGTGATGACCGGGTTCCGGGTGGCGCTCGGTGGCGCCCAGGCGTTCTACGGCGTCACGCCCGACCTCACCACGCTGGGCAAGGTGATCGGCGGCGGCATGCCGGTCGGTGCCTTCGGGGGCCGGCGCGAGATCATGGAGAGGATTGCGCCGCTCGGCCCGGTCTACCAGGCCGGCACCCTGTCGGGTAACCCCGTCGCCATGGCCGCCGGCCTCAAGACCCTCGAGCTGATCGCGCACCCCGGCTTCTACGAGCAGCTGGGGGCGCGCACCGCGCAGCTCGTCGACGGCCTCCTGGCGGCCGCCGGGCAGGCGGGCGTGCCGCTCGCCGCCAGCCAGGTCGGCGGGATGTTCGGCATCTTCTTCACCGACGCCGGCACGGTGACCAGCTACGCGCAGGCGACCGCCTGCAACGTCGACCAGTTCAAGCGTTTCTACCACGCCATGCTGCGACGCGGCGTGTACCTCGCCCCCTCGGCGTTCGAGGCCGGCTTCGTGTCCGCCGCGCACACCGCGGCCGACGTCGACGCCACGCTCGCCGCCGCGGCCGAGGCCTTCGCCGAGCTGGCCTGACCCGCGAGCGCCCCGAGGCGCGCTGCCGATGGAAGCGTGGCTGCAGCCGGTCATCGACTGGGTCAAGCTCAACCCGCACTGGGCCGGCGGCGCCGTTTTCCTGGTGAGCTTCGCCGAGTCGATGGCGATCGTCGGGCTGCTCGTGCCCGGCGTGGCGATGATGTTCGCGGCCGGGGCGCTCATTGCGGCCGACGCCCTGGACTTCTGGCCGGTGTTCGCCTGGGCGGTCGCGGGGGCCGTGGCCGGGGACGGCCTGAGCTACTGGCTCGGCAGGCACTACAAGGACCGGATGCGCGCGGTCTGGCCGTTCTCGCGCCACCCCGAGACGCTGGCCCGCGGCGAGGCGTTCTTCGCGCGCTACGGCGGCAAGAGCGTCGCGTTCGGTCGATTCTTCGGCCCGGTGCGCGCCGTGATCCCGCTCGTAGCGGGCATGATGGGGATGTCGTCGGCCCGCTTCTTCGTCGCGAACCTCCTCTCGGCGCTGGCCTGGGCCCCTGCGTACCTGCTGCCGGGGATCGTCCTCGGCGCCTCGCTGCAGCTCGCGTCCGAGGTCGCGGGGCGTCTCGTGCTGCTGATCCTGCTCGTCGCGGGCCTGACCTGGGCGCTCGCGGCCGTCACGCAGCGCGCGGTGCGCTGGCTGCAGCCGCGCGCATCGCAGTGGGTCTCCGCGCTGCTCTCGGTCGGCGACCGCCACCGGCTGCTGCGGGAAACCGCGCACGCCCTCGGCGACGCGGGCCACCCCGACGCGCGGGCCCTCGCCGTGTTCGCGCTGACGCTGCTCGTCGCGACGGCGGTGTTCGCGGTGGCGGCGAGCCTCGCGCTCGAGGGCGGCCTGCTGGCGGGCACCGACCGCATGCTGCACGACGGCCTCCAGAGCCTGCGGGCGCCGCTGGGCGACCGCCTGATGCTGTGGATCCTCGGTCTCGGCGACTTGCGCGTCGTCCTGCCGCTGGCGCTGGGGGTGGGCGCCCTGCTGTGGCTCGACGGGCACCACCGCAGCCTGCGCTACTGGCTGGCCGCCGTGGCCTTCGCTTGGCTCGTGCCGGTGGTCCTGCAGGCGGGCCTCGCGATCCCGCGGCCGCCGGCGGCGCCGGAACAGCTCGCGTCGGGGAGCTTCCCGGGCGAGGCGACGCTGCGCGCGACCGTGGTCTTCGGCTTCCTCGCGACCGTCGTCGCCCGCGCGCTGCCGGTCGGCTGGCGGCCGCTGCCCTGGGTCGTGGCCGTGACCTTGTCCGGCGCCGTCGCCCTGGCCGAGGTATACCTCGGGACGCACTGGCCCTCGGACGGCGTGGCGAGCCTCGCGCTCGGCGCCGCCTGGCTCGCGGCGCTCGGCCTCGCGTACCACCGACACGCGCGGCCCGAGCCGCACTGGCTGCGCGTCGCCGCGGTCGTGCTGGTCTTCACCCTCGGCGGCCTCGCCTACCGCGGGTGGGTCGGCGGCGGCACCGATCCGGCGCCGTACGCGGCGACACCGGCCCCGGTCGCGATCGAATCCGCACGCTGGTGGGCGGACGGCTGGCGCGACCTGCCCGCCGTCCGGGACGACCTGCGCCGACGCGCCGATCACCCGCTCAACGTGCAGTACGCCGGAACGCTCGAGTCGCTGGCCGCGACGCTCGGGCCGCAGGGATGGCACGTCGCGCGGGATGCCGGTTGGCAGGGCTGGGTGCGCATGCTCTCGCCGGAGCTGCCGATGGAGCAGCTGCCCGTGCTGCCGCAGGTGCACGACGGCCGCCACGAGGCGCTCGCGCTGTCGAAGCCCGCGCCGGACGGCGGCCGGTGGGTGCTGCGGCTCTGGCCCGCGTGGTGGACGCTCGAGCCGGAGGGCACGCCGCTGTGGGTCGGGACGGTATCGCTGCAGGAGCGACGGGCGCCGGCCGGAATGCTCGCGTACGCGGCGACGACCGACCGTTTCGGCGAGGCGCTCGCGACGCTGACCGCCGACCTCGGCGCCGTGGAGATCCGGACGCCGGCCCCGTCGCGCGGCCCCCTCCTGGTCCGCGCACCCGGCCCTCACTCGCCGCCGTAAGGCTCCGCGCCCCACCGGGGCAGCAGCTCGTGCGCCACGCCGAGGTGGTCGAGGATGCGCGCGACCAGGAAGTCGACCAGTTCGTCGACCGACCCCGGACGGTGGTAGAAGCCGGGGTTCGCCGGCAGGATCACCGCGCCCGCCCGTGCGAGCCGCAGCATGTTCTCGAGGTGGATGGTGGAGAACGGCGTCTCGCGCACGACGAGGACCAGCTTGCGCCGTTCTTTCAGCATCACGTCCGCAGCGCGGTCGATCAGGTCGTGCGAGATGCCGGCCGCGATGCTGGCGAGCGTGCCGGTGGTGCAGGGGCAGATCACCAGGGACTCGGGCGGGTTCGACCCGCTCGCCACCGGCGCCGTCCACTCCTGGCGCCCGAACACGCGGATCTGCCCCGGCTCCGCGCCGAAGTACTCCGTGAAGAAGCGCTCCGCCTCCTGGGGCCGGTTCGGCACCTCGAGGTCCGTCTCCATGCGCATCACGAGGTGGCCCGCCTGCGAGATCAGCAGGTAGACGTCGCGGTCCTGCTCGACGAGGCAGTCGAGCAGGCGCAGGGCGTACTGCGCGCCGGAAGCCCCGGTCACGGCGACGGCGATGGGCGGGCGGGTGTCGGTCATGGGCGGCCTCCGGTCGCTCGGCAGAGTCTAGCGCTCCCATCGGGCGGCAGGCGCGTCTCGAGCTGCGCGGACCGTCAGCGGCATGGATGCCGCTGGCGAGCCTGCGGGGACGTATTCACGGCGTGTCCGCGCGGATCGTGCGCGCCTGGCGTCATGACTCGCGGGGAGGACGGGCGTCGGGCCGGCACCCGATCCACGCCCCGGTCACGCCCCCAGGGCGTCCAGAAGCCGCTGGTGCAGGTTCTCGAAGCCGCCGTTGCTCATCACGAGCACGTGGTCGCCGGGCCGGACTCGGGCCGCCAGGTCGGCGACGATGTCGTCCGTGCGCGCGTAGACCCGCGCCCTCTCCCCCAGGGGCGCGAGCACGGCGCCCGCGTCCCAACCCAGGTTCGCGGGCGCGTGGACCAGCACCTCGTCCGCCGGGGCGAGCGCGGCCGGCAGTTCGTCCTTGTGCACGCCGAGCCGCATCGTGTTGGAGCGCGGCTCGAGCACCGCGATGATGCGGCCCCTCCCCACGTGTTTGCGCAGTCCGTCGAGCGTCGTGCGGATCGCGGTGGGGTGATGCGCGAAGTCGTCGTAGACGCGCGCGCCGCGCGCCTCGCCGCGCAGTTCCATCCGCCGCTTGACGCCCCGGAAGACGGACAGGGCGGCGACGCCCGCCGCCGGCGGAACGCCTGCGTGCCGCGCGGCCGCCAGCGCGGCGAGCGCATTCGCGACGTTGTGCCGCCCCGTCAGCTCCCAGCGCACCTCGCCCACGAGCGCGCCGTCGCAGCGCACGCGGAAAGCGCTGCCGTCTTCCGTCGACGGCTCGGCGCGCCAGGTCGAGTCGCCGCCCTCTCCCACCCGCTCGACCGGCGTCCAGCAGCCCATCGCCAGCACGGCGTCGAGCGCGGCCTCGTGCGGCGCGACGATCAGCCCGGTGCCGGGGACCGTGCGGACGAGGTGGTGGAACTGCCGCTGGATCTGCGCGAGGTCCGCGAAGATGTCCGCGTGGTCGAACTCGAGGTTGTTCATCACCAGCGTGCGTGGACGGTAGTGGACGAACTTCGAGCGCTTGTCGAAGAAGGCCGTGTCGTACTCGTCGGCCTCGACGACGAAGAAGGCGCCGTCACCGAGGCGCGCGGAGACCCCGAAGTCGACCGGCACGCCGCCGATGAGAAAGCCGGGCGCGAGGCCGGCATGCTCGAGGATCCAGGCCAGCATGCTGGCCGTCGTGGTCTTGCCGTGCGTGCCCGCGACGGCGAGGACCCAGCGCCCGTGCAGCACCTCCTCGGCGAGCCACTGCGCACCGGAGGTGTAGCGCATCCCGTCGTCGAGCGCGCGCTCGACCGCGGCGTTGCCGCGCGAGAGCGCGTTGCCGATCACCACGCGGTCCGGCGCCGGATCGAGCTGGGCAGGGTCCCACCCCTCGGTCAGCGGGATGCCGGCCTGCGCGAGCTGCGTGCTCATCGGCGGATAGACGTTCGCGTCCGAGCCGGTCACGCGGTGGCCGAGCGACCGGGCGAGGAGCGCCACGCCCGCCATGAAGGTCCCGCAGATGCCGAGGATGTGGACGTGCATCAGGCCTCCGGCAGCGGGAAGAAGAGCTCCACCACGATGGCCGAGGTCAGCGTGTAGGCGAGCGCGATCGCGATCCCGGCGCTGAGCTGCACGTTGAGGGCGTGCCGCAGGATGTGGCCGTACACGACCTGCACCCAGGCGACGTAGAGCAGGTAGAGCAGCGCCATGCCCGCCTCGGGGTCGGCCGCCTCCGATACGTCGAGCAGCGACTGCAGCGGCATCGCCACGAGCGTGAACAACGTGCTGACGCCGAGCAGGGCGGCGGCCGACTGGGTGAAGCGCGGCAGCACGTCGCGCACCCGCAGGGCGACGTGGAGCAGCAGCAGGAGCACCCCGACGTCGAGCAGGGTCGCGCCGATCGCAGGGCCGGTCGCGCCCCACACCGTGCGCCCCAGCAGGACGCCGGCCGCCAGGTCGAGGAGCAGCACGAGCAGCAGCAGCACGCGCGAGACCGGCAGGTCCTGCGGACCGCGCCGGAGCAGGCAGAGGTCGACGAAGAGATTGAGCAGGGAGAGCACGGTCAGGCGGCGCCGGAAGGGGCTGACATCATACCCGGCCTAGCCGACCCCACCCCACCGCTCACCCGGCTGCGCCGTCCGCAACCAGCGCTCGAGCTCGACCGCCTGCGCCTCGCCCTCTGCGGGCGCCCAGGCAGCGAAAGCGGCCGGCGCAAAAGGCCCCTGCTTGAACTCGAACAGTACCGAGTCGGGCGCGAGGGCGACGAGCGAGTGCCAGGTGCCGGGCGGCAGCTCGGTGACCACGCAGCCGTCCGCGTGCCCCAACGTCACCCGGTCCCGGACGCGGCCGTCGTCGTCGAAGACGAGCAGCGCGACGCGGCCGGCGAGCAGGACCAGCGCCTCCCACTTCGGCGGCTCGGCGTGGCGGTGCGGGCGCACGTAGGTGCCGGGCTGCAGGGCCATCGCGAGACGCTGCACGGGATCGCCGTGGTCGATGTGCCAGAGCTGGTGCGTCCGGCCGCGCGCCGACGCGGCGGCCTCCCGGCAGAGCGCCTCCACGGCGGCGCGGTCGAGGCGCTTCACGCCGCGCTCCGGCGCCGCGCGGCGAAGGCGCCGAGCGCGACGAGGGCGAGCGCCACACCCACCGGCACCGCATTGCCGAGCCGGACGAAGGGCGTCGCGCCGGCGAGCGGCGTGATCTCCGCCGTGAGCACGGCCGGCTCGAACAGACGGGATCGCGCCCGGAGCTCGCCGCGCGGGCCGATGACCGCCGAGATCCCGGTGTTGGTTGCACGCAGCATGAACCGCTCGGTCTCCCGCGAGCGCATGCGCGCGATCTCGAGGTGCTGGTGCGGCGCGAGCGAGTCCCCGAACCAGGCGTCGTTGCTGGCGTTGACCAGGAAGGCCGCGGCGGGGAGCGCCTCCCGGACCTCGGCGGCGAAGGCGTCCTCGTAGCAGATCGAGATGCCCGCCGGGTGGCCAGCGAGGGTGAGCAGCGGCGGCTCGCCCCGCGGTCCCGCGCTGAAGTCCGACATGGGGATCGCGAGGAAGTCGAGCACCGGCCCGAGCACGCGCTCGAACGGGAGGAACTCGCCGAACGGCACGAGGTGGCGCTTGTAGTACGCGTCCCGCCCCGAGGCGCCGATCGCCAGCATCGCGTTGTAGTAGCGCCCGTCGTCCTCTTCGATGGGCACACCGACCAGGAGGTCCCGCCCCCGCTCGCGGAAACCGGTCTCGAGCGGCAACAGGAAGTCTTCCTGGACGAGGTGCGCGAAGGCGGGGACCGCGGTCTCCGGCCACACGACGAGCCGGCTCCCCACCGCCCGCGCACTGAGCTCGAGGTACGTCCGGAGGGTCGGGGCGAGCGTCTCGGGCCGCCACTTCAGCTGCTGCTGGACGTTGCCCTGCACCACGCTCGCCGTGAAGGGCGCGCCGGCGGGGGTGGTCCAGGACGCGTGGCCCGCGGCGAAGGCGAGCACCCACAGCAGCGCCGCGCCCCCCAGCACGGGCACGCGCGCCCGGCCCGCGGTCGTGACGTACGCGAGCGCGCCGGCGCTCAGCGCGGCGCCCAGACTCGCCCCGTGCACGCCCATCAGCGGCGCGAGGCCCGCGAGGGGCGAGTCGATCTGCGCGTAGCCGAGGGCGAGCCAGGGGAAACCCGTCAGCACCCAGCCCCGCGCCCACTCGCCGAGCACCCACAGGCCGGGCAGCACCGCGAGCTGCGCGGCCGCCGGGCTGCCGGGCGCGAGGCGCGCGCCGGCCCAGCCGACGAGGCCGTAGTAGAGGGCCATGAGCAGCGCGAAGCCTGCCGCAATCCCCACCGCGAGCCAGGGCTCGACGCCGCCGAACTGGGCGATGCTCACGCGCACCCAGAAGACGCCGAAGCCCATGAGACCGACGCCGTAGAGCCAGCCCAGCCGGAAGGCGCGCCCGGGGGAACGATCGGCCAGGAGGCGGAAGAGGACGGCGGGGCCGAGCACCGCGAGGGGCCAGAGCGCGAAGGGCGCGAACGCGAGGACCGTGAGACCGCCCGCGCCGAGGGCCAGCGCCTCGGGCAGCAGTCGAGCGGGCGTCGCGCGCAACGTCATGCGGCCGTCGCCGGGTGCCGCGGCTAGCGGGCCGCGTCCGGCGGCGCGACCGGCAGCACCTTCAGCTTCAGCAGCTGCACGCGCCGGCTGTCGGCGCGCACGACCTCGAAGCGGAAGTTGGCGATCTGCACCGTCTCGCCGCGCTTCGGCATGCGCCCCAGGGCCGCGGTGACGAGACCGCCGACCGTGTCGAAGTCCCTGTCGTCCAGCGTGCTGCCGAAGTGCTCGTTGAACTCCTCGATGGTGGTGTGCGCCTTGAGGGTGTAGTCGGTCTCGCTGCGCCGCAGGATGAAGGCCCCCTCGTCGAAGTCGTGCTCGTCCTCGATCTCGCCGACGATCTGCTCGAGCACGTCCTCGATGGTCACGAGGCCCGCCGCGTCGCCGTACTCGTCGACCACGATGGCCATGTGGGTCCGGCTCGCGCGCAGCTCGCGCAGCAGCACGTTGAGGCGCTTGCTCTCGGGCACGTACACGGCGGAGCGCAGGACCTCGCGCATGTCGAAGGCGGCCGCCCGCTCGCCGCAGTACTGCAGCAGGTCCTTCGCGAGCAGCAGGCCGACCACCTCGCCACGATCCTCGCCGATGACGGGGAAGCGCGAGTGGCCCGACGCGATGACCACGCGGAGCACGTCCTCGAGCAGGTCGTCACGGCCGACCACGACGGTCTGCGCGCGCGGGATCATGATGTCGCGCACGCGCAGCTCGGCGACCTCGAGGACCCCCTCCATCATGCCGAGGGCGTCGGCGTCGAACAGCGAGCGCTTCTTCGCGTCGCGCAGCAGCGAGCGCAGCTGCTCGAGGTCCCGTGGCTCGTGGCCCAGCAGCCCGATCAGTCGGTCGAGCCAGCGCTTCGGCCCCGAGCCGGGGCTACTTCGATCGGAGGTCATGCGGGATCAGGCAACGGCGTAAGGGTCGGGGATGCCCAGCTTCGCGAGGATCTGCGCCTCGAGGGTCTCCATCACCCTCGCGTCGTCCTCATTCTGATGGTCGTAGCCCAGCAGATGCAACGTGCCGTGGACGACCAGGTGGGCCCAGTGCGCCTCTGCGGCCTTGCCCTGCGCCGCCGCCTCGCGCGCGACGACCGCGGCGCAGATCACCAGGTCGCCGACCAGCGTCGGCCGGCCCGGCGGCGGATCGTAGCCGAACGACAGGACGTTGGTGGGCCGGTCGACGCCGCGGTAGTCGCGATTCAGGGACCGGCTCTCGGTCTCGTCGACGACGCGGACGGTGATATCCGCCGGCGGCGCGCGCCCATCCAGCGCCGCCGCCACCCAGCGGCGCAGCCTGGGCTGGGAAGGCAGGTCGCAGGCGGCGCACGCCGACTGGCGACGGACGGTGATCGGCGCGATCGCGCGGGCGCCGGGGCTCACGCCTCGCCTCCCTCGAACTCGCCGTAGGCGTGCACGATGCGCTGCACCAGCGGGTGGCGCACCACGTCGCGCGCGCTGAAGAAGGTGAAGGCGATGCCCTCCACCTGGCCCAGTATCTCCACCGCCTGGCGCAGCCCGGAGAGCTGGCCGCGCGGCAGGTCCACCTGGGTGACGTCGCCGGTCACGACCGCGGTCGAGCCGAAGCCGATGCGCGTCAGGAACATCTTCATCTGCTCGGGCGTCGTGTTCTGCGCCTCGTCGAGGATGATGAAGGCCTCGTTCAGCGTCCGGCCGCGCATGTACGCGAGGGGCGCGACCTCGATCACGTTCCGCTCGATGAGCTTGTGCACGCGCTCGAAGCCGAGCATCTCGTAGAGCGCGTCGTACAGCGGCCGCAGGTAGGGGTCGATCTTCTGGGCGAGGTCGCCGGGCAGGAAGCCGAGCCGCTCGCCCGCCTCCACGGCGGGGCGCACGAGGAGGATGCGGCGGATGCGGTCGTGCTCGAGCGCGTCCACCGCGGCGGCGACGGCGAGATAGGTCTTGCCGGTGCCCGCCGGTCCCACGCCGAAGTTGAGGTCGTGGGTCGCGATCTTGCGCAGGTAGTCCTGCTGGTTGGGCCCGCGCGGCCGCACCAGGCCGCGCCGCGTCTTGATGAGCGTCTCGGGCGCGTGATCCGCTCCCCCCTGCAGCCCGGCCGCTGCCACGATGCCCGACTCCTGCAGCGCGAGGTGTACGCGCTCGGGCGTGATCGCACCGTCGGCGCTCTCGCGGTGCAGCCCGCGCAGCACCCGCTCGGCCGCGGCCACCGTCTCACGCTGGCCGTGGAGGCGGAAGTGGCTCCCGCGGTTGGTGATCTCGACGCCGAGCCGCCGCTCGATCTGCCGCAGGTGCTCGTCCAGAAGGCCGCAGACGCTGCGCAGCCGCTCGTTGTCCGCCGGCTCGAGCAGGACGTCGAGCGCCTCGGGGTGGTCGTTCGCGCCGGCGCTCACGCGGTGCGCGCCAGACCGGCCGCAGCGAGGCGACCGCGCAGCGAGTTGGGCAGCGCCTCGGTGACGAGCACCTCGGCGAACTGCCCGATGAGGCTGGCGGGGCCGTCGAAGTTGACCACCCGGTTGTTCTCCGTGCGCCCGGCGAGCTGGCGCGGGTCCTTGCGGGCCGGGCGATCGACCAGCACGCGCTGCACGGTGCCCACCATGCGCGCGCCGATCTGGGCGGCCTGCGCGTCGATGCGCGCCTGCAGCCGGTGCAGGCGCTCGAGCTTGACCCCGGCCGGCACGTCGTCCGGCAGCTCGGCCGCCGGCGTGCCGGGCCGGCGGCTGTAGACGAAGCTGAAGGACTGGTCGAAGCCGACCGCGTCGATCAGGTCGAGCGTGCGCTGGAAGTCCTCCTCGGTCTCGCCCGGAAAGCCGACGATGAAGTCCGAGGAAACGGTGACGTCCGGCCGCGCCTCGCGCAGCCGGCGGATCTTCTGCCGGTAGTCCCAGGCGGTGTGGCCGCGCTTCATCGCCGCGAGGATGCGGTCCGAGCCCGACTGCACCGGCAGGTGGACGAAGGAGACGAGCTCTGGCACGTCGGCGTAGGCCTCGACGAGGCTGTCGCGGAACTCCACCGGGTGCGAGGTCGTGAACCGGATCCGGCCGACGCCGTCGATCGCGGCGACGTAGCGGATCAGCAGAGCGAGGTCCGC
>JALORY010000137.1 GCA_025458675.1 Gammaproteobacteria bacterium | reverse complement strand
CGACTCGGCGTCGTCCACCGTCAGCGCGAAGACCGAGACGCAGTCGAGCGACCGGCAGGCCGGCACGACGCCGCGCAGGCTGAGCAGCCCGCGGGTGGGTTTGAGCCCCACCAGGTTGTTGAAGGCGGCGGGCACGCGCCCCGAGCCGGCGGTGTCAGTCCCGAGCGCGACGAAGGCGTTGCGACAGGGGCCGTAGGGCGGCGGCGAGCGCGTGCCGACGAGCCCCGTCGCGAACTGGTCGAGGTTCGTCTTGCCGACCGGTATCGCGCCCGCCGCGACCAGGCGCTGCACGACGAAGGCCGAGGCCTGCGGGTCGTAGGCGAAGTCCGGGCAGGCTGCGGTGGTCGGCAGGCCCGCGACGTCGATGTTGTCCTTCACGGCGAACGGGACGCCGTAGAGCGGGAGCTGCCGCGGATCGCGTTTCGCCAGCTCCGCGGCCGCGGCGCGCAGCCGGGACTCGGGAAAGACCGAGATCCATGCGTTGCGGTCGCGGGAGCGCGCGATCCGCTCGAGCACCTCGGTGACGACGGCGTCCGGCGTGAGAGAGCCGGACAGGTACGCAGAGCGCAGCGCGGCGAGGTCGAAGGACAGCGTGTTGGCCATCGGCGGCACCTTCAGTTTCTCTCGATCACGACCAGCCGCCGCCCCGGCGCGACCTGGCCGCCCGGCTGGCAGAGCACCTGGCGGACCGTGCCCGCCGTATGCGCCTCGACGGCGATCTCCATCTTCATCGACTCGATCACCACGACCGCCTGCCCCGCCTCGACGGCATCGCCCTCGGCGACGAGCACCTGCCAGACGCTGCCCGCGATCGGGCTGTCGACGGCCACTGCGTCGGACGGCAGCGACTCTTCCTCCGCGACCTCCTCGATCGGCTCCCCCGCCCCGCCGTGGCCGGCGAGCCCCTGCGCGACCCAGCGCTCGCGCTCTGCGGCGAAGGCCGCGCGCTGGCTCGAGCGAAATGCCTCGATCGAGGCGGCGTCGGCCTCGAGAAAGGCCTCGTAGTCGCGCAGGCTGAAGCTCGTCTCCTCGATGCGCAGCGGGTAGCGGCCGAGAAGAAGCGCAGCAGCCACGGCTTGCCGTCGCGGAAGGCGTCGGTCTGGCGGTAGCGGTTCCACATCTGCAGCGTGCGGCCGACGAACTGGTAGCCGCCCGGACCCTCCATGCCGTAGACGCACAGGTACGCGCCGCCGATGCCGACCGCGTTCTCCGGCGTCCAGGTGCGCGCCGGGTTGTACTTCGTCGTCACCAGCCGGTGGCGCGGGTCCAGCGGCGTTGCCACCGGCGCGCCGAGATACACGTCACCGAGGCCGAGCACCAGGTAGCTCGCTTCGTGGACGATGCGCCGCACGTCCTCGACCGAGCCCAGCGCGTTGATGCGGCGGATGAACTCGATGTTGCTCGGGCACCAGGGCGCGTCGCGCCGCACGGATGTCGCGTACTTCTCGATGGCGAGCCGCGTCGAGGGGTCGTCCCAGGACAGGGGCAGGTGCACTACCCGCGAGGGCACCTCGAGATCCGAGAGATCCGCCAGCGACCCCTCGAGCCCCTGGAGCAGGCCGAGCAGCGACTCCCGGTCGAGCCGACGTGGGTCGTAGTGCACCTGGAGGGAACGGATGCCCGGGGTGAGGTCGAGGATTCCCGGCACCGCGCGGCGCTCCAGCTCCAGCATCAGCGCGTGGACCCGCGCCCGCAGCCGGATGTCCAGCTCGGGCGGGCCAACCTCGACGAGCAGGTAGTCGTCGCCCGCGGCGCGGTACGTCATTGCTCCCAGCGGGCTGGCCGGCGCGTACCGGCGCAGCACGGCCGGTGGGCGGTGCGGCGACGGCGCGGGCGCGTCGGTGCGGGCGAGTGCCGCAACCTGCGCCTCCTGCAACTCGTCGAGCGCGCGCGCGGCCGCGTGCGACAAGGGCACGAAGCGCACGCGGTCGCCTGCCTTGAGCTGGCCGAGCTTCCAGCGGTCGGCGCGCACCACCGTCGCCGGGCAGACGAAGCCCCCGAGGCTGGGGCCGTCCGGGCCGAGGATCACCGGCATGTCACCGGTGTAGTCGACCGCGCCGATCGCGTAGGCGTTGTCGTGGATGTTGGACGGGTGGAGCCCCGCCTCGCCACCGTCGGGGCGCGCCCACGCCGGCTTGGGGCCGATGAGGCGGATGCCTGTGCGGCTGGAGTTGTAGTGGACCTCCCAGTCGGTGGCGTAGAAGGCGTCGATATCGGCCTCGGTGAAGAAGTCCGGCGCGCCGTGCGGGCCGTTGAGCACGCGCAGCTCCCAGCGGTCGCTGAACCGCGGGCGCAGCGCCTCCGGCAGCGCCACGCCGGCGCCGCAGCCCAGATCCGGGCCGAGGTGCAGAACATCCCCGGGGCGCAATGCGCGACCCGCGTGGCCGCCGAAGCCGCCCAGCGTGAACGCCGATCGGCTGCCCAGGTACGGCGGCGCGTCGAAGCCGCCGCGCACCGCGAGATAGGCGCGTGCGCCCGCGCCCTGCACCGCGCCGATGCGCAGCACG
>JALORY010000101.1 GCA_025458675.1 Gammaproteobacteria bacterium | reverse complement strand
GGAAGAGACGTCTATCGCGCCGATGAGCGGCAGGATTCGCGGCGGGGCGGCGCCTACCAAACGGTGGCGCACCGACCCGCGCGGCCGTCACGCGGTCGCCCGCAGCGACTGCTCGTCGAGGTAGTGCACGCCCGTCTCCACCCGCCCGTCGGCGTGAAGGTCGAGCCAACGGTAGGCCGGCGGGAGGTCGTCGACCACGAGCCGCTCGGTCGTGGGCGCGAACTGGATGCAGGTCGCAGGCGTCCCGATCAGGCGCACGCCGCCACGCTCGGCCTCGAGCTCCTGGTGGACGTGGCCAAAGACGATCGCGCGCACCTTCTGCGCGTGGCGGTCCACGACCTCGAAGAGCGCCTCGGCATTGCGCAGGGCGATGCGGTCGATCCAGGGGCTGCCGACGGGTACGGGGTGGTGGTGCAGGAAGAGCATGGCGTGCGGCGCGGAGTGGCGCGCCAGCGTCTCGTCGAGCAGCGCCAGCTCCGTGTCGGCGAGCCAGCCCCACGGCTCGTTCGGCACCGAGCTGTCGAGCAGGACGAGCAGCCAGTCGTTGCGCACGAGCACCTTGGGACACTCGACGTTGCCCCCGGGCAGGGACCGAAACAACAGGTCGGCGTCGTCGTGATTGCCCGGCAGACAACGGAAGTCGAACGGATAGGCGTTGAGCGCGTGGCGTAGCCGGTGGTAGGCCCCTTCGACGGGGTCCTGGGCGAGGTCGCCCGTCACGATTACCTCGCCGCACCCGTGCTCGCGGTAGTGCAGGGTATCGAGCACGGAACGCAGGCTCTGGTCGGTGTCGACGCCGGTCGACAGGATGTCGCCGGGCCGCTCGCAGAAGTGGGTGTCGGTGATCTGGACCAGGCGGAGCGGGCGGCGCAGCTCGATGGGGTGCACGGGGCGAGTCTCCGGCGGTCGGCACGATTGGCCGCGCATCATACCCCAGAGGACGTGACCGGAGTCTTGCAGCCCAAAGGGGTTGAGTCCCTGCCGTGAAACCGCGTCTGCGCCCTGCGTCAGCTCGGCCCTTGGGAGGTGCCCTCGGACGGCACCGCGGGAGGGCCGCACGCCGCGAGGCCAGCCACCTCCTCCGCCGTCAGTGACCGCCACGCGCCGGGCGCGAGCGAGGGATCCAGGTCCACCGGCCCGACCCGCTCGCGGTGGAGGGTGAGCACACGGTTTCCGACCGCCGCGACCATCCGCTTCACCTGGTGGTAGCGGCCCTGGCGGTCGCCCACGGTCTCGACGGCGGCCGGCCGCGTCTCCCGCTCCTCACCGCGGAGCCGCACCCCGGCGCGAAGGCTCGCCGCGGCGGCCTCGGCGAGCGGCTCGGCCAGCTCGGCCAGGTAGGTCTTGGGGCACTTGCGGCGCGGCGCGGTCACCCGGTGCGACCACTCCCCGTCGTCGGTCAGGAGCACCAGCCCGGTGACGTCGAGGTCCAGGCGCCCGACGACGTGCAGCCCGTCCCGCTCCGCCTCCGGCACGAGCTCGAGGACCGTCGGGTGCACGCCGTCGCTGGTCGCGCAGACGCAGCCGGCCGGCTTGTGCAGCATGAAGTAACGCGGCCCGCGCTCGACGACCGCGACGCCGTCCAGCACCACCGCTGCGCCGTCGGCGAGGCGCAGCGCGGCGTCGCGCACCCGGGCCCCATCGACGGCGACGCGCCCGGCGCGCACCGCACGCTGGGCCTCGGAGCGCGTCAGTCCGGCGGCGTGGCTGAGGTTCTATTCCGCGCTCTCGGCGCGGGATCGACCCCCGGCGCCGCCGAAGCCGCTTGCGGTGCATCAATGTACCTGCGGAGGAAGCGCAGTGAGAATGCGGCTGGCTCCACTCTTAGCCGCCCACGACTGTTCCGTCACGATGGCGGAGCGCCGTTCGCAAGCGGTCGCCGCGCGGATCGAGGAGAGCCGGGCGCTGGTCCGCGAGCTGCGTCTGACCGACCTCGCGCTGTTCACGGAGGCGCGCTACACGCGGCACCTGACGCAGGCGGACCTGCACACCGCCTTTCAGGACCACCCGATGGCCTTCGAGCACTTCCCGAGCGGCTCGCTGCACGCGCCGCCGAGGCTGCTGAGACCGACCGATGCCGACCTGGCTGCTCCGACAGAAGTACCTGATTGACTTCACCCTGTCGTCGCTGCTGCGCCGCCGGGCGAAGAACCTGGGGCTGCTGCTCGTCTACACGCTGATCGTGTTCGTGCTCGGGTCGGTCATGCTGTTCACCCACGCCCTGCGGCAGGAGGCGGCGGCGGTCCTCGAGGGCGCGCCGGAGATCGTGCTCCAGCGGCTGGTCGCGGGGCGTCACGATCTCTTGCCCGCGTCCCACCTCGAGCGCATCGGCTCCGTGCGCGGCGTCCAGAAGAAGGAGGGGCGCCTGTGGGGGTACTTCTACGACCCGGCGACCCGCGCCAACTACACCTTGATGGTGCCCCATGACCGCACCATCGCCGGCGGCGAGGTGGTGATCGGCGCGGGCATCGCGCGGACGCGCGGGCTGGCGCGCGGCGACTTCTACACCCTCCGCGGCCAGGACGGGCAGCCGCAGACCCTGCGCGTCGCGGACGTGCTGGGCAGCGGCTCCGAACTGGTGAGCAGCGACCTGATGCTGGTGAGCGAGGACTTCTTCCGCCGCTTCTTCGGCATCGCCCCCGGCCTGTACACCGACGTCGCGCTGACCGTGCGCAACCCCAACGAGGTCCGCAAGATCGCGGAGAAGCTGACCCTGCTGCTGCCCGATACGCGCCCGATCCTCCGCGAGGAGATCCTGCGCACCTACGACGCAGTCTTCGCCTGGCGCGAGGGCATCGTCTACGTGCTGCTGGTGGGCGCAGTGCTGGCCTTCGTGGTCTTCGCCTGGGACAAGGCGTCCGGGCTGTCGGCCGAGGAGCGCCGCGAGATCGGCATCCTCAAGGCGATCGGCTGGGAGACGGGCGACGTCATTCGCATGAAGTTCTGGGAGGGTGCGCTCGTCTCGCTCACCGCCTTCCTCGTCGGCTATCTGGCCGCCTACGTCCACGTCTACTACTCGGACGCCGCGCTGTTCGAGCCGGTGCTCAAGGGCTGGGCTGTGCTCTACCCGCGCTTTCAGCTCCTCCCGACCATCGACGGCCTGCAGGTCGCGACGCTGTTCTTCTTCACCGTCTTCCCCTACACGGTCGCGACCATCGTCCCGATCTGGCGGGCCGCGATCACCGACCCCGACGCGGTGATGCGATGAGGCCAGTCCCGTGATCGAGCTGCGCGAGGTCCGCAAGGCCTTCAACCAGGGCCGGACCAATGAGTTCTGGGCCATACGCGGCGTGAGCCTCACGCTCGAGGACAACCGCGTGACGGTCCTCAAGGGGCCGAGCGGTTCCGGCAAGACGACGCTCCTGTCCATGATCGGGTGCCTGTCGCGCCCGACCGAGGGCCGCATCCTTCTGGAGGGGCGAGCGCTGTCCGGGCTGCCCGAGCGCTTCCTCACGGAGGTGCGGCGGCGCACCTTCGGCTTCATCTTCCAGCAGTTCAACCTCATCAAGGGGCTGTCGGTCCTGGAGAACGTGATGCTGCCCGCCTACCCGATCGGGCGGCCGCGCGGCGCGCTCGAGACAGAGGCGTCCGAGCTGCTGGAGCGCTTCGCGCTGGGCGAGAAGGCACGCTACCGGGTCGAGTGGCTGTCGGGCGGCGAGGCGCAGCGCACCGCCATCTGCCGCGCGCTGATCAACGGGCCGCGCATCCTGGTCGCGGACGAGCCCACCGCGAACCTCGACACCCGGCTGTCGCGCGACTTCATGTCGATCGTTCGCGACCTCAGGGCCGTCGGCAAGACCGTGCTGCTGAGCAGCCACGACCCGGAGGTGTACGACTCGCCGTTCGTCGACCGCGTCGTCCAGATGCGCGACGGCCGGGTGACGGATTGCTGAGCGTGCTGCTCAACCCGGCGATACTGGCGCTGCTCGGCGTCTCGGCGATCGTCACGCTGCTGGTCGGCGCGGCGACCGCCTTCGGCCTGCACCTGCTGCGGGAGTGGGACATCGCCAGCGGCAGCGAGCTGCAGCTGCGCCTCGAGCGCCGCACCTACCTCATCGCGACCCTTGTCGCGTTCTCCTTCGTCGCCGAGCTGGTGTCGCTGCTGCTGTTCGTCTACAACGCCGAGGCGATGCACACCCAGTTCGTCGGCGCGATGTGCGCGACGGGCGTGCTCAACGTCAATCCCTGGGGCTGGCCGACGCTGTTCCTCAAGATCGCGGTCTTCTTCACCGGCGCGGTTTGGCTCGCCCTGAACCACCTCGACAACCAGGGCCACGACTACCCGCTGGTCCGGGTGAAGTACGGGCTGCTGCTGGCGCTCTTCCCGCTCGTGCTCGCGGCCGGGGCGGCGCAGGCGCTGTTTTTCCTGGGCCTGCGGCCCGACGTCATCACGTCGTGCTGCGGGGCGCTGTTCTCGCCCGAATCGGCCGGCGTCGCCGCCGAGGTGGCCGGGCTCGCGCCGGCGCGGGCTGCGCTCGCGCTGGCGGCGAGCGGCGCGCTGGTGCTGGGCGCCGGCTCGTGGGTCCTCCTGCGCGGCAGCGGCGGCGGCCCGTTCGGGGCCGCGGGGCTACTCGCCTTCGTGGTCGCGATCGCAGCGGTCGTGTCGCTGGTCGCGCTTTACGTGTACGAGCACCCGCACCACCACTGCCCCTTCTGCGTCCTCAAACCGGGCCACGACCACGTCGGCTACTGGCTGTACGTCCCGCTGTTCGCCGCGACCGCGCTCGCACTGGGCGCCGGCGCCGTCGCGCCCTGGCGGCGGGTGCCGAGCCTCGCGCACGCGGTGCCCGGCGAGGTGCGCCGCCGAACCCGGCTCGCCGTGATCGGCTACGCGCTCTTCTACGCCGTGGCGACCTACGCCATCCTCCGCTCGAACCTGACCATGACCGACGTCTGGTGGTGACCTCGTGAATCCGTGCCGGCAAACACCCGCCCGTCTGCTCGGCCTGCTGCTCCTGCTGGCAGCCGGCGCCTGCGGCGACCCGACCCCGAAGCTCGCGACCGGTGACGCGGTCCCCGGGTTCAGGCTCCAGCGCCTGGGCGGCGGCGAGGTCGCGGTCCCGGAGGACCTTCGGGGCCACGCGGTCGCCATCCGCTTCTGGGCCGACTGGTGCCCTTTCTGCGAGAGCGAGATGACGCAGCTGGAGCCGGTTTACCGCCGCTACCAGGACAGGGGGCTGCGGATCCTCGCCATCAACGTCCGCCAGGACCCGCACACGGCCGAGCGCTTCGTTCGGCGGCTCGGGATCAGCTACGAGACCCTGCTCGACCAGGACGGTGCGGCGGCCAGGGCCTACGGCGTGATCGGCCTGCCGACCACCTTCTTCGTCGACCGCGACGGCCGTCTGCACACCAAGGTGCTCGGCGAATCCACGCCCGAGGTCTTCGAGCGCATCGTCAAGGAGCTGCTCTGAGGTGGAGTACGGCGTCGCGCTCGCCTTCAGCGCCGGCCTGTTCGGGGGCCTGCACTGCCTGGGGATGTGCAGCGGCCTGGCCGGCGGTCTCTTCGCCCACTACGGCCTCGCCCGGCGGGGCCTGCCCGTTCTCGCCTATCACGGTGCGCGTATCCTGACCTACGTGATCCTCGGCGCCCTGGGGGCGCTGCTGGGCCGCGTCCTGGTACAGACCGGGCTGTTCGGCAAGGGCCAAGGCCTGCTGATGATCCTCGCGGGCCTCGTCGTGACTGTGCTGGGGGTGCGGCTGCTCGACCTGCTCCCGCGCCGCGGACCGGCGTCGGCAAAGAAGACACTTGCGACGGCCGTCGTCGCGCCGCCGCGCCCACCCTCCCTCGCGACGCCGCTCGCCGCCGGCGTCGTCAACGGCCTGGTCCCCTGCAGCCTCGTCTTCTCCGTCGCGATCAAGGCCGCGGCCACCGCCGACCCTGGCCGCGCCGCGCTGCTGATGCTCGCCTTCGGCCTCGGCACCCTGCCGATGATGCTGACCGTGAGCCTCGCCGGCGCCGCCTGGGGCAGCAGCCCGCACCGGCTGGGCCGGCGCCTCGCGGGCGTCGCGGTGATCGCGCTCGGTCTCTGGACCCTTTACGAGGGGCTCGTCTTCTTCGACGTGATGCGCGGGCTCGGTGACTGACGACTGCGTGAAATCACGCAGTTTTCGCTCGGGCCGGCGACCCGAGACCGCGACCTTGCGCTAACTCAAGTCGAACGGGCGCGGCGGCTTGGTATCTAGGTCGGCGTCGTTGGTCTCACCGACATTCGCGCAAAGGAGATTTCATGAGCGACCCGACCCGACTCGACCGCCGCCAGGCCCTCAAGGCGATTGCCATCACCGGCGTCGCGGGCTACGCAATCAGCCGCACCGGCATTGCGCAGGCCGCGGCCTGCGAGGGCGACGGCACGCCCCTGCAGTTCATACCCAAGACGAAGGCCGACTCGTCGACGGCACCTGCTCGCTGCACTGCGCGGCGATCAGCCTGGCGATCAACCTCGACCGCGGCCCCAAGGCGATCTACGCGGCCGACTTCGGCTCGACGGCCGATCCCAAGCCGCTGGTCAACGTCGACCAGGCGACCTACCTCATCGGCTCCAAGCTGCCGGGCGTTATGACTGCGAAGAGCAAGAAGGCCTTCGCCTCCGGCGAGGCCGCGGCGGCAGCGATGAAGGAGCACGGCGGCGAGCTCGGCAACTTCGACGCCGCGCTCGCGGCGGCGTACGCGAGCATGGCGGCGGACACGAGCATGATCCGCAAGAAGCGCGCGGAGAAGCGCGCGAAGGCGATGGAAGAGAAGAAGAACTGAGCCCTTCCGACAGCCCTCGGCCGGGCCTACCCCCGCCCGGCCGTCGGCAGACGACGGCAGTGCGACGGATGTACCGAGGTTTCCTCCATTGCGCCCGCCTCCCGGCGGGCGCCCTCTTTCTCCTGCTGGCGGTGCTCGCGGCGGCCGACCCGGTGCAGATCCCCGGCCCGGGCGAGCGCGACACCTGCCCGGTCTGCGGGATGTTCGTGGCGCGCTACCCCGACTGGATCGCGACGGTGGTCTACAAGGACGGCCACGCCCACCACTTCGACGGCGCGAAGGACCTCTTCAAGTACCTGCTCGACCTGCCCCGCTGGGCGCCCGGCCACCGCGCCGGAGACATCGCCGTCATCGGCGTGACCGAGTACTACGGGGTGACGCGGATCGACGCCCGCTCCGCGTGGTACGTGATCGGCTCGGACACGCTGGGGCCGATGGGGCACGAGCTGGTGCCGCTGGCCTCCGAGGAGGACGCGAAGGAGTTCGTCGCGGACCACAAGGGCTCGCGCATCCTCCGCTTCGAAGACGTCACCCTGGGCCTGCTGCAGGACCTCGACGCCGGCCGGGTGCGCTGAGCGACCGGGACGCTCGGCTCAGCGGTCCAGGGTCACGGGCACCCGGAT
>JALORY010000047.1 GCA_025458675.1 Gammaproteobacteria bacterium | reverse complement strand
TCGTTGCTTGCGGGCGATCAGCTCCTCGTCGCAGCACGGGCAGAACTCGTGCTCGCCGCTCAGGTAGCCGTGGACGGGGCAGATCGAGAACGTGGGCGTGACCGTGATGTACGGCACGCGGAAGTTTTCCAGGGTGCGGCGCACGAGCCGCCTGCAGGCCTCCGGGCTCGAGATGCGCTCGTTCATGTAGAGGTGCAGCACCGTGCCGCCCGTGTATTTGCGCTGCAGGGCCTCCTGCAGCTCGAGGGCCTCGAACGGGTCGTCCGTGTACCCGACGGGCAGCTGCGACGAGTTCGTGTAGTACGGCTTGTCGGGCGTGCCCGCCTGGAGGATGTCGGGGAAGCGCTTGCGATCCTCCTTGGCGAAGCGGTACGTCGTCCCTTCGGCGGGCGTCGCCTCCAGGTTGTAGAGGTGTCCCGTCTCCTCCTGGAACTGCACCATCCGGGCGCGGACGTGGTCGAGCAGGCGCGTCGCGAAGGCGCGCCCCCACTCGCTGCTGATGTCCTCGCGGCCGCCGGTGTAGTTGCGGATGAGCTCGTTGATGCCGTTCACGCCGATCGTCGAGAAGTGGTTCCGCAGCGTGCCGAGATAGCGCTTCGTGTAAGGGAAGAGCCCGCCGTCCATGAGTCGCTGGATGACCTTGCGCTTGATCTCGAGGCTGTTGCGCGCGAGCTCGAGCAGGTGGTCGATGCGCTCGAGCAGGCCGGCCTCGTCGTCGCGGTGGACATAGCCGAGCCGCGCGCAGTTGACGGTGACGACGCCGATCGAGCCCGTCTGCTCGGCCGAGCCGAACAGGCCGTTGCCGCGCTTCAGGAGCTCGCGCAGGTCGAGCTGGAGGCGGCAGCACATCGACCGGATCATCTTCGGCGTGAGCTCGGAGTTCAGGAAGTTCTGGAAGTAGGGCAGCCCGTACTTCGCGGTCATGACGAACAGCCGTTCGGCGTTCTCGCTCTCCCAGGGAAAGTCCGCGGTGATGTTGTAGGTCGGGATCGGGAAGGTGAACACGCGTCCCTTCGCGTCGCCCGCCGTCATCACCTCGATGTAGGCGCGGTTGATGAGGTCCATCTCGGCCTGCAGTTCGCCGTACGTGAACGGCATCTCCTCGCCGGCGATGACGGGCACCTGCTCGCGCAGGTCCTCCGGGCACACCCAGTCGAAGGTGAGGTTCGTGAACGGCGTCTGCGTGCCCCAGCGCGAGGGCACGTTGAGGTTGTAGATGAGCTCCTGGACGTACTGCCGCACCTGGGCGTAGCTCAGGCCGTCCTTGCGCACGTAGGGCGCCATGTAGGTGTCGAAGGAGCTGAAGGCCTGCGCCCCGGCCCACTCGTTCTGCAGCGTGCCGAGGAAGTTGACGATCTGGCCGACCGCGCTCGACATGTGCCTGGGCGGGCCGGCTTCGACCTTGCCCGGCACCCCGTTCAGGCCCTCGGCCAGGAGCGTGCGCAGCGACCAGCCGGCGCAGTAGCCCGAGAGCATGTCGAGGTCGTGGATGTGGATGTCGCCCTCGCGGTGGGCGTTGCCGATCTCGGGCGGATAGACGTGGGAGAGCCAGTAGTTCGCGATCACCTTGCCGGAGGTGTTGAGGATCAGCCCGCCGAGCGAGTAGCCCTGGTTGGCGTTGGCCGAGACGCGCCAGTCGGCGCGGTCGAGGTACTCGTTGACCGACGCCGCCACGTCGACCAGCGTGCGCCGGTCCTCGCGCAGGCGCTTGTGCTGCTCGCGGTAGACGATGTACGCACGGGCGGTCTGGAAGTGGTTGGCCCCGATCAGCGTGTGCTCGACCACGTCCTGGATGCGCTCGATGTCCGGCACGCCGGCCGGGTGGCGCGCGTGCGCCAGCACCTTCACCACCTGGCGGGTGAGCAGGTGGGCCTCGTCGGCGCCGAATTCGCCGGAGGCCGCACCGGCGCGGGCGATCGCGCTCTCGATCTTCGCGGCGTCGAAGGACACGCGACGGCCATCGCGCTTGAGCACGGCGGTGGGAGCGGTGGCCTCGAACGAAATCACGGCACTCATGGCAGTCTGTCCCCCGATGGTCGGCTGGCCCCGGGGTCGGGGCCAGATCTAGTGGTTGTTCTCGACGAAGACCACTATATGCTGTGCCCGGCCGCCTGCTTTGATCGAAGTCAACGTCGAGCTTCCCATGCCAAATATCAGAATTTGCTGATAAAAGCGGGTCGTCACACAACGGACGCCTGCGCGGGCTAGACTGCGCCGCCACTTTTTTCCGGAGCATCAGGGACATGGCCAACCACAACGCCCGCGGCCTCGAGCGCATCACCAAGGCCTTCGGGTTCTCGATGTCCGGGTTTCGCGAGTGCTTCCGGCACGAGGAGGCGTTTCGCCAGGAGGTTTACGTGCTCCTGGCTCTGGTGCCACTGGGGGCGTGGCTCGGCCGCACCGGTGTCGAGCGGGCGCTCCTGGTCGGCAGCCTGCTGGTCGTGCCGATCGTCGAGCTGCTCAACTCCGCGGTCGAGGCCAACGTCGACCGGGTGGGCCTCGAGAAGCACGAGCTGTCGCGTCGTGCCAAGGACGTCGCCTCCGCGGCCGTGTTCCTCAGCATCGTCCTGGCCGGGCTCGTGTGGCTGCTGGTCCTGCTGCCCCGCTGGCCGGCCTGAGCCGCGGCGCGAGGCGAAATTCTGAGGCGGGGCAAGGTCTGCCGCCTCATCCAGCTGCTAGAGTACGGGCGCATCCGCCTGCGGCGACCGGTCGTCGCAGTGCCTCTACGACTCAAACGACGCCCTGGGGGAGGAATCCGGCATGTTCCGTCTGCTGCGCAATCTGCTCGCTCTCATCGGCCTCGCCGCGCTGGTGGCGGGCGGCGTGGGCTACTTCAAGCTCAAGGAATTCCAGGCCGCGCTGGACCCGGGCGCGGCGCAGATCTTCCAGGAACTGGGCGGGCGCTACCTGCAGACGCTCGATCCCGGCGTCGCCGTGGTGAAGACGGTCCCGGTCAAGGAGGGGATCAAGGCCGAGGACGTGGTCGATTCGCTCAAGAGCCTCGCGGTGCAGCACGGCATGCTGTTCGTCGGCGAGTCGCCGTTCTACAAGCAGGTCGAGGCCGTGACCGGCAAGCCGTACCGCTTCATCTCCTTCTACTCGTTCTGCGACGCCGGCGTCGGCGCCCAGATGATCGAGCACAACAGCGCCTACAGCGCCTTCATGCCCTGCCGCATCGCCGTCGCCGAGGACAAGAACGGCCGCCTGTGGCTGCACATGATGTCGCTCGACTTCTTCATCCACGGCGGCAAGCCGCTGCCGCCGGACCTCAAGGCGGGGGCCATCAAGGTCCGCGACGCGCTCGACAAGATCATGCAGGGCGCTGCCACCGGCGAGTTCTGACCTTCGGCAGCTTCCCCCGCCCCGTGCCGCGCCGCCTGCGCGGCGCGGGGCGCGCCCGTGACATCCCGACCCGACCCCCGAGGCACCGCCATGTCCGCGCTGATCTGCGGCTCGATCGCCTACGACACCATCATGGTGTTCCACGACCGCTTCCGGCATCACATCCTCCCGGAGCAGGTGCACATCCTGAACGTCTCCTTCCTCGTGCCGGACCTGCGGCGCGAGTTCGGCGGCTGCGCCGGCAACATCGCCTACAACCTCGCGCTGCTCGGCGGCGCCGGGCGGCCGATGGCGACCGTCGGCGACGACTTCGGCCCCTACGCCGCGTGGATGGACCGCTGCGGCGTCGCCCGCGACCACGTGCGCGTGGTGCCCGGCACCTACACGGCGCAGGCCTACATCACCACGGACCAGGACGACAACCAGATCACCGCCTTCCACCCGGGGGCGATGAATCACGCGCATGTCAACCGCGTGGACGAGGCGCCGGGGGTCAGCATCGGGCTCGTGTCGCCCGATGGCCGGCAGGGGATGATCGAGCACGCCGAGCAGTTCGCGGCCGCGGGCATCCCGTTCATGTTCGACCCCGGCCAGGGCATGCCGATGTTCGACGGCCCCGCGCTCGAGCGTTTCGCGTCCCAGGCGACCTGGCTGGCCTTCAACGACTACGAGGCCAAGCTGATGGCGGAGCGCACCGGCAAGGGACCGGAGGCGCTGGCGCAGCAGGTCGCGGCCGTGATCGTCACGCGCGGTGCCGAGGGCTCGCTGATCTTCACCCGCGAGCGCGTCTTCCGGATCCCGGCCGCCCCCGCCGGGGCGGTGACAGACCCCACGGGCTGCGGGGATGCGTATCGCGCAGGGCTGCTCTACGGTTTGATGAACGGGCTCGACTGGGAGCTGACCGGGCGGGTCGCCGCCCTGATGGGCGCGATGAAGGTGGAGTGCGCGGGCACGCAGAACCACCGCTTCAGCCGGGCAGAGTTCGCGGCCCGTTTCCGCGAGGCCTTCGGCCTCGATCTCGACTAGGAGGAGCCACTCATGGGCCACGCGCACGGCGACGCCGCTTTCCGGCCGCTCGACGTCGCCATTCTCACCGTCTCCGACACGCGCACCCTGGAGGACGACCGCTCGGGCGGCTACCTCGCGCAGGTGGTGGTCGCCGCAGGCCACCGCCTGGCGGCGCGCGCGATCGTGCCGGACGACGTCTACCGGCTGCGCGCCGTGATCTCGGCGTGGATCGCCGACCCGGCGGTGCAGGTCGTCGTCACGACCGGTGGCACGGGCTTCACCGGCCGCGACAGCACGCCGGAGGCGGTGACGCCGCTCCTCGACAAGGTGATGGAGGGCTTCGGCGAGCTCTTCCGGGCGATCTCGTTCCAGGAGATCGGCACCTCGACCGTCGAATCGCGGGCCGTGGGCGGTATCGCCAACGGCACGCTGATCTTCTGCCTGCCGGGCTCCTCCGGCGCCTGCCGGACGGGCTGGGAGCAGATCATCGGGCCGCAGCTCGATGCGCGGACCCAGCCCTGCAACCTCGCGGCGATGTTCCCGCGCTTCCTCGAGCGATGAGCGGCTGCGACTGCGAGCCGACGTCGGCAGGCCTGCGCTCGGTCGAGGAGGCCCTGTCGCTGCTGCTCTCGCACGCGCGGCCCGTGGCCGGCGTCGAGACTGTCCCGCTCGAGGCGGGCCTGGGCCGGGTGCTCGCCGCGCCCGTTGCGAGCGCGATCGACGTCCCGCCCTGGGACAACAGCGCGATGGACGGCTACGCCGTGCGCGTCGCGGACCTCGCCGGCGAGTCCCCGCGGCTGTCCGTGTCGCAGCGGATCGCGGCCGGAGCCGCCGGCGCGGCCCTCGTCCCGGGGACGGCGGCGCGCATCTTCACCGGCGCCCCGATGCCCCCGGGCGCCGACGCGGTGGTGATGCAGGAGGTCTGCACGGCGGACGGCGACGCGGTCGTCGTCCGGCAGACCCCGAAGCCCGGCGCCAACGTGCGACGCGCCGGTGAGGACATTCGGGCCGGAAGCGAGGTGCTCGCGGCCGGCACCCTGCTCGGGCCCGCGCACCTCGGGCTCGCGGCCTCGGTCGGCGTCGGTGCGGTCACGGTGTACCGGCGCCTGCGGGTCGCGCTCTTCTGCTCGGGCGACGAGCTGGTGATGCCCGGGCAGCCGCTCGGCCCCGGCCAGATCTACGACTCGAACCACTACACGGCGGGCGCCCTGCTGCGGGCGCTCGGCTGCGAGGTCGTCGAGCTCGGCATCGTCGAGGACACCCTGGAGGCGACCTGCACGGCGCTCGCGCGCGGCGCGGCCGCGGCGGATCTCGTGCTCGCCACCGGCGGCGTCTCGGTCGGCGAGGAGGACCACGTCAAGCCCGCGGTCGAGCGGCTCGGCGTGCTCGACCTGTGGAAGATCGCCATCCGCCCCGGCAAGCCGCTCGCCTTCGGCCGGATCGGCGGGACGCCGTTCATCGGCACGCCCGGCAATCCGGTGTCGCTGTTCGTCACCTTCGTGCTCCTGGCGCGGCCCTTCATCCTGGCGATGCAGGGGCGCGCGGATCCGATGCCCGTGCCGCTGCGGGCCGTCGCCGCCTTCGACTGGCCGCGACCCGACAAGCGCCGCGAGTACGCGCGGGCCCGGCTCGAGCGCGGGCCCGACGGCGCGGCCGTGGTCCACGTCCACCCCAGCCGCTCCTCCGCGGTGCTGAGCTCGGTCGCCTGGGCGAACGGGCTCGCCGTGCTGCCCGAGAACAAGGCCCTCGCCGCCGGCGACCCGGTCGACTTCCTGCCGTTCGGCGAGCTGCTCGCGTGATCCGCCTGCGCTATTTCGCCAGCCTGCGCGAGCGCCTCGGCGTCGACGAGGAATCGCTGGCGCTGCCGCCGGGCGTCGCCGACGTCGCCACGCTGCGCTCCGCGCTGCGCGAGCGCGGCGGCGCGTGGGCCGAGGCGCTGGCGGAGACCCGGCCGGTGCTCTGCGCGGTGAACCAGGCGATGGCGCGGCCGGGCGACGCCGTCGCCGACGGCGACGAGGTCGCCTTCTTTCCGCCCGTCACCGGCGGCTGATGGACGAGGTCCGGGTCCAGCAGGAGCCCTTCGACGCCGCGGCCGAGATCGCCGCGCTGCGGGCGGGCAACCCGCGCATCGGCGCCGTCGTGAGCTTTCTCGGCCTCATGCGCGACCTGAACGAGGGCGAGCCGGTCGCCACCATGACCCTCGAGCACTATCCGGGCATGACCGAGCGCAGCCTCGAGGCGATCGTCGCCGAGGCCCGCGCCCGCTGGGACCTCGAAGGCGTGCGCGTCGTGCACCGCGTCGGCACGCTGCGCCCCGAGGAGCCGATCGTGCTCGTCGCAGTGGCGAGCCGCCACCGCGGGGAGGCCTTCCGCGCCTGCGAGTTCGTCATCGACTGGCTCAAGACCCGCGCGCCGTTCTGGAAGAAGGAGACGACCGCGACGGGAGATCGCTGGGTCGCGCACCGCGCGGCCGACGCCGAGGCCGAGGCGCGCTGGGGGATCGACCCGCGCCCGTGATCTACGGAAAGAAAAAAGCCCGCCGGAGCGGGCTTGCGACGGCCGTCGACGCGTCGCGTCAGGGCTTGATGTAGGCGTAGCCCTGCGACTGCAGCAGGCCGAGCTGCGCGACGCCGGACGGCACGATGTCCTTGGCGTCGACGTCGTACAGGTCCTTCGGGTCGACGCTGCGGCCCTTCAGGGTGTTGCCGCAGACCTGGAACTGCACGCCCTGCTGCTTGATGCCGGTGATCTTGGACTGCATCTCCTCGGTGGCGTTCGCGGCCTTCATCTTGGTCTTCGCCAGCGCGTCGGGGTAGAGCAGCAGCGACAGCCCGTCGCCGTGCATCACGACCTTGAGGTCGATGTTGTCCTTGCCGAC
Source organism: Gammaproteobacteria bacterium (assembly GCA_025458675.1). Classification (GTDB taxonomy): domain Bacteria; phylum Pseudomonadota; class Gammaproteobacteria; order Chromatiales; family Chromatiaceae; genus JALORY01. The sequence goes on along the minus strand of JALORY010000047.1, from coordinate 7,042 downwards.
TGCGTTGATGTGGTTCTGGATGTTGCCGAGCGCCGCCGCCTGCTGCTTGGGGTCGTCGCCGTTCACGTGGTAGACCACTTTCTGCTTCGGTGCGGTCTGCGCTTCCGCCGCGCCCGCTGCGCCGTGCAGCCCCGCCAGCGCCAATGTTGCGGCCAGCGCGATCGTCGTCGTTCTCGTCATTCTCGCTCTCCTCGTTCCGTGGGGTGGTCCTGCGGCCTGTCCGCGAATCGCACGGGCCGGACACGGAGCATGGCACATGCCCGGCGAGCGGTGTCTATTCCCCCGGCGGCTCGGTGGCCTTGAGGGCCGCGTCGAGCGCCGCCAGGTCCGCCAGCGGGGCCTCGCACTGCGTGCCGCGGCAGACGTACGCGAGGCAGCCGCTCGGCGGGGCCCGGCGGGCGGCGAGCCCCGGGGGCAATTCCGGCTCGTCCGCAGGGATGGCGATCGTCAGCCGCCGCGGGGCGTAGCGCGCGGTGGCGCGCCCGAGCCAGGCGCCGAGGTCGGCGCCGCCCCGCAGGACGACGACCTCGGTCGGATCGAGGTGCTCGTCGAGGGCGTCCAGCAGCGTCGCGTGGGCGTAGGGCAGCCGGCCGATCTGCTCCCAGGCGCTGCGGAGCGTGCGCTCGGCCGCGTCCAGGTAGCGCGGCTCGCCGAGGAGGTGCCCGAGCCGTGTGAGCGCGAGGGCGGCGATCCCGTTGCCCGCAGGCAGAGACTCGTCGCCGTAGGGCTTCGGCCGGTGGACGAGCCGTTCGTGGTCGTCCGCGGTGAAGTAGAAGCCGCCCTTCGCGCCGTCCTGGAAGCGCGCGAGCAGCAGCTCCGCGAGCGCGCGGGCGAAGTCGAGGTCCTCCCGCCGCCACTGCGCCTGCAGCAGCGCCAGCAGGGCGTCGATCAGGAACGCGTGGTCGTCGAGATAGGCGGGCAGGTCCGCCCGGCCGTCTTTCCAGCTCGCGAGCAGCCGGCCGTCGCGCCACAGGGCGCCGCGGACGAAGTCCAGTGCGCGCTGCGCCGAGGCGATCCAGTCGGGCCGCCCGAGGGCCTGCCCCGCCCGGGCCATGCCGCGGATCATGAGGGCGTTCCAGCTGGTCAGCACCTTGTCGTCGCGGCCGGGCGGCACTCGGCGCGCTCGGGCGTGCAGCAGGGCGCCGCGCGCCGCGTCGACCTGTGCCCTGACCGTCGCGGGATCACCGCCCTGCGCGGCGGCGATCTCGTCGAACCCGGCGCGGACGTGAAGGTGCCAGCGGCCCTCGAAGTTCGCGGGCCGGTCGAGCCCGAAGCGGCGGACGAACGCCGGGTAGGCCGCGGACCCGACGACGGACTCGACCTCCTCGCGCGTCCAGACGTAGTAGCGCCCTTCCTCGCCCTCGCTGTCGGCGTCGAGCGCGGCGCAGTACCCGCCGTCCGGCAGCTGCATGTCGCGGATCACCCACTCGGCGATGCCTTCGCACACCTCGGCGTAGAGCGGGTCGCGGGCCGCCTGCCAGGCCTCGGCGTAGAGCGCGAGCAGCGGCCCGTTGTCGTAGAGCATCTTCTCGAAGTGCGGGATGCCCCACTCGTCGTCGACCGAGTAGCGGCAGAAGCCGCCGCCCAGGTGGTCGCGGATCCCGCCGTGCGCCATGCAGCTCAGGGTGTGGAGCGCCATCGTGCGGGCGCGGTGGTCGGGCTCGCCCGCCGCCGCCGTCGCCGCCCAGTGGCGCAGCAGCCGGCCGAGCTGTGGCGGGTGCGGGAACTTGGGCGCGCGGCCGAAGCCGCCGTTCACGGCGTCGAAGCTGCGCGCCAGCTGCTGCCGGGCGACCTCCATCGGTGCTGCGTCGAGCCGCGCGCTGCCGGCCCCGTCGGGCTCGAGGTCCCCGAAGGCCGCGCGCAGCGCCGCGTTCTGCTCGGCGATCGCCCCTTGCTGCTCGCGCCAGGCGGCGTCGATGTGCCGCAGCAGCTCGCGGAACGACGGCAGTCCGTGGCGCGGCTCCCGCGGGAAGTACGTGCCGGCGAAGAACGGCGTCTGGTCGTCGGGTGTGAGGAAGACCGTGAGCGGCCAGCCGCCCGGCCGCTGCGCCAGCAGCTGGTGCGCGGTCTGGTAGATCCGGTCGAGGTCCGGCCGCTCCTCGCGGTCCACCTTGACGTTGACGAACAGAGCGTTCATCAGCGCGGCCGTCTCGTCGTCCTCGAAGGACTCGTGCGCCATCACGTGGCACCAGTGGCAGGCCGAATAGCCGATCGACAGCAGGATCGGACGGTTGCGCGCGCGTGCCAGCGCCAGCGCCTCCTCGCCCCACGGCCACCAGTCGACCGGGTTGTGCGCGTGCTGCTGCAGGTAGGGGCTGGCGGCCGCCGCGAGGCGGTTGGCGGGGCGCGGGCTGTCGGTCATGGCGCGGCCGGGCGGCTGGTCATCCGCGGACTCTACTCCCCCGGCCCGTCGGGGAAACCGCTGGATCGCTGGGGCGGGAGGCGTCGCCCGGCTCAGGCCCGCCGGAAGGCGGCACGCGACCGACAGGCGGCGGGCGCGTCTTGACCTGCGCGGACCGTCAGCGGCAGGGATGCCGCTGGCGAGCCTACAGGGACGTATTCACGGCGTGTCCGCGCAGGACATGCGCGCCCGTCGCATCGACCAGATGTTTCGCGAGCAGCACCCGGCACCAGGCCCGCGCCGCTGCTTACGGCCGGCATTACATGGGATAAGCGCATCGCCCGTCCGGGAATTACGGGGCCGGTCCAGGGGGCGGAGCGCCGAGCGCGCTCGCGTCAGGCGTGATAGGGCCGACTCAGCTCGTGCACCGCCGCGACCAGCGCGGCCGGGCGGTCGGGGTCGACGTCCGGGTGGATGCCGTGGCCGAGGTTGAACACGTGGCCGTGGCCTCGGCCGTAGCTGTCGAGGATCCGCCCGACCTCCGACCGGATGCGCTCGGGCGAGGCGTACAGCATGCAGGGGTCGAGGTTGCCCTGCAGCGCGACGCGGTCCCCGGTGCGGGCGCGGGCGTCGCCGATGTCCGTCGTCCAGTCCACGCCCAGCGCGTCCGCGCCGGTGTCGGCCATGTCCGCGAGCCACTGTCCGCCCCCCTTGGTGAAGAGGATCACGGGCACCCGGCGTCCGTCCGCCTCGCGCGTGAGCCCCCCGACGATGCGGCGCATGTAATCGAGCGAGAACTCGCGGTAGTCGCGCGGCGTGAGCACGCCGCCCCAGGTGTCGAAGATCATGAGCGCCTGCGCCCCGGCGGCCACCTGGGCGTTGAGATAGGCGGTCACGGCCTGCGCGAGGCGCCCCAGGAGGTCGTGCATCAGCGCGGGGGAGTCGAACATCATCCGCTTGCAGCGGGCGAAGTTCTTGGCGCTCCCGCCTTCCACCATGTAGGTCGCGAGCGTCCATGGGCTGCCCGAGAACCCGATCAGCGGGACCCGGCCGGCGAGCGCGCGGCGGATCGTCCGCACGGCGTCCATCACGTAGCGGAGCTCCTCCTCGGGGTCCGGCAGGCGCAGTGCGCGCACGTCGGCCGCGCTGCGCACGGTGCGCTCGAAGCGAGGGCCCTCGCCCTCGGTGAAGTACAGGCCGAGCCCCATCGCGTCCGGTACCGTGAGGATGTCCGAGAACAGGATGGCGGCGTCGAGCGGGTAGCGCTCGAGCGGCTGGAGCGTCACCTCGCAGGCGAGCTCCGGGCTCTTGCACAGGTCCATGAACGAGCCGGCCCGGGCGCGGGTCGCGCGGTACTCCGGCAGGTAGCGGCCGGCCTGACGCATCATCCAGACGGGCGTCGCGTCCACGGGCTCGCGCAGCAGCGCGCGGAGCAGTCGGTCGTTCTGCAGAGCGGGCATCGGGGGGCTCGTCGGACTCGGGGAGGCCGGAGTGTACAACGAACGCGCGGCCGCCCCGCCCGGGTGTCCCTCAACTTCGCGCCGGGCCGGCCGTTAGCCGCATGCCGCCATCGAGGGACGTGCCCGCGCCCCGGAGCTCACGCCATGTCAGCCGTGCTCGAAGCCCCACCGCCGCCCGAGGTCCAGGGTCACCTCCAGGCGCGGGTGCTGGTCGTCGACGACCAGCCGGCCAACACGCTGCTGCTCGGGCGGATGCTCGCGGCCGAGGGCTACACCAACGTGGTCGTGACGAACGACTCCACCGCGGTGATCGGGTTGCAGCGCGAGACGCCGTTCGACGCCATCCTGCTCGACATCCGCATGCCGAGGCTGGACGGCTTCGGCGTGCTCCGGCTGCTCCGGGAAGAGGCCGGCGACGACTACGTGCCGGTCATCGTGCTCACGGCGCAGACCGACGACGACACCCGATTGCGCGCCCTCGCCGAGGGCGCGAAGGACTTCGTCACCAAGCCCTTCAACCGCGCGGAGGTGCTGAACCGCATCCGCAACCTGCTCGAGGTCCGGCTGCTGCACCGGCGCGTGCGCGAGCAGAACGAGCTGCTCGAGCGGCGCGTGCGCGAGCGAACCGCCGAGCTCTACGAAACGCGTCTCGAGATCGTGCGCCGGCTGGGCAAGGCCGCGGAGTACCGCGACAACGAGACCGGCTTCCACATCGTGCGCATGAGCAAGTACTCGGAGCTCGTCGCGCGCGCGATGGGTCTCAACGACAGCGCGGCGGAGCTGATCCTGCACGCGAGCCCGATGCACGACATCGGCAAGCTCGGGATACCCGACGGCATCCTCCTCAAGCCCGGCCGGCTCGAGCCCTGGGAGTGGTCGATCATGAAGACCCACACCGAGATCGGCGGGGAGATCCTCGACGGCCACCAGTCCAACCTGCTGCAGATGGCTGCCCGGATCGCGCGGGCGCACCACGAGAAGTGGGACGGCACGGGCTACCCGCGCGGCTTCAAGGACAAGGAGATCCCGCTCGAGGCCCGCATCGTCGCGGTGGCCGACGTCTTCGACGCGCTGACCTCGCGGCGGCCGTACAAGGAGCCGTGGTCGGTGGAGGCGAGCCTCGACGAGATCCGCCGCCTCGCGGGCACGCACTTCGACCCCGCGGTGGTGAAGGCCTTCCTCGGCGTGGTGCCGAAGGTCATGGAGATCAGGGAGCGCTATGTCGAGCCCGAGCCCGAGCCAGTCCCTCTCACCTTCTGAGGCGGCGACCGCCGAGGCCGCGGCGGTCGCGGCCGAAGTCCGGCAGGAGCAGGCGAGGCTCGCCCACGGCCTCGTGCCCATGGAGTTGGCCGGCGCGGTCCTGTTCAGCGCGCTCGTGATCTCGCTGACCTGGCAGCGGCTCGCGCCGGAGGTCTCGGCCGGGTGGTTCGGGCTCGTCGCGGCCACCGCAGCGCTGCGCCTCGGGTGGTGGGCTCGTCTCCGGCGATGGCCGGCCGGCCCTGCGCTGGCCGACGCCCAGATGACCGCGCTCCGGACCGGGGCGGCGATGACCGGCGGGTTGTGCGGGCTGGCGCCGCTGCTGCTCGGCGCCGGCGCCGGCTTCGAGTCCATGCTCCTGATCGTGACGGTGATCGGGATCCTCGCGACCAGCACGATGGTGACGCTCGCCCCGGCGTACGACGCGTACCTCTCGTACCTGCTGCCGCTGACGCTGCCGACGACCGCGCGCCTGCTCTTCGAGACCAATCCCGCGGCGCCCTCGGTCGCCCTGGTCAGCGCAGTCTTCGTCGGCCTGCTGGCCGCCGCCGCCTACCAGGTCAGCGGCCGGCTGCGGGAATCGTTGGAGCTGCGCTTCGGCAACGCGGCGCTGAGCAGCCGGCTGCAGCAGCGGGCTGCCGAGCTGGAGGCCGAGGTGGAGCGGCGGCGTGCGCTGGAGCGCGCACAGGCGGCCTACGCGGAGCGGATCGAGCGCGCCAACGCCGCCCTGCAGCGGGAGGTGGAGGAGCGCACCCGCAGCGAGGACGCGCTGACGCGGCAGGCGCTCGCGATTCTCGAGAGCGAGGTGCGGCTGCGCACCATCTTCAACAACGCCTTCGACGGCATCCTCACGCTGGACGCGGAGGGGCGCGTGCAGACGGCGAACCCGGCGGCGGAGCAGCTCTTCGGCGTTCGCGCGGACGAGATGCGGAACCGGGCGATCCGGGATTTCGTTCCCGAGATCCGCCACGAGGACGCGGCGCCTACCCTCGTGGGCGAGCTGATCGCACGCCACCACGCCGGGCGCGAGTTCCCGGCGTCGCTGTCGGTCGAGCGCACCGAGACCGGGCTCGAGGCCATGTACGTCTGCCTGGTGCGGGACAACACGGCCGCCCGGGCGGCGCGGCGCGCCCTCGAGGAGGCGAAGGATCTTGCCGAGGGCGCGAACCGGGCGAAGTCGGAGTTTCTCTCGAGCATGAGCCACGAACTGCGCACGCCGATGAATGCCATCCTCGGCTTCGCCCAGCTGCTCCAGACGGATCCCGAGCAGCCGCTCACCGCCGCACAGCAGGAGAGCGTCGACCAGATCGCTCGGGCGGGGTGGCACCTGCTGCAGCTCATCAACGACGTCCTGGACCTCGCCAAGATCGAGGCCGGCAAGATAGAGGCGATCCTCGACGACGTGACCATCGACGACGTGATGGGCGAGTGCGTGAGCCTCGTCGCCCCCCTGGCGGAGAAGCACGGCATCGAGCTGGTCGACCAGGCGAGCGCGAGCGGCCTGCACGTGCGCGCCGACCACACACGCCTCAAGCAGGTGGTCCTCAACCTGCTGTCCAATGCGATCAAGTACAACCGGCCGAACGGCAGCGTCGGCCTGGAGGCGAACGCGAGCCACGGCACCTGCGAGATCGCCGTGGTCGACACCGGCGTCGGCCTGACCGCCGAGCAGATCGGCCGGATCTTCGAGCCGTTCACCCGCGTGGCCGCGGACCGGGACGAGATCGAGGGGACCGGCATCGGGCTCACCATCACCCGCAAGCTGGTGGCGTTGATGGGGGGCGAGATCGGCGTCACCAGCGCGCCGGGCGAGGGCAGCCGGTTCTGGGTCCGGCTGCCGCTGTCGAGCGCGGCCCCGGCGCGCGCGGCCCCGCAGGCCGTCCCGGCGGGTGAGGTGGTGACGCGGGTTGCGGCGCATGGCTCGGGGCAGACCGTGCTCTACGTCGAGGACAATCCGGCGAACCTCGCGTTGGTCGAGTACGTG